>CAYQLX010000055.1:0-11885 GCA_964418305.1 uncultured Coriobacteriaceae bacterium | reverse complement strand
TGTTCTACTCCTTTCCCTGCCAGACGCGGTTACGCAGGAGATAAGCAATGTGAGGCCCGTTTCCTACGTCGGTCAGATGATAGAAATCGTCTTCCGTGTATTCCTCGCACCAATCCTTGAGGGTCGTGCGGGACTCGAGCATGTCCTCATAGCTCGTAGCCTTGTCGTGCGTGGGTGCCGGGGCCACGAAGGAATCCCAGCCCTTGTCAAGATCGCCAAAGTAGCGAGCACGGGAGCCGCACTGGGCGACGCACTGAGGCAGGGCACCTTGGCTGATGCGCTGCTCGCACAGCGTGCACTTCTCGACGACGCGCTCCTCTTCGTTAAGGTAGCGCACGCCGTAAGGACATGCCATGACGCAGAACTGGCAGCCGATGCACTTGGACTTGTCGATCTGTACGGTGCCGTCTTCGCGCTTATGCGAAGCGCCGGTGGGGCACACCTTGACGCACTCGGGGTTTTCGCAGTGCTGGCACTGGATGGGCAAAAAGTACATCTCCACATCCGGCCAGTCGCCGCTTCCCTCGGGTTTGGGGTTAGGACCGACGCGCAGCGTCTTAATCCAGAAGTTGCCGGGCTGGACGCCGTTCACGGTCTTGCAAGCCGTGGAGCAGGCCAGGCAGCCCACGCAACGATTGAGGTCGGTAACGATGGCATAACGGGTCATCTAGATCACGCTCCCTGTGCCGGAGGTGGACCAACCCTCGATCTCCTCGGGCTCGCCCTCAAAGCGGGAACGCATACCGACGGTCATCCACTCACGCAAGCGAGAGTCGGACGCGTCATAGATGCACTCGACGCCGTTGGGGTCGCACGGGACGGGATTGTTGAAGGGGCTGTTGTCCGCCGTGGCTTTGTAGACGACAGCAGCGTTGCAGCGCATGGTATGGCAGCCGCCGACGACGTCTTGGTTGTACGGGTTGTTGCAGCAGTTAATACCCACGAGCTCGCAGCCATGAGTGGCGTTCTCGAACTCGGGGAACCACCACTGGTGGTTTGCGTTCACGACGGGCAGGTTTTGTGCCAGCGTGCCGCCTTCCGTGCGGGACTTGATGCCGTAGTAGAGGTCGAGTACCTCACGCACGCGACCACCGGGGGTCTCAATCCAGACCCAGTCACCCTGCTTGAGCCCAAGACGCTCGGCGTCGTTGGGGTTCATCTCCAAGCGCGGAGCAGGCCAGACCTCACGGCACCAAGGCAGCTGCCTGTGCTCGGAGTGGAAGTAGACCGGCTGACGAGAGCCCGTGGTCATGATGAACACGTTGTCCGGGTAGTTCTTGATGGCATCCTTGTACCACTGGTTCTGGAAGAACTCGTCTTCCACCTCGTCGATGGTATCGGCGCTGTAGATCTCCGGGTGACGTGCCGGGGAGTCGACAGGCTCGCGATAGATCGGGAAGCGGTCGTCGTCGCCCTGGAAGGCCTCGTTGTCACCCTTAGCCCAGCGCTCGTCAAACTTGTCCTCGCCGTCCTCACTGCGCATGGGAATGTCAAAGCTCATGTTGCAGATGTAGGCCTCGCAGGTGAGGGACCAAATCTCGATCAGGCCGCATGCGGTCATGAAGCCAGGATGGAGGTCGACCAGCGGGAACAGGTTGAAGCCGCCCTGCTGACGACGCCAGCCCATCTCGTGACGGCGGAAGGTACCCCAGCGCTCGGGGTGCCACTCGCGGCAGTCCATCCAGCCGTGCTCGGTGAACCATTCCTTAGCCTGGGCCCAAGTGGGGCCGTCGGGGAACTTCTTGGTCTTCCAAGCGTCGACGTTGTCCTTAAGGATGCGGTCGTGGTCAGGCCACAGGTAAGAGGGCTTGCTGAACTGGTAATCGTCACCCAAAGCCTCGGACCAAGTCTTCTTGAAGGACTCGCACTGGCCCTCGAAGTTGAAGTTCTTCATGCCAGATGCGGTCTTCTCCCTGGTGTTCCAGGGCACACCCATCGCCTTGTACATGCCGCAGTTCCAGTCGGGGTCGAAGATAGTCTCTCCCGGAGGCTCGATAGCCTTGCAGCAGCAACCGAACATGCCGCCTGCACCCTGGCTGACGCGCGTGGAGTCGATCTCCATCCAGTGCTGGCACGGGAAGATGACGTCGGCGTTGCCATTAGTGGGGCAGAACCACAAGTCGATGTCGACAAAGAAGTCGAGCTGGGTCATGCCGTTCCAAGCGCGGACGGTATTGGCCATGTTCATGATGTCGCCGGACTGGCACACGCCGCCGTGCAGCGCGTACGGAGTCTCTTTGATATGCATGGTGAAGGGCTCTTTGTGGTAGCAGTCGACCAGCTGGACAGCCTTGTCCCAATCGGGATCCTGCAGGCAGGCGTCCCAAACGGTATTAGCGTCGACCCAGCGAGCCCAGTAGCGATTGAGCGGGAAGCGCTCGGCGTCGACCTCGCCCGCGTTGCGGGTGTAAACGGTGACCGGATTGGGCCATGCCTGAGATTGCTTCATCTCGCCGCCCATACGCTTGGCGATGATGATGGCCTCTTCCTTGGACGGGACCTTGTTGCCGTAGCGCTCGGCCAGCGGAGAGTCCTCGTCGATAAGGTACTGGACAAAGTCCTGCATGTACTCGGCCATGTCATCGAGGCTATAGTCGCGGCCTTCCCATGTGATGGCAGCATCGCCGTAAGGGGAGCCGGCCTGCATGTTGGAGCGGCCGGGGTTGCCGTCAAACTGGCTCTTGCAAGAGCCACGGTTGCCAGCAGGCTCGTCCGAGTTACCCGTGATGCAGGAAAGAATCTGCAGGCAGCGGGTGTTCTGGACAGAGTTGCCGTTTTGGTCGGTGGACAGCTGGAAGTGCACGCCGCCGTTGCCGTGACGGGCATCCACACGAGTGGTGTAGGCCTCAACGGCCGCCTCGACCTTGGACCACTCGACGCCGGTGACCTCGGTCACCTTGTCTGCGTCGTACTGGCTGGTCAAATCATGGAAGCCGTCCCAAACAGTGCGGCACTTGTACTTCTTGCCGTTGATGAGTTCGACCTCAATCTCACCGGGGAACAAGGCGGGATGCTTGGGCAGAC
This sequence comes from uncultured Coriobacteriaceae bacterium, assembly GCA_964418305.1. GTDB lineage: Bacteria > Actinomycetota > Coriobacteriia > Coriobacteriales > QAMH01 > W2P13-069. The sequence continues at coordinate 8,861 of CAYQLX010000055.1, read as the reverse complement.
CCTTGGGGTTGGTCTTCTTGCCCTTCTCGTTGCCCTCATCCCAGTACTTGTCGTAGGTGGAGTCCGCCGGATCGGCCCAAGTGGACTCGTCGGGCAGCCAGCCATCGGCGATAAGACCGGTGAGCGGATGCTGGATAAAAGAGCCACCCGTGGGGATCTTGTGTCTCTCGCCTTCCCACTTGCCGGCCAGAGAGTCCCAATACGTGAGACGCTTGTTGTTATCGTCCCAAACCATGAAGCGGTGAGCGGAGCCACCCTTCTTGATATCGGCCTCGGTGATGAGCTTGGTGCGCATATCGATGCCGCCGTTGCCTTCCACGCACTTTGCCGTGGTGAGCCAGGGCTTGTCATCACAGTACAGGAAGGACGCGTTGGACCAGCGACGCACCATAGTGTCGTCGTAAGCCTCGTTCTCGATAATCCAATTGATCATGCCCAAGCAGAGGGCGCCGTCGGTGCCGGGACGCAGGTTGAGCCAGATATCGGCTTCCTTTCCCAGCGGGGTAATGCGAGGATCCACCAGGATGTGCGTCTTGGCATGCGGCGCAACGTCGCTGATGGTCCTGTTGGTGGTGTCGTAGTTAGAGTACTCGCAAGCGGTGCCCCACTGGAGGTAGACCTTAGGCTCTGCCTCGACCTCCATCCACGGGGAGCCCATCTCGTCGGTCATGATGCCGCCCCAGTGGCGCGGGCCCTTGCACACCTGATACGCAAGGTGCGCGTTAGGAGTGCCAAAGAGCTGCTTCATGCCCTGGTAAGGCCCAAGGGACCAAACACGGGACGTGCCGCACATAACAAAGATAGACTGACCGCCATACTTGTCGACGCACTCGCCCAGACCCTTGCCGGCAAGCTCAAAGCACTCGTCCAGCGTGATGCGAACCCAACCGGCGTCGTCGGAACCCTTGGGGTTCGTACGCTTGACTGGGTAGCGGATGCGATCGGGGTGGTACGCAGCTTGCATGGACGACTGCGACTTGGCGCAGCAGTGTCCACGTGACTGAGGGGCGCTCTCATCGCCCTCGACCTTGATGGCCTTTCCATCTTTGACAGTGACCCACACGCCACACTCGACCTTACCGCATGCGCGGCAGCAGGTGCGGACGTGTGTGATCTCACCAGCCGTGGACTCCGCGTCTTCGTTTTCTGCGAGCGCTTGATTGGGCGCAATGGATGACGACGCGACCGCACAGGCAGCGCCAGTGACAGCCATCGCCTTAACGAAGTTGCGGCGCGACATGGTTAGCTGTGTCATAGATTTCTCACCTCACCTTTCCTTCTTCTTCTCCTTGCCCTGACAGTTGGAATCAACACTGCCTTTGGCGACGAGCTTGCGTGTTTCCCCCTACGCAGCCATGAAGCCGGTGTTAACAACTTGGAGAGTTTAAAAAGGCGGGTAAATAGCCCTCTCATAGGGCTTTTATTATTTTGATTATGATTCGCCAGCCGGCATAATATGAGGCAAATTACCGCTGCGTTGACCTGACGTAATAGGCACATATGAAATCGCGAGCATCCAAGCCACCAAGCCCAGCTTCTAAAGAAGCGCTCCCCTATCGCACGCCAACTGCGTTATGCCAAAACAGCAAATAAAGTACAGGCGCGGCTTGCGTTGCACTAAAATGTGCGTATTTGCGATGCCCTGCATATGTGAGGGCATCAACCGATTTGCAAAACCCCCGCGACGCAAGCGGGAAGCATTCAAAGGGAGGACACCTTGAGTGAGTACATCATCTCATGCAGCTCTACAGTAGACCTGAGCGAAGAGCACTTGGACAAGCGCAGCATCAGGTGGATTCCCTTCCATTTCTTCTTGGATGAGAAGCACTACTTTGACGATCTGGGCAAGACCATCTCCAACGCAGACTTCTACCAGGCCATGGTCGACGGAGCAGAGACACGCACCTCACAGATCAACGTAGACGAGTACTACAAAGCCTTTGAAAGCTACGTGAAAGAGGGCAAAGACATGCTGCATGTGTGCATGTCGTCGGGTATATCGGGTACCTACAACGCCGCCTGCATCGCCGCAGAGCAGCTGCGCCCCAAGTACCCTGAGCGCAAAATCTACGTCGTTGACTCTTTGGCTGCCTCTTCCGGCTACGGCCTGCTCATGGACGGCGTAGCAGACAAGCGCGACGCGGGCATGACCATAGATGAGGTGCGTGACTGGCTGGAGGCCAACAAGCTCAAACTGCACCATTGGTTCTTCTCGACTGACCTCACCTTCTTTATCAAGGGTGGGCGCGTGTCCAAGGCATCGGGCATCATCGGCGGAGCGCTCAAGATTTGCCCCATGCTCAACGTCAACAATGAAGGCCGCCTGATCCCGCGTGAGAAGATTCGCACGCGCAAGCGCGCCATGAAGGCCGCCGTCAACAAGATGCTCGAGCTCGCCGATGACCGCCAAGACTACAGCGGCAAGGCCTATGTCTACCACTCCGCAGTAGAAGAAGACGCAAAAGAGCTCGCACGCATGGTAGAGGAGGCCTTCCCCAAGCTGGCAGAGCCCGTGACTATCTGCAAGATTGGTACCACCATTGGCAGCCACACCGGCCCCGGCACCATCAGCCTCTCCTTTTGGGGAGACCCGCGCACCGATTAGCCTCTCGCGCACCGCACTGGGTCGCGCTCCCCGCGCGCGCGACGCTGCAATCAATAGCACACAACAAAGAAACCGCTGCGACAACGACGTCGCAGCGGTTCTTGTTTACCGCTAGCAGTTCTACGTGCCAGCAGTTATGCAATCAAGCAGCTACTCTGTGAGAGCCGGCTTAGCATCCGAATCGGCACCCTCAGCTGCCTTTGGAGCCTCGTCCAGACCCTTCTCGATGTTCTTGAGCATGCGGCTCACACGAGCATGGTGCACCTCGGAGATGGGAGTGCGGCCAAAGAAGCCGTTGTAGATAATCCAGGTGAACAGCGCCGTGATAGCCAGGCCAGCAACAGCCAAGGCAAAAGAGCCCAGGTGCAAAAGAGCGGTTGCGGTCTCACCAGCAACGAGGTCTACACCCACGACGTACATGTTGTAGCCGCCCACAGTGATCATTGCGGCAAAGCCCTCGCCACCCCAGTTGCTAAGAGCGCCGGACAGGCCGCAGGGCGCAAAGATGGCGCCCAGCATCCATGCCAGCATCAGGATATGCACTGGCTCGCAGCCCTTGAAGATCTTGATGCCAATCAAATAGCAGCACTGGAAGAACACAGCCAGCACGCCACCAATCAAGAAGGCATGGAAGAACACCGTGTTGTCGGTGACCTTCTCAACAACCCAAGTAGGCTCGCCAAAGCCCAAAGCCTCGCAGGCTGCACCGATGACGATGCAGATGGCGGCGAACAAGACGTTGAACCACACGACAAACCAAACGCAGTTCCAAACGCAACGGCCAGCGCTTGCGTTGTTCTTAGTCCACGGGCCAACGGCCTTCATGCCCACGGCCATGGCAAAGCCAGAAAACGGCATGAGCGAGCCAAAGGTGGCCCACTTTTCCAGGATTTGATAGACGCCCGTGCCGCCCAAGACGCAGCCGATGATACCTAAGGACACAAGCGTTGCGCCGCCCATGAAAAACGACATCGGCGTGTCGGCAAGTGTAACCTGCCAAAACGTCAGGATTGCCTGCGCAATCAAAGCAAACAGACCACCCAGAAAGAAGCTGTAGATGATGGTCTTGAACGGTTTTATAACCATATTTCCTTCCCCTCTTGTATAGGATTCCCCTCTTTGCGCGACCCCTGCAGGTGCGACCTTTCCCCAAGCCGCGAGTACTTTGCTCATAGGACCCTTCTTGGTCCTGTCAAACCAAGCGCTATGAGACGCAAGTACCAACGCAGAAAACGCGCAAGACAACGGAGCAATTCTAAAGAAGTCACCCCCTTCTTGTCCATGAGCTGCAGTATCGTTTTTGAAGAATCGCTGAAAAGCGACGGGCGTCATGGACATACTCGCTGAGATTGCGTTAGCGCCGCCAGACATGCCCGATACGCCAAAAGTCAGCCGTTTTACGTACAGTCGATGGCGCACAGCGCGCCCAATCTTTTAAACTATGGCTCGCACCCAAGCACCCAAGGCAAGCGAGGAGGCCTTTATGAAGGATGAGAACTGCATCTTTTGCAAGCTCGGCGCACATGAGATTGAGACCAACGTCGTCTTCGAAAACGACGACGTACTGGCCTTTGACGACATGGAGCCGCTCATGCCCGTCCACACGCTCATCATCCCCAAGGAGCACTACGCCAATATCGGCGACAACGTGCCCGAGGAGATATTGGGCAAGGTCATGGCAGCGGTGCCCCAGGTGGCAAAGATCAAGGGGCTGGACAACGGCTACCGCCTCATGATTAACACCGGTCACGATGCCAGCCAAAGCGTGCAGCATTGGCACGTGCACTTGCTAGGCGGCGGCCTGATGCCGCGCCCCAACGACCAAGACTGGGGTCCTGCGGCAACAAACGCCAAGGAGATGGGCTACTAAAGACCGCTTGCAGCGCTGCAACACAGCAACGCAGCGGTATCTGCAACAGAGGCGCCTGGCTGGATCGTATCCGGCCGGGTGCCTTTGCTTTTGCCGCAAGGCTGCGGCGGCGACCTAAAGCCCTAGAGGTCTATCTCGTCGCGTGGGTCCATGAGGTCGTTGGGGGCCACGCGCACATCGACGAAGCCGTACTCGGCAAGCGCCTCCAGGGTGCGGTGCGGGACAGTAAGGTCTTCTTGAAACTGCGCGGCATAGGCTATCGCCTGCACTAACGTGATGTTGTGGCGCAGGTCTGCCCAAGTATCCACGTCGGGCATGGCGGGGATATAGCGCACGGGCAGCCCCATGCGACGGCACTTCTCAACATAGGCGGGCAGCACCGTGAGCCCATCTTGGCAGTAGAAGACACCCGTGTGGTCAAAGCGCGTTTCTCGCGTCCAGCCCACGATACTCACGCCCATCTCTTGGTCCGGGCTTAGCACCACGCCCCCGCCGGCGATGTCGCACAGCTCATGCAAGTGCTTGAAGCCCAGCTCTATGACGTCGTGGGTGAGCGCGGGCATGTCGCAACCCATGGATAAAACCGTGTCGTAGCCCATGTCCCACACTTGGGCAAAGGCGTCGTTGTAGTGCTCGTCAAAGTTAGCTCCGCTGTCATTAATAAAACGCACTGTCTTGGGCCAAGAGCCGCTCTTCTCAAAGAGTTCGCGCATGTGCTGCTCTTGCTCTACGCCAGGACTGGAGACGATGATGTCGTAGCTGTCGCGCACGCTGCCGGCGTCCTCAGCGCTTTGGGCCTCCATGCGCGCGGCACAATCCATGCAGCACTCAACCACGTCAAAGAGCATGCAACCGTACAAGCGGCTTGCATACTCTGCGTCTAGGTAGCCGTCCTTAAGCGTGGTGAGGCGCGTTTTGACCTTGCCCTCTTGCGGAACCTTGCTAAAGAGCAATATCGCGTTTTTGCGTTGCTGCATACAGGTGAGCCCCCTTGCGTAGCTGCACTTTGGATTAAGCGAGTATACGGCAGAGCCGCGTTAGCAACCACGCAAAAGACTGCCACTAGACGCAAGAAGCGACCCGGAAAGGAGGACGGATCGCTTCTTGGCACCTATGGCGCTACACCGGGTGCTTGAAACCCGGTTTGCAAGGCGCCTGGAAGGGAAGGTAGTGAACAGGCGCCTTGCCGAATCGAGAAAGAAAGGAGTGGTGATTTCTCACAAGACCCACTATACGCAGCAGAGGTTGCATGCAAGATGCACTGCGGAATCATTTTGCTTACGCTCGATAACGGCACGTAAACAGCAAGCAAAGCTATCGGTTTACCCATCTGCTCAGTCAAGCCTGTTGGCTTATATCCCATTCTCGCTATAATTCTGCGTGCAGTATAATAGCTGCCGCGCAAAGGGATTAAAAGGGAGTCTGCATCTATGGTTATGGAAAACGAGAACGCGCTCAACGCAGAGGAAGTAGCCAAGATTCTCAAGATCGGCCGCAACGCCGTGTACAACATGGCAAAATCCGGTGAGCTCACCTCGTATCGCATCGGCCGCAAGCTCCGCTTCACGTACTCGGACATCTTGAGCTACATAGAGGGCTCGCGCGGCGTCCATCCCATGGAGGCTCCTAGCACCACCCCGATAATCCAACCAAATGCAGCGGGCGACACCCAGCGTGGGTTCATCATCGCCGGGCGCGACACTCTGCTCGACGTTTTGGCTGCGTATTCCCAAAAGCGCAGCGCAAACATCATGCTCACAAGCATGAACAGCTACGACGCCTTGCATGCTCTGTACAAAGACCGCATCAGCGCCGCTTGCTGCCACATGTACGACTACGAGGAAGACGAGTTTAACGTTCCCTTTGTCAAGCGCATGCTCCCGGGTGAAGAAGTCGTCTTGATCTTGCTCGCTGTGCGTACGCAGGGCTTCCTCGTGGCAAAGGGCAACCCCTTGGGCATCCAGTCGCTGCAAGACCTCACTCGCGATGACGTGCGCTTCATCAACCGCGAGAAGGGCTCGGGTATACGCATCTACTTGGACGGTTGCCTCAGGCAAGAAGGCATAGACTCAAAGCTCATCAACGGCTACGGCACAGAGACAACGAGTGAGATTTACCTCGCCGCGCGCATCAGCCAGGGTCTTGCCGATGTAGGCATAGGCCGCCAGCAGACAGCAGAGCAGGTCAACGGCATCGACTTCGTCCCGCTGTACCAAGAGGAGTACACGCTCGTGATGAAGAAGGCCACGCTCGAGACACCGGAGGCAAAGACGATCTTGGGCATCATGGCAAGCGGCGAGCTTCAAGAGGCACTGTCGCACACCAACGGCTACGACATGAGCCATACCGGCCGCTATACCTTCGTAGGCGTCTAAGGTCCACGCAGCAAACTCGTCGCGCGTCGCGGGCGCATCGGGCACCATCAAACGCGCACGCCAAGCACCGCAAGGCGCCGGCAAAAACGCGTGCCAAACAGCACAACGCACCGTCAAAACACGCGCATCAAGCACAGCATGAGAGATAGAAAAAAACAACCCGCTCGATGGCGGGTTGGAAGTTTGTGCTCTAGTGGCTTTGTTGCCTACCCCGGCGCCTTGCCTCGCATTCAAAGACAAAGCGCCGGTCGAGCAGGAGATGGCCCGAGGGAGAACCACCGTCCTTGTGAGAGAGTCTTCGCTTGGCAAGAACAGGCTGGCGACCTGCGAGGAAAGGAGGAAGCCAAGTGAAGTAACAAGAACAATATATTCGAGGTTGAGAATAATGTCTATAGTTTTCCAAGAATAATTTGGAAATCTTCGGCGCCTCTCGCAGGGGTGCTATTTAATGACCAGATAGAGGTTTCTCGCGTCAAAATACAGGCCGATTTCATCGCCAAGATGCGCACGCACGCGCCAGCAAGCAACGCGATACAACGCACTAGGAGCTAGAGCTGCACTTTGAGCGAAGCAGGAAGTCTGTCCTGTTCGATGAAAGCGATGGCATACCAGGGCAGGTACGTCACGTTTCCCTTTTCCGAGACGTTGTCCTCGCATAGAACACAAGCTCGTTGCAGACCCCATTCCTCTACGGCCATGAGATTGTCGAGCGCTTTGTGCGTCATGTAGTCGTTGCCGGATTTAGCCTCCAAGGGCAGCACCTCCGAGCCCTTTTGCACAATGAAATCTACTTCGCCAATCTTGCTCTTGTCGTAGTAATAGAGTTTGAAGCCATTAGCCACAAGCTGCTGAGCCAACACGTTTTCTAGGAAAGACCCTTGGTTAATAGATAAATCGCCCTGCAAAATATCGAACTGCACTGCTCCTACCGAGGCAGCGCTCAACAGGCCCGCGTCACAGAGAAATAGCTTGAACAGGTTGTGTTGCATATTGATCTGCAACGGCACCGTTGGCGAGCTGATGTTGTAACACGGCAACGCCACGCCGGCATCCGTAAGCCACATAAAATCGCTCTCGTAGCGCTCCATGCGTGCTGTCTTAGATAAATCGCTGAGTTTGAAGCGCTTGTTCTTCTTGTCGAGCTCCGCCGGGATTGCATCAAAGATTGCCTCAACGTGCGCTTTGTTTGGGGCATATTTTGCAACGTCCTGCCTATATAAGCGCAAAATGCCGTTTTGCACTTCAAGCACGCGGGCTAGGTCGCTGGTGTCTAGGAATGTTTGGACCGCCGCCGGCATACCACCCACCGCCATGTAGACGCGAAACGCACGAAGCAAGCGCTCATGGATTGCAGCTAGAACCGGTTCACCCTTCGTGCATGCTTCACGTGCCGTTTCAATCACATCAGGCTGAATGCCGGTTGCAACAGCAAACTCGGCGAATGTAAGCGGATAAACGCGCAGCTCTTCCTCATAGCCAACAGGAAGAGAATCGACATGTTGGTAAGTCACTCCCAATAACGAGCCAGACTCGATGTAATCAAATCGCCCATCTTCAACGAGAAACTTTATGGCCGTACGGGCACGTGGACATTCCTGGACCTCGTCAAAGAAGACAAGCGTTTTGCCTTGTTTGAGAGGCATGCCAGAATACGCCGTAATCCCCATGATGATTCCCTCGGCATCAAGAGATCCCTCAAAGATCTTGCTTGCCTCTGGGTTCTCGACGAAGTTGATCTCCAAGAACGATTCATAGCATTCTTCTGCAAAAGTCCTCACAGCAAAGGTCTTGCCAACCTGTCTAGCGCCATCAAGCAAAAGGGCTTTATGGTTGGGCTTTTCTTTCCACTCTTTAAGCTTGTTGAACAAGTTACGCTGGATCATATAACCGGAACTCCAGAAAATCGCTGGTAGATTGCGTGCTGCGACGCATTTTAGCAGTTTTTATGCTCTGTTTGCGACGTGTTTCAGCGATTTTCGACAGTGTTTTGCGACGTGTTTCAGTAGTTTTT
>CAYQLX010000054.1:0-11896 GCA_964418305.1 uncultured Coriobacteriaceae bacterium | reverse complement strand
GCCCTAAAACAAATCGTGTTTTCGTAGAAAATTGCTTGAACAAAAATCGTGTTTTCGTAGAATATTGGCAATTTAAAATTGTGATTTTCGTAAAAGGAGCCTCGATGTTCAGACGAAAAGCCTACGACGCGCTGTTGGAGTGGAAGCAAGAGTCGCAAGGTACCACAGCGCTTTTGGTGGAGGGCGCACGTCGCGTGGGAAAGAGCACCACGGTCGAGGAGTTCTGCCGCAACGAGTACGACGACTATTTGCTCATTGACTTCTCCATGGCCGGAAAGGACATGCGGGACAATTTTTCCGAGAATATAGGGCGCCTAGACGTCTTCTTTCGCAACCTTTTTCTCATCGCAGGCAAGGCCCTGCCCACACAAGGGCACTGCGCGATTATCTTCGACGAGGTGCAGCTGTTTCCCCCGGCGCGCCAGGCGATAAAGGCGCTGGTGGCCGACGGGCGCTACGATTACATAGAGACGGGCTCGCTAATTTCCATCAAACGTAACGTGAACGGCATCCTCATCCCGTCGGAAGAGCGCCGAGTCAAAATGTACCCTATGGACTTTGAAGAGTTTTGCTGGGCGCAAGATGACGAGGCAACACCGCGCGCCATCAGCGACGCCTTTCAAGCGCGCAGTCCTTTGGGGCAAATTGCACATAGGGCCATCATGAAGCGCTTCAGAGAGTACATGGCGGTGGGCGGCATGCCCCAGGCGGTGCAGGCGTTTGTCGAGGGGAAGACCTTCCATGAGATTGACATCGTCAAGCGCACCATCCTAGACCTCTACGAGGCCGATTTGATGAAGTTCGACGACGATAGCAGCGGCAGGGCCGCCGCAGCGTACAGAAGCATCCCTCGCCAATTGGAAAGCCATAAGTTCAAGTTGTCGCTGGTAGACCCAAGCTGGCGAGGCACAAGTGCGCAAAGCTCGTTGGAGTTTCTCGAGCAGGCCATGGTCGTGAACCCTTGCAGGAGCGTGAGCGCGCCCGATGTTTCCCTAGAGCTTTACGTTAGCGACGGTTTTAAGATGTACTCCTCCGACACGGGGCTTTTCGTAAGCCAGATACTGCGAACAGGAGACTCTACAGAGGACGTACTGTACAAGTCGCTGGTGTTGGACAAGCTGGGCACGAACCAAGGTCTTGTGATGGAGAACCTTGTCGCGCAGATGCTCGTCGCGGCAGGCCACAGGCTCTACTATCACGAATATCGCTACGCGCCCAAGAAAGATGACGATTCAAAGGGCGGCCAAGCAAAAGAGAGGCCCTACGAGATAGACTTCCTGACGGTGCGTAACAAGAGAATCTGCCCGGTCGAGGTGAAGTCTTCCGGGTATAAGGCGCACAAATCGCTGGATTACCTTTCGGAAAAGTACGACGGCTTGAAGATGGACGAGAAGATCGTCTTGCATACCAAAGACGTGAGTCGCAACGGCATCGTGACCTATCTTCCCGTGTACATGGCGATGTGTCTGTAGAGGAGCTGCGGGCCACCGTGCTTACTGCTGTCTGTTGACACGCCTGTCGCAACAAACGCAACACCACGCAACAGTCGCAACACCACGCAACAACCGCAACACGGCGCAACAAATACAACAGCGTCGTTGTTATAATCCAATCATTAGGCAAGCAGCAGATTGGGGCTCCAGCATGTCGAATAATCCATTTAGACCCAACTTTGGCCAAGTGCCCGCACGAATGGCCGGTCGAGCAGAAATCATCGCGGACCTGACGGCGGCGCTGGATAATGGCTCGGGCGACCCAAATCTGACGACGATTCTCATAGGTGCCCGCGGCACCGGCAAGACCGCCTTGCTTACCTACGTGTCGTCCGTTGCTGGCGAGCACGGCTGGATTAGCGTGGACACTGTGTGCGGCCCGGGGATGCTCGAGGACATCCTCCTGCAGGGTAGGAAAGCCGCATCCCATCTTGTTGACTCGACCGACGGCGAGCTGCGCGTGTCAGAGCTGAACGCCAAGATATCCCTGCCCGGTTTCGAGGCCGGCGTTGGCTTGGACAGGGGAGAGGGCACGACTGGCGCCGCCAATCAGAACTGGCGCCTTGCAATCGAGGGCCTTCTGGACGGCCTCGCTCAAAAGGACGCAGGCCTCCTCATCACCGTCGACGAGGTTGACCCCTCTGAGCCAGAGATGATCAAACTAGCCTCCGTCTACCAGCTCCTCGTGAGAGCGGAGCGACCGGTCGCGCTGCTGATGGCGGGGCTGCCGTATAACGTGTCGCAGCTGCTCGCCGATAAATCCGTGTCGTTTCTGCGCCGCGCGTGCCAGCAACACCTTGGCTCGATCCCTGACTACGAGGTGGCCGACGCGTTCCGGAGGACCGCCGAGGGCGCTGGCAAAGGTGTGGACGACGATGCGCTGGACGCTGCCGTGGAGGCGATAGAGGGCTTCCCATTTATGCTGCAGCTCGTGGGGTATCGCAGTTGGGAGACATCGGCCGACGATAAGGTAATCACGCTCGATGCTGCGAAGAGGGGCGTCGAGCTTGCCCGCGCCGATATGGAGACTCGCGTGCTTAAGACGACGTTTGACGAGTTGAGTGACATGGGCGTTCGCTTCCTCGAGGCAATGGGTGCTGATGCTGGAGTATCGAGCGCGCAAGATATCGCAGCGCGTCTCGGCAAGAGTTCCAGCTATGTGTCCAGCTACAAGCGCCGGCTCATGGAGGCGGGCGTCATTGAAGACGCTGGTCGCGGCAAAATGCGCTACGCGTTGCCCTGCATGCGTGAATACCTGCCCCGCTACTGCGAGACGTATCTATAGCCACAGTCACGCAAACTTTTGCTCTCCGAAAATCGTTCAAAATTCGGCTGTTTTCCGACTGATAGCCCCAAACAGGTGGAATTTTGAACGATTTTGCCGTGTATCGTCGGCGCGCTAGGGCGTTAGCCACACAGCCACCTCCGCCGCAATCTCCCTGTACCCCGCAGCCCTTACCGTCTCCTCACGGGTCGGCTCATGCCCTTCGGCCGCTCGTACTCGCTGTACTCCCTAGGCCCGCCAGCTCCGCTGACCGCAGGGACCGGCTCCGCCGCCGCGCTTAGAACCCCGTCCTGCAAAACCAAGCTCTTGTTGCAGATATCAAGCGCTGCTTTGCGATGAGTGACGATAAGGCAGGTCCGATCCTGGAGCTGCTGGATGTTGCGGAGCATGCGCGCCTCGGTCTCGTCGTCTAAAGCCGATGTCGCCTCGTCCAACAGCAGGATTGGCGCGCCCGATAGCAGCGCCCTGGCGACGGCTATGCGCTGGTTCTGCCCCTCGCTCAATCCGCTGCCATGCTCGCCCACAACCGTGTCCAGCCCCTGCGGCAGCCGGCGCAAGAAATCGTCGGCGCAGGCGATGCGGCAGGCTTCCCATATCTCCTTGTCGGACACCTCGCGGTCGCTGAAAGCGATGTTGTCCCTCAGTCTGCCGCTAACGAGCAGGTTGCCCTGCGGCACGTAGGCAAATAGCCTGCGAGTTTGCGGCCCCAACGGCTGGCTCCAAGCCTCGCCGTTTTCCCCGGTGCCCTGCAGCTCGAGGGAGCCCTCGTGGTCGCGGTACATGCCCAGCATCAGCTTGAACAGCGTCGATTTACCGCAGCCGCTCTGGCCCATGATGGCCATGGTGTCGCCCTTCTCGATCACGGCGTCGATGCCGCTGAGCACCTCGCCCATGCCGTAGCCAAAGCTCACACTATCGACCACGATGCGCTCCATACCGGGGTAGAGCTCCCTGGCGTCGCCGGCGGCCTCCATTCGGCTTCTCTCTTCCGCGGTGAGCTCGGGGTCGAGCGCCTCGATGGCCATGAGGCGCTCGCCGCTGGCGATCATCGTGTAGTACTGGGTCGCTAGGTTGCTGGCGCTGATAAATGGTTGCCGCACTTGGCTGGTAAGCTGCATGATGGCCACAAGGGTGCCGTAAGACATGGCGCCGCGCGTCAGCTGGAAGCTCCCCCAAATCAGCGCGAACACATGCCCAAAGTTCATAGAGAACCCCACGGCGGCGTTGCTTTTAATGCGCACCTTGTTGCGCTGCATGCGCTTCGTGTAAAAATTCTGCAGCAGCTTGGTGCTCGTCTCTTTGGCGCGGCCCTCCGTGACAAATACCCTCAGCACGAGCAGGCTCCCAATAGCATCTTGGTAGTAACTGCGCACGTCGCCGTCGCTTGCGCGCATTTCCTTGGTGAGCTGCTTGATGGCCCGGCGCCACACCTTGTTGACGACGATGATTACCACGGTCGCCAAAACGTAGATGAGGCTAAAGCGCCAATCCATCACCAGCAGCACGCCGCCGGCTCCAACGAGGTTGGCGATAATCTCGGCCACGGAGGGCAGAAAACTCGTGACGCCGCTCACAATTACGTTGACGTCGTCGGTCATGCGGTTCATCAAATCGCCGCTGTGAAAGGCGCTAATCTGCTGGTAATCCCTGTCCAAGATGTAGTTGAAGAGCCGGCTGCGATAGCCGTTTTCAACGCGGGCGCTCACACGCTCGGTCAGATAAGCATTGAGAGCTCTCAGGATGACCTGCGCCAAACCCGTGCAGCCGAGCAACACGGCAAAGATAACGAGCGCATGCATGTCTTGATCCACAGCGCCGTTGACGGTCTTTTGACTCAGCAGCGCAAAGACAATGCCCAAGGCCGAGCTGCAAATGCTCGTTGCCATAAGGCCTGCTATACCGGGTAGATAGGGTTTTGCCGTGTGCAAGATCCAACGGGCAACCCGTCGGTTTTCCTCCCCATCGCGCGCCTTCAGGCGCTTAATCTCCTTCTCATCCACCAGCGCTTCTGGCGGTGGCCCCCCGAGCCCTCTCGACGGCGGCGGCATAAACGACATATGCCCTCCTCATTCATCATTTTAGTCTGGCGCTACTCTACCAGCAGAACGAGGATTTATCGAATACATAGATAGAATTAATCGATGAACTGAGTCGCAGCAAGAAGATTAGAAGCTGCAAAAGGGGCCTTGTTCCTCAATTCAAAGGCCTGTCAGTTCGAGAAAAGTCTTTATTCCTGTCTTAGATTAATCTACACTGACTGTGGTTTCGGGTGAGCCAAAAACCCGGTTGAGATGAGGGCCAAAGAGCCCTGAGTTTTGTGAAGGGGCCGCAGAGCCCCAAGTGTTTTGGGCCAAGAGAGCCCATCCTATAAGTAGGGGTGAAACCCCGTTTTCTGAAAGGAGGGTCAGCTGCTATGGCAGAGAAGAAGACCCCCAAGATTGAAGAAGAGAAGAAAGAAGAGTGCTGCGAGGAGAAGGGTCCCCAACCCGGCGGCTACGGTAAGCCCCAGGGTGGCCCCGGCGGCTACGGTAAGCCCCAGGGTGGCCCCGGCGGCTACGGCGCCGGCCCCAAGGGCCCGCGTCCCGGTGGCTACGGCAAGCCCCAGGGCGGTCCCGGCGGCTACGGCGCCGGCCCCAAGGGCCCGCAGGGTATGCCCCCCATGGGCGGTATGCCCGGTATGCCGATGATGGGCATGCCCATGATGCCCATGATGATGGTTCCCATGATGCCGATGATGCCGATGATGGGCGGTATGCCTCCGATGGGTCCTCAGGGTCCTATGGGCCCCGGCCCCAAGGGTCCTCAGCCGGGCGGCTATGGCAAGCCCCAGGGCGGTCCCGGCAGCTACGGTAAGCCCCAGGGTGGCCCCGGTGGCTATGGCGCTGGTCCTAAGGGCCCGCGTCCCGGCGGTTACGGCAAGCCCCAGGGTGGTCCCGGTGGCTACGGCAAGCCTGAGGGCGGCAAGCCCGAAGGCGAGCGCAAGCCTCTGCCGCTCGTGGTAAAGGAGCTCGCCGATCAGGTCGAGGCTCTCTCCAAGAAGGTTGAGGAGCTCTCCAAGGAGGACTAATCACCTCGCGTACTGTGGAGCCCGGGTGTTGCATCCCGGGCTCCTTTTGCGTTGCCCGCCTTGCAATGGCGGTGGCGCGTTGCATCGCCACCTGTTCGTCTTCAAGACAACACTGTGTCGCATTTTTTCTTCTCGCCCTTAAGGAGAACGCATGCCCTACGCACAACATTGCTTGGATCTGAGGGAGCTCGTCACGCTCGTCGAGCTGCCCCAGGCCCATGCACAAGCCGCCGCCGTCGCAGCACTGCTCGACGCTCCTGCGTTGCAGGGCTGCCGGCGCGTCTACATCGGCTCGTCGTTTTGCTCGCAAGCGCTGCTAGGCAGCCGAGCGCTCAATGAAGCCACCATCGAGCTTTGCCGTAAGCGTGGTCTGCGCGTCACACTCAGCCTGCCCATCTCCAGCCAGCGCTGGCTTGAGCGCATGCAGAGCGAGGCCCTCGAGCTGCTCGATCTGGGCACCGGCGTCATTGATGAGGTCGTAGCCAACGACCTCGGCACCCTGCTATGGACCTGCGACCTAGCAGCCAATCGCCCCAACCGCGCCGACCGAGCCGCCGCCAACAATGGCGACGAGCTGCCTTTGGGCGTCGTCATCGGCCGCCTGCTCAACAAAGACCAGCGCGATCCGCGCGACCCAAATCAGCCCTGGATTCCCTATGAGCCAAACCTACTGCAGCAGGGTTTGGACGGCACAAGCTATCTGGACCGCTTGCTTTCTACCTGTAGCAGCTGGGATGAGAGTGCGGGCACGTATCGTTGTCCCGTGTGTGGTATAGAGCTCGACCCAACGCACGAGCAACTGCTGCTCCATGACCTGCCGCCGCATCTCACCGCTACAATCGACGGCCCGACCTGCTATATGAGCACCGGCCAAATCTGCGAGTTTGCCAGTCTGGGTTTGGACGATGAGAAACTCTTCCGCCCCAATGCGCCGTGCACACGCCAGTGTGAGGGCGCAGCTATCCGCTACACGGGTACCAGCGGCATTGAGTTTGCCAAGCTGGGGCGCACTGTCTACTTCATGCCAAGCTGGGAGTGCGAGCCGCAGGGCGTGGACGCATACCGCCAGCTTGTGAGTCCGTTGTGGGAGGTGAGGCGCTGATGGGATGCCCACTTGTTCCGCTCAATGACCCTCAAAACATCGAGCTCTACCATGCCGCCGGCGCGCGCGAGCTTTACATGGGCTTTTATGACCCTGCCTGGGAGCAAGCCTTTGGTCCGTGGGCCGATCTCAATCGTATGAGCGGCTTTGGCACCGAGGCCAACGCCTTCACGCTGCCCGATTTGCTGCAGGCTATACCGCGTGCGCATGCGGTGGGCTGCCGTTTCTACGTCACCTTCAACACGGCGAGCTACTCTGCGGCCATGGAGCCGTGGCTTAGCGCGTATTTCCAGCAGCTAGCCTGGGCTGGCGCGGACGGCGTTATCCTCAGCGGGCCGGAGCCCATCGAGCTAGCCCATGCGTGTGGTCTGCAGGCGGTGGCGAGCACGATGTGCGGCATCTACAACGCCCAGCTTTCGCGCCTCTACTGCGAGTGGGGCGCCGATCGCCTCATTCTTCCGCGTGACCTAGGGCTTGACGAGCTGCGCGCGATTATGGCCGCTTGTCCGGGCATGGAGTTCGAGGTCTTCCTCATGCGCAACGGCTGCGTGTTTAGCGACAGCCATTGCTTGGGGATGCACGGCCATGGACGCGGCGCGCTATGCGGAGAGATGCGTCAAGCCGAGCGCTGCCTGAGTTGCGCTGCCAATCAGCGCGAGGCCCTGCAGCACACGAGCGACCTGCGCCGCGACACCTACCATCAGTACGCCTGCGGCCTGTGTGCGCTGTGGGACTTGGAGCAGATGGGTACAGCTGCCTACAAGGTGGTGGGCCGCGGAGACCGCCCCGACGCTATCGTCGAGGACCTTGGCCTCGTGAGTGCCAACATCGGCATCGCTCGTACCTGCGCCACGCGCGAGGAGTACCTGCAGTGCATGCTTCGCAACCCCTACCAAAGCCAGATCTGCCCCAAGGGCCTCAACTGCTACTACCCTGAGCTCTACGACGGCAGGTGCTAGCCGGCAACAACGCCCTTGTGGTCACAAAGTGCGGAACAGGGCATGCGTTTATGCCCTAAACCGCACTTTGTGACCACGATGCGGCGTCTTGGGCCTGTTTTGCGGCCTGGTTGGTCACAAACCCCCTCAACTGGGTACGCGGTCATACCCTAAACCGCACTTTGTGACCACGATGCGACGTTTTGGGTCTGTATTGCTGTCTGATTGGTCGCAAACCCCCTCAACTGGGTACGCGGTCATGCCCTAAACCGCACTTTGTGACCATCGGGTCCGCGAGAGACTCGCCACCAAGCCTTATACTGCAGGAGGGCTCAAAATCGCCAGAGCTAAGTAGCAGGAGAAGGGGCATTTCATGGGCAAGTTACCCGTCGTAGTAGCGCTAGCTTGCGTGCTAGCAGTTGCCGGCACCGCTAGCGGATTGCAGCAATGGAGCGCCTTGTCCGATAGCAGCGCAGGCACAAAGAGCTTAAGCGCACAGAGCACAAGCTCTAAGACAAGCTACAAGGCCCATACGTGGAAGTATTCCACTGCTCCGCTGTACTACAAAGTGCGTGGCAAGGCCAATACCTCCGTCAAGGTCAAAAAGGGCAAGATCAAAATGGCTGGCTGGGACAAGCTGGGCCGCACCAAGCGCGTCGTTGCCAAGGTTACCTACAAGATGGTCGCCAAGTCTGCCGGCTGGCGCGAGGACATGCCCGCAAGCGCAGACACCATCAGTGGCTGGGGCAAGCAGAGCCTGGTGAGCGTGTCGCTGTCCAACGGGAGCACCTACAACGGCTACGCGTGGAACCGCAGCCACCTTCTGGCAGATTGCTTGGGCGGCCACGCCGTCAAATACAACCTAGTCACGGGCACGCGTACGCAAAATGTGGGCAACAACACCACTTCTAATCCGGGCGGCATGCAATACACAGAGCAGCTGGCGCTCAACTACCTCTACAGCCACCACAACGGCTGGGTCTACTACCGCGCAACGCCCGTGTATAAGGGCAATGAGCTCGTGTGCCGCAGTGTTTACGTGGACATCAAAAGCAACGACGGCAGCATCAACCAGCACGTCGAGGTCTACAACGCCATGCGCGGCGTGAAGATCAACTACAAGACCGGCGCGGTAAGTGGCAAGGCCGTCAAGAAGTAAGAGCGAGCAGTCCGCAACAATCAGCGAGCAGCCCTGCAGCAGCCGCCGTACCGCGCGCTTACGCCTGCGGGCCGACGCTCGCTGCCAGATGTCCGCTCGTCCTCTCCAGCCTCTTGAGCTTGTTCCACTCGCTCACAAAGAAGACCACGGTAACAACAAACGCCAAGATGTCGGATATAGGCGGCGCCAAACGCACACCGTCCAGGCCCGACATCCCCAGCACGCTCACGGTAAAGCCCGGCATGAGGATGTAGAGCGGAATGAGGAAGAGGAACTGCCTCGTAAGCTCCAGCACCGTTGCCTTCATGGGCTGGCCCGAGCTTTGGAAGTAGCTGCTGGCCATGATCTGGAAGCCCACCGGCCCCAGCCAGAACGAGAACATGCGGATGGTGTCACACGCAAAGGGCATGAGGTCGTCTCTCACGCTAAAGAGTGAGAGCGGCGCCTCGGGCACAATCCAAAACACCAGTTGGAACGCCATTGCCACTAAGAAGCAGTCGATGCAGGCCCATTTGTAGAGCTTGAGCACGCGGCTCCACAGCTGCGCACCCACGTTGAACCCCAGCAGCGGCTGCACGCCCGATGTGAGGCCGATGATGGGCATGTAGGCGATGGAGAGCACCTTCCATGCGATAGAAATCGTGGACAGCGCCGTCTCGAATCCCATGGGGTCTTGCGCGCCCCAAATGCCGATGACGTGGTTCATCACGATCGTGACGGCTGTTTGCGCCACCTGGATGGCAAACGATGCCAGGCCCAAAGCGCAGATGTCGATGATGAGGCGCATGTCGGGCACGCAGTTGCGCAGGCGCAGCTTGAAGGCGCTTCCCTTATAGACGATAAAGAAGAGCATGACGGGCACCATGCTAAAGCCTTGGCCTATGACCGTGGCATATGCGCTGCCGTTAACGCCCCAACCCAGGTGGACGACAAAGATGTAGTTGAGGACGATGCAGGCCGCCGTGCCCAAGATGCTGCATCCGAGCGACAGGTTGGGTTTGCCCGCGGTGCGCAGGAAGTTATTCATGCCCATGCCCAGCGATTGGAACGCGAAGCCCACGCAGACGATGGTGATGAAGCCCTTTGCGGGCTCCCAAAGCTCTTGGCTGGCACCCAGCGCGGTGAGCAGAGGATCGGCAAAGAGCACGCTGCAAACGCCCACAATCACGGCGATACCAAAAAGCAGCACGGCCGTGTTGCCCAGGATTTTCTCTACCTTGTCGTCGTTGCCGCGGCCCAGCTCGATTGCTGCCATGGCGTTGCCGCCTATGCCACCCAACATAGAAAAGCCCATGAGGATGGTCTGCACGGGGTAGGCAATCTGTGTGACCGCCGCACCGATGACCGGCACGGCTACCTGCAAAAACGCCGTGTCGATGATGTTATAGAGCGAGTTGAAGACCATCATCACGATGGTGGGGACGGAGAACTGGGCGATGAGCTTGCCGATGGGCTGCGTGCCCATGGGGTTGGCTTCGCGCACGACGCGCGTGTCTATATCTGCCGCGGGCGCGGCTGTTTCTGCGCTGCCGGCAGCGTCACTGCGGCTGCTAGCGGCAGAGGGTGTCTCTTGATTCATGTACGTCCTTGTGTGTTGTGTCGAGTTATCGCACCAAAGATTACCCGCTTGCAGCCAGCGTTGCGGCGAGCCGATTGCGAATGGCGCAATCCCTCGGCAAAATCTGGGCTCGTGCTTGCAGCGGCTTGCACCTCGCCGCCTTGCCGCATACGGTTAGCCAGCGGTTACCGCGTTGCGCCCGCCGCCGCATCCGGGCACGGGTATCATAGCTAAAACCGTTTCGGCAGATAGGAGCAGCAATGAACGTCGAGCTTCTGTACCACACCCCGGATCCAGAACGCGCCGTGGCCACCGCCGCGCGCCTGTGCTACGCGCCCGTCGGCGCCGCCGAGCTCATGGAGACGCTGGACGAGGAGCGCATCCACAAGGTGCTCACCACAATCCTTGCCAGCGGGCATCTCTCCACGCTGGAGCACGCCAGCTACACCTTTGCCATCGACGGCATATCGCGCGCGTGCAGCCATCAGCTGGTGCGTCATCGCATGGCAAGCTACAACCAGCAATCCCAGCGCTACGTAACCTTCAAGGAGGAGCCCGATTTCATCCTTCCGCAAAGTGTTGTCGATGCCGGCGCCCAGCAGGAGTACGAGCAGGCCGCCAAGGACGCCTTTGCCGCTTACGACAAGCTCGTCAAGGCCGGCGTCCCCGCAGAAGACGCCCGCTACCTGCTGCCCAACGCCTGCGAGACCAAGATTGTGGTCACGATGAACATCCGTGAGTTGCTGCACTTCTTTAGCCTGCGTTGCTGCAACCGCGCCCAGTGGGAGATACGCGACATGGCCTGCCGCATGCTCGAGCTCGTGCGCCCCACCGCGCCGTTTGTCTTTGCCACGGCCGGCCCCGGCTGCGTGCGCGGTAAGTGCCCGGAGGGCAAGATGAGCTGCGGCGAGCCTTGGGATCAGGTGACGCGCTAAGTGAGCGATTCTAAACGCCTTAAAGACGCCTTCAAAGCAGATGGCGATGTTTTGTGCCGCACGCATATCGGCGGCCAAGCCCTGATCGAGGGCATCATGATGCGCGGCCGCTACAACTGGGCCGTCGCCATCCGCGAGCCAAGCGGCGATATCTATACAGAGGAGCACGACCTCGCAAGCGGCCGTCCCAAGAACAGCTGGCTGCGCTGGCCCATCGTGCGCGGCTGCACGGCCTTCGTGGAGTCTTTAGGCCTAGGCTACAAGGCGCTCAACATAGCCACCGAGCACGCCTACGATTGGGAAGAGACGCCCGAGGAGCGCGACGAGCGTCTGGCCAAAGAGGCCAAGAAGAAGAAAAC
>CAYQLX010000053.1:0-12085 GCA_964418305.1 uncultured Coriobacteriaceae bacterium | reverse complement strand
CCAGGCGGGTCAGAGCCTCCCAAGCCTCGATGAGGTTGGACTCGTTCATGAAGTCACCGGACATGCAAACGCCGCCGTGAATCTGGTACGGGGTGTCGATCTCATTGATGGAGTCCCAGATGGTTGCGGAGTCAGCCCAGCGGCTCCAATAACGAAGCAGCGGGAAGCGCTCGGCAGAAATCTGGTTCTCGTTCTTCTCGAACGTAGTTGCAGGGCCAGGCCACGAGGTGGTGGGCTTGTAAGCGCCGCCCTTGCGCTCGATGATCCAGCGGCACTCGTTATCAGTGGGGATCTTGTTGCCATAGCGCTCGGCAAGCGGGGAGTCCTCATCAATAAGGTATTGGACGAACTTCTTGACCAGGGGGATCTGATCTTCGATGGAAAGGTCGCGCGGGGTGTTGCCCAGCTCCATGGTGCCGCAGTGGCCCCAAGTCTTGGAGGGGTGCTTGACCCAGCGGTCATGGTAGCTGTTGTTTTTGTCGGAGTAGTCGGTCACCAGCATGTTGGCACGGCCGGCGCAGCCGTCGACCTCTGCCTTGGAGGAGCCGCGGTTACCAGCGGGCTCGTCGGAGTTACCAGTGATGCAGGCAATGATCTGCAGGGAGCGGCTGTTCTGGACAGCATGACCGGTCTGGTCCGGAGCCAGCTGATAATGGATGCCACCGTTGCCGTGCAGGGGGTTCAGGCGCGTAGTGTAGGTGCGCACTGCCTCCTCGATCTTCTCTGCGGGGACCTCGGTGACCTCGGCCGCATAGTCGAGAGTGTAATCCTCGAGGTTGTGTAGCCATTCCTTCCAAACGGTCTCGGCCTTGATGGTCTTACCGTTCTTGAGCTTGACCTTGACGGAGCCAGGCAGCAGAGCGGGGCTCTTGGGAAGGCCCATGGGGTTGGACTTCTTGCCGCCCTCGTTGCCCTCGTCCCAGTAATCGTCGTAGGTCTTGTCACCGGGATCGGCAAAGTGTGAGGGGTCGGGCAGCCATGCGTCAGCCACGAGCGGCTTGTAGGGATGCTCGATCCAAACGCCAGTCGTGGGGATCTTGTGCTTCTCGCCTTCCCACTGGCAGGCCTCTGCGTCCCAGAAGGTGGGTTTCTGGTTGTTCTCATCCCAGCAGATGAAGCGCTGGTAGCGGCCTTCGTACTTCCAGTACTGGTTGATCCAGTCGGGGTCGCAGTCGGCCTCGGTGATAAGACGGCTCACCATATCGATGCCGCCGTTCATCTCCATGAACCAGCCCTTTTTGGTCTTGCCATCTTTCTCGGGGTTCCACAGGAAGGGAGCGTTGGTCCAACGACGAACGAAGAGGTCGTCGTAGGCTTCGTTGTCGACAATCCACTTGTTCCATGCCAAAGACATGCACAAGTCGGTGCCTACGCGCAGAGGAAGCCACAGATCTGCTTCCTTTCCCAGCGGGGTCATGCGCGGGTCGACAAGGATGTGCTTATAAGCACGCTGCGAGCAGTCGACGACAGTACGGTTGTTGGAGTCATAGTTGGAATACTCAGATGCAGTGCCCCACTGCACGTAAACCAACGGCTCCTGCTCGACTTCCATCCAAGGCGAGCCAATCTCGTCGGTGAGGATACCGGCAAAGTGGCGCGGGCCCTTGCAGATCTCATAAGCCAGATGTGCGTTGGGTGTGGGGAAGATGGACTTGAGGGTGCCGTAGGGAGGCTGCGCCCACACGCGCGAGGTGCCGCCCATAGCAAAGCAAGACTGTCCGCCGTACTTCTCGACGATCTCCTTGAACTTGGAGCCGGCCTCGTCGAAGGCCTCTGCCAAAGATATGCGAACCCAACCCGGGTCGCTTTCACCTTTGGGGTTGGTGCGCTTCATGCAGTAGCGCACGCGATCCGGGTGGTACAAGGCCAGCATCGAAGATTGGGACTTCGAGCAGCAGTGGCCGCGGCCATGAGCCGTGGACTCGTCGCCCTCGACCTTAATGACCTTGTTGTCCTGGACTGTAACCCAGACGCCGCATTCGACTTTTCCGCAGGCGCGGCAGCAAGAGCGGATACGCTTAACCTCACCCGCCGTCGTGTCTTCGCCGTCGGCCAGCGCGTTGGATGGCTTTGCGGCAAAAGACAAACCGCAAGCCGCCGCTGCGATGGCAGACGCCTTGACAAAGCTGCGCCTTGTAAGCGAAAGCTTCGACATGCTTCTCTCCTCTCAGATTCTCTCTCGGCTCTACGAAGGTTCGCAGAGCTTTCGTGACGATGCGCCTTAATACAGGTACTGGGGCTTGCGCTGTCGCATGCTCGACGACTAAGAGGGGTGCGCAACGTACCTGTGTCCGACGCGTTTACGTTTCGAAACTCTAGCCACAGGACGAGCGCGCAAATCATAAGAGCGGGATGGATGAGCCACCCCAAATATCATCCCAGCGGGATTAAAGTGCAGCTCGCAGTGTCCATATACTTCTCATGCCGACGCAAAAGCCAAGGTAAACGCATCATGTCGCGCCCTTATGGCGGCAGCCCGGCAACATCAGAAGCTTTTAGGAGAGGGAGAGCATATGGAACCGCGCCCATCTGGGACTATGATCCTCGACATCGACGAAGCGCTCGCAACCAAGGAGACCCGCCTGGAAATCAAGCGCTGCTACCCCCATGTGGGAAACGCTTTGATACGCACCCATGAGGTCGAAGAAGGCCAGCCGCACAAAAACGTCATCAGTCTTCTGGCTATGGTGAGCAAAGAGTACATGGACGACAGCGAAGACTCCCAAAACTATTGGGACGAAATTATGGAGCGCTGGGTTCATTCAATGTTTCATAACCTGGGCAACTGCATGAAGATCTACAACCGCCGCCAACGCGAGGAAGGTGGCATCGAGCTTTACTTCGACTACTTGGAGCTGGAACTTCAAAACCGCAGCTACACCATCGCGTTCGCGCTTGACTCCAACAGCGACATCAAGCCTGAGACTGCCACCATGGCCACCAAGTGCCGCAACGCCATGGTCAGAGGCGAACTCGGAGAGGGCGTCACGCGCGTGGTGATGCCGTCTGAGAAGAGCCTAGAGCTGCAAAAGGCCCAAGGCGCCGTAGTGCGCGCAAAGCGCGAAGAAGAGAAAGCCGCCCAGGAAGCCGCCAAAGAGGCAGAGAGGCTGGCAGAAATAGAGCGCAGGCGCGAGGAGGCGCAGGAAAACTTCCTCGAGGCACCCGACGAGGAGATTGCCAAAGAGGAGACCGCCGAGAAGACCTGGGAAGAGCACATGGCCAAGTTCGAGTTCCCCGATGTGGACTTTGACGTGGACTTTCGCTATTGGGACGTCTACGGCGCAGACGGTATTGTGCGCCAGTTTGACTCACAGACCGGCGAGTTTACCACCGACGACGAGCAAACCGCCTAAGGGCACAGCAAGCAGACCCTAACCAAGAGGCATTACGTTAAGGAGTAAGCACTATGGGAGAAACGAAAGCGATTGGCGACGAGCGCATCGTCAAGATCTGCGGCCCTGCGCAAAGCGGCAAAACGCAGCTTTTGATCGACCGCTGCGTCGAGCTTGCCGCAGCAGGCGCTGATGCCGCAAGCATACTCGTCTTGACGAGCACTGGCATGGCCGCGCAGGCCTTTGCCGCACGCCTTGAGGCAGCCCTACCCCAAGACAACAGCGCGTTTGCTGCCAAGGTGCGCATCTGCACCCCAATCGAGCTGTGCCAGGAGATTCTATCCACCAAAGAGGCGCAAAAGGCAACAGGCCGCACACCGCGCCTGCTCAATCGCGCCGAATACAAGTTCCTGCAAGAGGATCTCAAGGTGCTGGGCGCATCCAACCGCAAGGTGCGCGCCGCCCTCTCCTACTACTTCAAGCAGATGAGCGCCTTGGTCCCGCGCGACGAGTGGGTCTTGCTGGGCGAAGAGCACACCGTCATCAAGCGCCTCGAGTCCTCTTTGATTGGGCGCGACGCCGTGCTCGTTCAAGAGATTGGCGCCATCGCCGCAAACTACCTGCAATCGGAGGCAGGCAAGGACGCGCGCGGCGCCTACGCGCACGTGTTTGCCGACGACTTCCAGAACATGAGCAAGGCCGAGCAGGTGTGCGCATGCATGAGCGCCAAAGACCAGCTCGCCGTGGCCGGTAACGTCAACCAGTGCGTCAACCTAAACGAGGTCACACCCAACCCAGACGGCTTTGCGCACTTTGAGGACAGGCGCGACGGCGTGAGCATCATCACGCTGAACAAGGTCTACGGCAACCCCAATGTGGCCAAGATGGCCCAGGCGCTTTGCGCCTATGGCGACATGGACCAAAACGTCGCCGCCGCAATCGATGACAACGACGCCGCAGAAAAGGTCATCGCCGTCAAATGGGACAGCCCAGAAAAAGAGCTCGACGCCCTGACCAAGTACCTGCGCATGCAGATCAACGACATCAAGGACGCCCACGAGAGCCGCACCTGCGTGGTCGTGCCCAACGCACGCTGGGCGCATCTGCTAGGCAAGGTGCTGGCACAGCGCGGCTTTACCACGAGCCTCATCGGTGCCGGCGAGCAAATCGGCGGCGACCCCCGCGAAGCAGACCGCTGCAAGGCTCAGATTGCCTACACCAAGCTGTGTCTGCTGGCAGATCCTAACGACATCACCGCATGGCGCAGCTGGTTGGGCTTTGGCAACTTCCTGCTCAACAGCGATCTTTGGGCCAAGCTCGAGGAATGCTGTGAGCAAAGCGGACGCAACATGCTCGATGAGCTCGCGCATGTAGCCGCCCAAGCAAAAGAGCCCTTCCCCAAATCCCACGTCTTTGCAGAACGCTACAAGCAGGCCCAGACCTTCATCAAGAAGGACCGCGCACGAAGAGGCTTTGCCCTCATGCGCGCCATAGGTGCCGACAAGCTGCCCGAGTTTGCCAACATCATGGCTCAGTTGGCAGGCGATGAGAGCGCTACAGACATTGCCGCGCTCATGCGCAAGAGCTTCTTTGCTCCGCAGTTCCCAGAAAACAACCACATTCTGCGCATCATGTACCCGCAGTACATGGTGGGCTTGAGCGCCGACAACGTCTATGTCTTTGGCTGCGTGGACGGGTTCTATCCCTCCCGCGATGCCTTCGAAGTCGTGAGCACGCCGGATGCGCGCGAAAAGGTTCTCAACGACGACCGTCGCGCCTTCTACACGGCTATCTCAAAAGCTCAGGACAAGCTCATCGTCTCATTCTTCTCCAAGTCCAACTTGGAGCTAGCCGAGAAGTCCAAGATGCAGGTCCTGCGCGTCAAAGCAGACAAAGAGCTCGACCGCGTCGCCTTGGTGAGGATGTCCCAGTTCTTGACCGAGACAGGCGATGCCTATCCCGGCACCACCTCCGGCCAGCAGCTTCTAGCCGAGTACGGCCTCGACTAAGGCTCGCACCGCACAACACCACAACGCAAACGCCCTGCAGCTCAACACGAACTGCAGGGCGTTTTCTCTTCAACAAACCATGAATTTGCGGGAGATATACGTGCTGCTCCAGCACGCATACCTTCCGCAAACCCAATAATGCAATTAGCAGCAAAAAGGAGTCGTGCTTCATGCACGACTCCTCGCTAACGCATAAGTTACAGCAAGCTTGCTTATGCTGCTTCGACGCTTTCGAGCAGCTCGGTGAGCAGGGCCATATCCTCCTCCACGTATCCCATCGACAGCTCGCCGACGCCCTGGTAAAACTCGGTAGCGGCAAATTTCTCTATGTCGCTTATGAGCATGGGCATCCAGTTGAGCAGATGGTCGCGAGCAAAGTCTCGCTGGACGATGAGCTTTGCCACGGCATCGTCCTCTTTGCCCTCCTCTAGGTCTTGGGCTGTGCGGATGCACATGCGCTGCATGAACTCGAGCTCTATGGCGATGTGGTCTTCGCAGTCGTTCCAACCCTGGCGCTTCATGTGGTTTTCGCGGTAAACCTGCAGGACCTCGGCGCGTGCCTCCTGCATCATGAGTCTGCGCTCTGATGTGTAGACCGACTCATACGGGTAGGCAGCGGAGTAGCCGTTGACGCCGTGACCAATGAAGGTCTTGACGTAATCGATGGACAACTCCAGCAGGCTGTCGTCCCATGCCGTACGCAGGTAGTTGTAGAGCAGGCGGTAGCCGTTATCCACCCTGTCGTTGCCGGTAGCCGTTGGAAAGCGCATCCCCTGCAGCTCCTCGAGCGTCTTCTCATCGACCTCGACACGGTACAGGCGGGCGAGCATGCCATATGTGCTCGCGCGAGCCTGCATCAAATCGACCAAGCTCACTTCCTCGTTATTGGGCATCGGTCGCCACCTCCTTCATGGCCTTCTTGCAAAGCTCGGGCAAGACCGTGCGCCCAAGATCCGTAATCGTCCAAGCCTTGTTCTTCCAGATGATTGCGTCGGTGCGCTCGAGCATGTCCACAAAGTGCCCGCCAAAGCGCCTGGGCTTACGGCAGATATCGCTTGCGTCTACAAGCTCGTTTACCTCGGCGATGGAGCGCGGCGCTTCCTCGATAAGCTTGAGCACGTCACGGTAGACCTCTATGTACTTGCCATCGCGGTCCATGATTTCCCAGAAATAGCGACCGCAGGTCTCCTCCTCCACGACCTCCTCGCCATCAGGAGTGGTGGTCCAAATCGGGTCGACGCGATCCTTTATCTCCAGGTACTCGACACCTTCGGCCACGTCCTCCACGGCCTCTGACATCTCGGGCTTAGTGAGCGTTAAGCCGCCTGCCGCCTCGAGCATGCGGCACAGCGTGGTAGCGCTGTAGACCGACTGGTTGTCCTTCTGGTAATCATCCACGAACTCGCGCACCTTGGAATTAAGGCAGCCGCCGCGGCACAGGCTCAAGATCTCTAACAGGACGGGGCGACGCGCCGGGTTGTAGTCAAACAGCGACAGCATCGCCTCTTTGGGGCTTCCCTTTACCTCGGGCGTGAACACAGAGCCCGCGTGAGGATCGAAGGGCATCTCGCGCATCGTGGGATAGTCCACGGTGTCGTACGGGTTGTCGTCGTCCATGTCCTCTTGGTCGATGACATCGTCGTTGATCTCTAGGGGATCGAACTCCTCCTCGAAGTCGAGGATGTTTGTCTCGCTGGTCATAGGCACTCTCCTTATTCCTCCTCCTAACAGCGACAAAATGCATTGTAAGCAGGGCTTTTTTGGAACAATCATCCCCCGCGTATTATCGACGGGGTTAACAATGGAGCATCATCCAAGTACTACTTGACGGGGAGGGATTAACACAGGGAAAGCCGTAAACGAGCACGCATGCAAGCGGCACTTTTCATACCTAGATGCTCTGTTATTATGCTTTGCTTAGAATAATCCGCACCGATTAGAGGACCAACATATTGGCAACTTACTATTAGTTGCATTATGCTAATAGCTACGAGAGCTTTATTTGCACGTTGCTCGACACCGAGTGCAGAGGCAGTTGCAACGTGCAGGAGGGGTTCAAAGGGGAGAGATGAAAATACAAATACCAAAGATCAGCATCGACCTCGACACGAGTAAACCAGCAAGCGAGGTGACGATTCTGTCTGTGGGCCTAGGCCTGCATCAGGGATGGACTTACACAACCATGTACGGCAGCAAGTCTGTCTTCAACATCCCCGGCACAGATTTCCTGCACGGCTACACTTGGTTCTTCCTCATCTCGATTGTCGCCTTTGCCGTGTTCCTAATAGCCTTTGGCCTGACCGATCAGCACATGCGCAACAGGCTTATCAACAAAGGCGGCTTGTTCTTAGGTGCCGGCTGCATGTTTGCCAGTACAGCGCTCGCCTGCTGCTGTAGCCTCTTAAGCGGACAGCCGCTGCTCATTGCCTCAATCGTCGCTGGCGTCGTATCCGGCTTTGGCTCGGCCATCGTATTCATCTTCTGGGGCATAGCCATGTCCCTTCTGGATTACCAAAGCATCGTGCTCAACGCGTCTTTGTCTATCCTGATTATCGCCATCGTCTACGTGGTCATCATGCAGATCGTGCCTGCGCCCTTAAGCGGAATCATCGCCTGCGTCCTGCCGTTAGGAGAGGCCTTCTTGCTGCTAAGCATGAAGCCGAGCTTCTTTCACGGTGAAAGCCGCGTGCCCGTGTCAACGCCGCTACCCATCCGACGCTTTAGCTTTGCCTGGCACCTCGTCTTGCCGCTGGCCTTCTTTGGCTTGGCTGCTGGCCTAATTAAGGGCAACGCCATCATGAAGTCCATGGAGTCTGCCAGTGACAATATCATCCCGCTGCTGCTTGCGGCAGGCGTTGCCTTTATCTATGTCACAAGCGTCTTGAGCACAGCGGACAAAGGCCAAAACGACGTCGAGACCTTCAAGCGCGTGATTCCGCTTGTCGCCATAGGCACCATTTGCATCCCCTTCATGATTACCTACGATATACCGCTGCTCGGCGTCGTGGTCGCAGCAAGCTTTTTTAGCTTCGAGATCTTCTTCTTCATCTTCCTCAACACCTTAAGCCAAGGCTACCGCCTCTCCCCCGTCTTCATCTACGGCTTAGGACGCGGCACTTTGGCCCTCGCCGCGCTTTTGGGCAGTGTCATCACCATAGAGAGCGACCATATCGTAAACATACTCCCTTGGGGCGACAGCGGCGGAACGATGATTACGCTGCTTTGCTTAGTCCTGGGCTTTTGCTCACTACCCAGCCGCTCGACCATCGAGCGCGCGGCGCTCAACACCTGCAGCCTCACCTTCTATTACAAGCGCGGGGAGCAAGGTAGCGGGTTAGGCAGCGCAAAGCTCTCAGAAACCGCAAGCACAGAGGGCGGCCTGCCAAAAGCCATACCTACGAGCACGCCGCGCACCGCCGCTTCAACCGCAGCGGACGCGACCGAAGGCGCACGTCATGCAACCGGCACCATCGACGACCCGATCCCCCAGCAAGAGCTGTTGCAGGCACAGTGCGAGGCCATCGCCAACTGCTACTTGCTGTCACAGCGCGAAACCGAGGTCTTCTATTACCTAGCCAAAGGCTATAACTCGGCGCGCATCCAAGAGATTCTCTATATATCTGAGGGCACGGCAAAGACGCATATCCGCCACATCTACCGCAAGCTCGACATCCACTCTCAACAAGAGCTCATCCGCATGGTGGACGAGACGCTGGAGTAAGGTGACTGCTTAAGAGAGCTGCTGCGGCTTAATCCATAGCGCGTACATGAAAAAAGGGCGCCTAGTAGGCGCCCTTTACGTATCCCGGCTGGTCTTGCGGCGGGGTCACGGGGTCTTCCGGGTTGCTGGAGGTCTCGTCCATGTTGAACCACGAGTCGTAGATCTCCTGATAACGACCGGACTCCTTGAGCTTGGTAAGTGCCTCGTTGAGCGCATTGGCAAGCCCGGGGTTGCTTTGGGACACATACAGCGAGAACGACTCGTTCGTGTCCTCAAAGCTCTCTACCACATGCTCGCGGTAGTACATCACGCGCGTGTAGTAGGACAAGGCAGTGTCTTGGGCGATGACGCCCTCGATGTTTTTGGCTTGCAAGTCGCTGAGTGCATCGGCCACGGTGTCGTAGCTTTTTACCTTGAGCTCCAAGCCTTCTTTGACGCGCTTAGTAGCGTAATCACAGGCAATGCTGCCATCTGCCACGCCTACGGTCTTGCCTTCAAGATCATCAATCGAGCTGTAGCTATCCTTCTTGTTGACGGCCAACGCAAGCCCGCAGTCCAAGTAAGAATCCGTAGCAACAAGGTTGCTTGCGCCGTCTACTTGAAACGAGGGCATAGTGGCAAGCACCACATCTGCATCCCCGTCGTTGTCCAGGCAGCTTGCCAAGGCATCGACGCGTTTGGATCGTGTGAAGCTGCATTCGAGCCCAAGCTCTTGGGACAGCTCCTGCAAAACCTCCACAGCAAAGCCCTCTGGCTCGTAAGCCGTCTTGTCCTCATAAGGGGTGTTATGAAGCGAGGCGGCAACCGTGAGGTTTCCCTCCTGACGCAGCGAGTACTCTGGCTCGTTTGCGTCAGCTGGAACTGTTCAGAATGTAAAGATGCTTTGTGCGATGCAAAGGATCGCGAAGATACCGGTCATGACCCAGATGGTATTGATGAGTGTGCTGACGGTGAACTTCATAGCTCTTCTCCCTTCTGTACTTATATATTCAGCCGCCCTATGCGGCGAAGAGCATCGCAGGAAGGGAGGGCTCCGATTAAAGAGGATGAGGAAGAACGGAGCCCTTTCCTGAGAGCGGAGCACGCGATTGACAGAGGGGATGCGCACTCCAAAAGAGGGTGTGTCAACGGGATCTAATCGAATCGGATAAAGAGGGGGTTCCGATGCGTCTCAATTAGAAAGGAAGCACCCGCGACTGATTGCAGAATACGCAAAAGAAGGCGCCTGCACATCCCCTGCAAAGGATGATTAAGGTGATGATTAGGGTGTTTTCCCTGCTCATAATCATCCTCAGCAGAGAATAATACGTATAACCCCACCGTAGCTAGACCTACCGCAAACCCTCATAAACCCGCCATTCGCGCAGGTCGAAAGCATCATATAAAAACAGCTGAATAAGGTTTTTGCGCGATGGACCTAATAAATCTATGCGATGTTACTGATTAAGCTGTGCGAAGAAATTAATAGACAAAGATGGGAATGCCCGTCTCCACCAAATCGAACAACTCGACCACGTTCTCATTGGCAAGGCGGATGCAGCCGTGGCTTGCAGCCGTTCCCAGCTGGCCATAGTTGGTAGTGCCATGGATGTAGATTCCGCCGCCGCACGACAGAGCAAGCGCCCGAAGCCCCAGCGGGTTGGAAGCACCGGGGCCGATGGTGTCGGGCATGCTCTTGGCCCAATCGGATCCGGGGTTATACCACGTGGGGGATGCGTCCTTGTACTCGAGCGTCCAGCTACCCCTGGGAGTGTCATAGCCGCTCATGCCCGGCGTGCAGGCGTAGTCCTTCTTGACTTTGCCGTCCACATAAAAGTAAAGATGGCACTCAGACAAGCTCACGAAAATCGCTTGGCCCGGCGTGGTCTTGGTGGGCTCAACGATGCTGTCTTGGGCCTCTATACTCGTTTCACCGTTCTTTGAGGCCTTGATGATGCGCTTAACGGTCTTGGCTACGTCAAGCTCATAGCCTTCCTTAGCCTTGACCGTCTTGACCTTGTAGGCTTGCTCGTCAAACTCATAACCGGCGTCGCGCACCTCTTTGTCGTATTGGTCTGCAATGTCTTGGACCTTCTGGGTGACCTTCTTCTTAGAGAGCTTGCACACAGTAGAAAGCTGCGTCTCCTGCGCGCCGGCATCCAAGCCAACAATCTCTTTAGCGCGCTTGAGGCAGCGCGAGAACATGTCTGGGTCGATAGTTGCCATGGCGGCTTGCACCGTGGCATCCACGTCTACGTCGCCGAGCTTGGCAAACTCCAAAGTGACGGTTTGGCCGATGCTCAAGGACAGCTTGAGCGAGCCTGCCTGTCCGCTGAGCACGTGCTTGGTCACGATGGACTTGACCTCGCTTTCTGAGCAGCCGCTTATGTCGGTGCCGTCCAAGGTTACGCCCTGTGCCACATGACAAGACGCGTTGCGTCCATCGTCATAGACCAGCCAACCAACGCATCCTGCAATAGCCAAGACGATAATCAAGACCAAAGCAATAACGATGTTTCGCGCAGTATGACTCTTCTTTGACTCTTCTTGGGAATCATCGTCTGAGGCACCCTTAGCGGCGCCAACTACAGGCATCTCACCCGTATCACCAAGGGCTTCATAGGCTTGCGTGGCTTCATCCTGCTCTGCAGCTTCTCCAATGACAGGAACATCCACGATATCCAAGCCGCTGTCATCAGCGTCTAGACCTATAGCATCTGCGATGGGTTCATCATCAGAGGGCAGGTCTGGGGTAGCTTCATTATCGTCAGCAACAGTGGGCTCTTGCGCCTCTGCGTCACAAGACTCCATCTCTTCGTTTTCTTCCAACTGCTCTTTGTCCTCTTGTCCCACGACTTGCTCCTCAAACGACCTGCAGCGCCCATAACGCTTTACCAGAATCAGCACTTTAGCAAAACCAGAGAATAAAACGCAGATGAGCGTCATTTTGGAGCACTTCAAATCAAAGAAAATAAGCGGCCTGCGGGGGTATGCAGCTGGGATTGCGCCTTGCGCTCATTGCGGCTGTAAACTTGTAAACAGCC
>CAYQLX010000052.1:1323-12361 GCA_964418305.1 uncultured Coriobacteriaceae bacterium | reverse complement strand
TTGACGAGACCGGCGGTTTTTGGGAAGGCGAGAACTATAACTCTGTCACCGCCCGTGAGACCGGCAAAGAGGCAGCACAGGACAACCTGCTTCCAGGCCAGACTCAGGGTTGGGTCCCCGATCTTCTCCCCTTCGACCCAGAAATCGACCCGGCCTTGGAAGGCGAGTTTGAGATCACGCTCAAGAACGGCAAGAAGGTCAAGGTTAAGCCTGTATGGGAGTACTACAAGGCGGCAGCTGCCGAGTACTCCTTGGACCGCGCCGCAGAGATAACCGGCATCCCGGCCGATCAAATTGAAGAGGCCGCGACGGTTTACGGCACGCGCATCGACCCCAGCACCGGTTATGGCAACGGCGGCATCCAGTACATGCTCGCGCAAGAGCATGCCTGCAACGCCATCCAGAACTCCCGTGCGCTGGACAACCTGGTTGGCATCACCGGCAACATGGACACCCCGGGCGGCAACCGCGGCCCCACGATCGTGCCCATCGACGGCGACCTTCAGGGCTTCTCTGCTTGGGCACCGGGCGCTTCCACACCGCCGGCCGAGCTCATGGAGAAGCAAATCGGCGTCGAGAAGTTCCCTCTGCTGCACTGGTGGCAGTATTGGTCCGACGGCCCCACCTGCTACGACGCGATGGTAACCGGCGAGCCCTACCCGCTGCGCGCCCTGTGGAACGAGTCCGGCAACTTCATGGCCTTCGCCAACACCACCCGTGCTTGGGAAGGTCTGTGCAACTTGGACTTCTACGTCGACCTCAACCTGTGGCATGCTCCCTCAACGGATGCCGCCGACATCATTCTGCCCGTCGCACACTGGATTGAGCTCAACTCGCCGCGCGCATCCCAGGGTTCAGCCGGCGCCATGGGCGCCACCGTCAAGTGCGTCGAGCCCCCGGCAGAGGCCAAGTACGACCCAGAGATTGTCATGGCCGTGGCCAAGGAGCTGGGTGTGCCCTGGAACAACGAGAAGGGCAACGAGTGGCCCGACATCGAATGGCAGCTGGACGATTCCATCAAGCTGTTTACCGATGACGAGCTCACCTGGACCGAATGGACCGTCAAAGACGGCAAGGTCTCCAAAAAGCGCCACGGCGTGGAGATGGCCAAGGTCAAGCCCAAGTACAACTGGAACGAGTACGTCGCAGAGTTCCAGAAGAACGGCTGGTGGCAGGCCAAGGACGTCGAGCCGCGCAACTGGGGCACCTACCGCCGCTACCAGACCGGCGCCATGCGCGCACGCGACCGCGTGTGGGCCCGCTTGGACTACACCTCCGGCAAGGGCATCGGCGACTGGAAGCCGGGTTGGTTTACTCCCACGATGAAGCAGGAAATCTGGTCCACCGTCATGGAGACCACCTACCCCGAGACACAGGAATGGTGGCTGCCCTCCTGGAAGGAGCCGCCGCACGGCCCCAAGGACGGCGATCGCATCAAGGAGTACCCGCTCACCGCAACCACCGGCCGTCGTATTCCGTGCTACTTCCACTCCGAGCACAGGCAGCTGCCCTGGTGCCGCGAGATGTGGCCTGTCCCGCGTATCGAAATCAACCCCGTCACCGCCGCCAAGTATGGCATCGAGCAAGGCGATTGGGTTTGGATCGAGACCGAGTGGGGCAAAATCCGCGAGGTGGCCGATCTTTACTATGGCGTCGATGAAAGCGTCGTCAACTTGGAGCACACCTGGTGGTACCCCGAGGTCCAGGACGCCGGCCACGGCTTCCAGCTCTCTGCGGTCAACCAGCTGTTGGACCATCATGCGCAAGACCCGCATTCCGGCAGCTCCAACCTGCGTGCCTACCAGGTCAAAATCTACAAGGCCACGCCCGAGAACAGCCCGTTCAACAACCCCGTGCCCTGCGACAGCAACGGAACGCCCATCATCCACACGTCCGACGACCCGCGCCTCAAAGAGTGGCTGCCCACTTACGAGGGCCGCGACCAAGAGCTGAGCAGCGAGAAAGGAGAGTAGGTCATGACACATAAAGCGATCATCACAGACTTGAACCGCTGCGTGGGCTGCCTGGCTTGCTCCGTCGCATGCAAGGCGCTCAACGGCGTACAGATTGGTAACTACTGGAACAAGGTCATGCGCGTTGGACCCAACCTGGAGCCCGACGGTTCCGGCAAATGGCCCGATGCCTACATGTACTTCCTCACCATGAGCTGCCAGCACTGCAAGAACCCCGAGTGCGTCAAGGTGTGCCCCACCGAGGCCTCTCACATCGCCGAGGATGGCACCATCCAGATCGACAAGGAGAAGTGCATCGGCTGTCAGTTCTGCGTCATGGCATGCCCCTACGGCGTGCGCTACCTCAACGAGGACGAGCGTGTTGTCGAGAAATGCACGCTGTGCGAACAGCGCCTCAACCAAGGCGAGCTCCCCGCTTGCGTGGCCCAGTGCGGCGGCAATGCCCGCTGGGTGGGCGATATCGACGAAGGCTACGAATCCTTCGTGGGTGCCCGCAACTCTACAGAGCGCGGCGAAGGCCCTGGCGAATACCGTAAGATGCTGGACTTCCTGGAGCCCTTCGAGGAATCCGACGTTCATGCGCTACCAAGCGTGGGCAACGACCCCTCCTATCGTTTCATCCTGCGTAGGCACCACTGGGAAGAGGGTGACAGATAATGGAAACACAATGGCCACTCGTCATATTCACCCTGTTCGTCTGCATCAGCTGCGGCCTCATGGCTGCTGAGTCTGTCCTGCTCCTCAAGGGCAAGGGCAACAAGATCATGTTCCCCGTGCTCGTTGCATCGGCCGTAGCCTTGGTCATCGGCGGTTTGGGTTCCTTTACCCACTTGCAGCATTGGGAGCGTATCTTCAACGGCTTTGGCCACATCACCTCCGGCATCACGCAAGAGCTCATAGGCTGCGTGCTCATGGGCATCATGATGGTTATCTGGTTTGTCTTCTGGTACCGCAAGAAGGAAATCAACAAGCCAGTTGCCATTGCCTCGATTATCGTGCCGGCGGCTATGGTCATCGCTACCGCACACTCCTACCTCATGCCGGCGCGCCCCGCATGGACGCTACTCATCGTTTACTACCTGGGCAACGCCATCCTGCTGGGTAGCGTGTTCCTGTGGCTGGTCACCTGCTTTGTCAAGGACAAGGCGCTTGCCCCTACGGGCGCCAAGATGGCGTTTTGGGGCGGCATCATCGGCCTTGCCGCGACGGTGATCTACACCATCAGCCTAGCCATACTCAACGTTTGGGACTTTGGCCACTACGCCGATCCAACCGCCCTGACCACTCCCCCCACGCATGTGGATAGCCTCATTGCCGTGGCCGTTGCCGGCGATGGTGCCGCCTCCTTCTGGGTTGGCATCGTCACCGCCGTCATGGTCATCATCTGCGCGCATCTTGCACGCAAAAACGACAGCAACGGCAAGGTTATGTCCATCGTAGGCGTGGTGTGCGCCATGGTCACCAGCGTTTGCCTGAGGATTGTGATCTACATCTGCGCATACACGATGTACCTCATGTTCTAAAAACCACCGGGTGCGTTGCCTAAGACGAGCAAGACCACGGTAGCGCATCCACCTGTACCACCGCACTACCCGCTTTCCCTTCTTCACGGGCGCCGGGCTACCTTCCTCACCCCGGCTCCCAAGCTCTGCTCCAGGCTCGGCCGGCTGCAGTTTTATCGCGGCTGGCAACGAGCCTTGGGCGTGAAAGACCCCTCTTAAGGGAAGGCTTGATTGACAACTTCGTATTCTGGCTTGCGCTTCATGCAAGCACTCAGGACACACCCTGCGCCCCACGCAGAGCGGAACACCTCCCCAACATCTCTGTCGGTTCCGTTCTACAAGGGGCGCAGGAAAACGTAAACGCAAAGGAGCAAGAAATGGCTAACAAGCAAATCAAGCGCGTCGCAAGCGCGCTGTGCGCCACGTCCCTTGCCCTTGTCATGGGGTTTGCCACCGTTGGTTGCTCCAGCGGGAGTACCGCTACAACAACCAGCACAGATGACACTCAGCAAACCGCCACGGTAGAGAAACCCGCCACAGCCAGCGGCCAAGATCAGGCCACCAGCTTAAGCGGTCTCAAAGTGGGCGACACCTTTGCCTTTGGCAGCTACCAAGACAAGAGCATCGGCTGGCAAGTGCTCGCCGTCAAAGACGGCAAGGCGCTGATCATCACGCAAGAGGGCGTTGACACAAAGCCGTTCAACGATGAGCGCGGCGCGTACATCTGGAAGACCTCCAGCCTGCGCAGCTGGCTTAACGGTGAGTTCATCAGCACCGCCTTCTCTGCCGATCAGCAGAGCAAGATCCTTACCACCAAGGTGAAAAACGACAAGAACCCCTACTGGTCCACCGGTGGCAGCAAAGCCACCATGGATAAGCTCTTCTGCCTCTCCATCACCGAGGCCGAGAAGTACTTTGGTCGTGAGGGCGACGCCATGTGCTGGCCCAGCGATTACGCTGCAAGCCAAGGCGCCTACACCGACGCCAACGGCGCATGCTGCTGGTGGCTTCGCGACAACGGCTATGACGTCAACCAAGGCGAGTCCGCGGCCGACGTCAACACTGAGGGCTTCATCTTTGACAGTGGCGCCTACGTGGATCACACCACGTATTGCGTGCGTCCTGCCATGTGGGTGAGCACCAAGTAACCGAGTAACCGAGCAAGAACGCTTGCAAGCTGGAGAGCGCGCCCAATCGGAGTGTTCTCCAGCGTCTAAGATCGTGCATGATCGCTGTAGCTTCCCGTGAACCGGCGGAGCTACGGTTGATTGTGCGCGATCTTTCTTTTTGGATGACGTCATCCTCGAGAGCGCAGCAAGTCATCGCTGTGCAGCCCGCAGTTAATCGTCGCAGCGCTCGGCCGCTGCATCGAGCAGGGCGAAGAAATCCTCAGCACTACTCGCAGCCCCTAACTCGCGCCGCAGACTAGCGGCCCCAGGCTGCCCGTGCATGTAAAAGGCCAGCTGTGCGCGCATGGGGCTCAAATGTGCATCCCCATGAAAGCGGATATAGAGCTCCAAATGGCGGCGCGCGGCGGCGATTCTCTCAAGCGCACTGGGCTCATGGCCGGTGAACACCCAGGGGTTGCCACGTGCACCGCGAGCCATGAAGACGGCGGCGGCACCGTAGTCTGCCATCATGGAAAGGGCGTCGTCGTGTGTGAAGACGTCACCGCTGCCTATGACGGGCACGCTCACAGCATCTGCGACGGCCTTGATCATGCGCTTATCGGATTTGCCGCGATAGAGCTGGACAGCCGTGCGCCCGTGCACGCCCAAAGCTGCGGCACCAGCCTGCTCCAAGGTGCGCGCAAACTCCACGGCATTGAGGTTGCCATCATCTATGCCGCTGCGGAACTTTGCTGTGACAGGGATGCCGTAAGGGTCCAAGGCACGCACCATCTCGGCCACGATCTGTGCCGCGAGCTTGGGAGTTCCCATGAGCGCCGAGCCCTCCCCCTTCTTGCAGACCTTGGGCACAGGGCAGCCCATGTTAACGTCCACAAGGGCGATGCGATCTGCCATCTCTTCTGCCAAAAGCTGCGCCTGGCGTGCCATGACAGCAGGCTCGTGCCCAAAGAGCTGGATAGCGATTTTGCGCTCTGCCGGGGCAGGCAGTGCCATGTCATGCGTCTTGTCGTTGGCGTACTCCAGTGCCTTAGCGCTAATCATCTCTGTGTAGGTGAGCCCTGCGCCATGCTCTATGCACAAGGTCCTAAAGGCGGGCTCTGTCACGCCGGCCATAGGCGCAAGCCACAGCGGGTTGGCGAATAAAGCCGCATCGATGCCTGCCACAAAGACCTCTATCCCAAAAGCGGCAGCAGCTCGTCTATCACGAGCTCAGCGCAGGCCATCTTGTAATCCAGACGCGACGCCTGCGGTGTGAGCATGCGCGTGAAGGCTGCGGCGTCCTTACCAGCAAACGCGCCGTCAAAGAAGAAAGCAAAGTGCACTTGGCCTGCCACGCTATCTGCGTTGGCAAGGTCCACGTTACCAAAGGTGCCGGTCACACCGATGCCAATATCCGCCCCGTACGCCGCCGCGCACGCTTGTGCCATGGCGCTGGCCGTCTGGTCTGAGTAAACGCCAAAATCGTCAATCACCTGCTGCGGCACGCCGCAGGCTACCTTCGCCTCGTTGCTGTAGGTAACATAGGCTCCCTTGAGCACGGCCGAGGCGCCCGGGGTATCCGTTATAAGCGATGCAATCTGGCCCGCAGTGGCGCTTTCCATCGTCGTGACGGTAAGCGCGCGCTCTATGAGCAAGCGCGTGAGCTTTGCGTATTTGGCGCGTACGTCGCTGTGGTTTGCGTCCATGCCGGGCGCCCCTCCCCTATTACTCGTCCACCTTGAGGATGGCCATAAAGGCCTCCTGCGGAACCTCGACGTTGCCGATAGCCTTCATGCGCTTCTTGCCGGCCTTCTGCTTTTCCAGAAGCTTCTTCTTACGTGTGATATCGCCGCCGTAGCACTTGGCCAAAACGTCCTTGCGGCGCGCCTTGACGTTGGTGCGCGCGAGCACGCGGCTGCCCACCGCCGCCTGGATGGGAACCTCAAACAGCTGCTGCGGGATGATGCCCTTGAGCTTGACGGCTAGGTCGTGGCCCAGCTTGTAGGCTTGATCCTCGTGCACGATGAAGCTCAGCGCGTCGACGGGGTTGCCAGCAAGCAGTATGTCGAGCTTGACGAGCTTGGAGGTCTTATAGCCGCAGACCTCGTAATCAAGCGACGCGTAGCCCTTGGTACGGCTCTTTAGGCTGTCGAAGAAATCCATGATGAGCTCCGACAGCGGCATCTCGAAGGTTATCTCTACCGTGTTCTGCGACAGGTAGGCCATGTTCTTGAAGTCGCCGCGACGCTCGGTGCCAAGCTCCATCACGGGGCCCACGTAATCGGGCGGGATGATGATTTTGGCCGTGAGATAGGGTTCCTCTATGTGGTCAATCTTAGAGGCGTCGGGCATATCTTGGGGGCTGTGGACCATGAAGTCAGAGCCGTCGGTGAGAAACACGTGGTATTCGACGCTTGGGGCCGTGGCGATTAGGTCCAAGTTGAACTCGCGCTCCAAGCGCTCCTTGATGACCTCCATGTGCAAAAGCCCCAAAAACCCAACACGGAACCCAAAGCCCAAAGCGTGCGAGGTCTCGGGCTCATAGACGAGTGCCGGATCGTTAAGAGACAGCTTGTCCAGCGCATCGCGCAAGGCGGGGTACTGGTCTGCATCAATGGGGAACATACCCGTGTAGACCATGGGTTTGACGTCGCGGTAGCCAGGAAGCGGCTCGTCGGCGCCGTTTTTAGCAAAGGTGACAGTGTCGCCCACCTTGACGAGCTTGGGGTCCTTGATGGCGGTGACCAGATAGCCTACCTCGCCGATGGTAAGCTCATCTACCGGGACCTCCTCCGGGCAGCGCACACCCACTTCCAAGACCTCGCAAAGCTCGCCGTTAGCCATGAACTTAATCTTGTCGCGCTTCTTGATAGAGCCGTCCACAATGCGAATAAGCGCCACCACGCCGCGATACGAGTCAAAGTAGCTGTCAAAAACCAAGGCCTTGAGCGGGGCTTGCGTGTCCCCCGTGGGGCTTGGAATCTGCTTTACCACCTGCTCCAAAAGCTCGTGGATGCCGATGCCACTCTTGCCGCTGGTGAGCACAGCCTCATCGGCGGGGATGGCCAAGCCGTCCTCTATCTCTGCACGCACGCGCTCGGGGTCTGCCGCGGGCAGATCCACCTTGTTGATGGCAGGGATTATCTCCAAGTTGGCGTTCATAGCCATCAGGGCGTTGGCCACCGTCTGGGCCTCCACGCCCTGGGTCGAGTCAACAACAAGCACAGCGCCCTCGCATGCGGCCAGCGAGCGGCTCACCTCGTAGGTAAAGTCCACATGGCCCGGGGTGTCGATGAGGTTGAACTGGTAGGTTTGGCCGTCGTCTGCCTTATACATGACGCGCACGGCCTGCGACTTGATGGTGATGCCGCGCTCGCGCTCTATGTCCATGGAGTCAAGCAGCTGCTCTGTCATGTCGCGCTCGGCCACGGTGCCCGTCTGCTGCAGAATGCGGTCTGCAATCGTGGACTTGCCGTGGTCTATATGGGCGATGATAGAGAAGTTTCTGATGAGCTTTGGATCCATGGGTACCTTTTCTGCTTATGCAATCGGAGCTGCCTGCGGCGCAACGCTGCGCGCAACAATCCGAGCTGATACAAAGAAAAGCCGCCCTCGTGAGAAAGGGCGGCTTCCATCTAAGCTTAGTAAGAAGCTTGAGGCTTAGGCCATCTTGTTGACCATGGCCTGCACACCACTCTTGCGGTTGGCAGCCTGGTTCTTATGGATGACGCCCTTGGAAGCAGCCTTGTCCATCAGGCGGCCTGCCTTGTTGGCTGCAGCCTGAGCGGCTTCCTTGTCACCAGCGGCAACAGCCTCACGGACGCGACGGACTGCAGTCTTAAGCTCTGACTTGACAGCCTTGTTGCGCATGCGAGCCTTCTCGTTGGTGATGATGCGCTTCTTCTGAGATTTGATGTTAGCCATTGTTTGACTATTCCTTTCAGTACCTATCTAATGATTCGTTGCAGTGGGGTGCAGACGAAACCGTTAGATAATACCACGCTCATATACCTTTGGATAGAGGTAATCTTGGGCAAATACGCAGGTGCCAGGCAGCGTGGGCAGCCGTATGCAAAGCCTCTGCGAACGGGCGTCAAATGCTGGCGATAATCAGCGCCCTAGCGAGCGCAGACGTCCAAAGTCCACTTGGTAAAGGCAGACGTTCTATCGGCGCCCGTCTTCATGGCCAGCTCGAGGTCTGCCGCGCCTGCAAGCGCCCGCTCCAGCTGCTCTTGGGTAAAAAGCCCTGCCCAGCGTGCGTGGTTGCGTACGCGCCAATCGGGCAGCCCTAAGGCCGCCGCCAAAGCAGACCCGCCGCCGACCTCCTTGGCAACAAGCAGCTCGCGCAAGCGGTTTGCCGACATAGTAAGCAGTCCAAAGACAGAATCCGGCCCCAAATTGTTGAAGAGCTCGAGAGCGCGCGCGGCGTCTTTTGCAGATAGCGCGTCCACGAAATCCCATGGTTTGACCTGCGCCGTGCGCGTCACGTACTGCCGCACGTGTTCTACGTCGATGTGTGCGCCCTGCCCCAAGGCAGCAGCCATCTTCTTGACCTCGGTGTCCAAGTGCACAGTGGACTCTCCCACCATGTCCACGAGCAGCTGGCAGGCAGCAGGCGACATGCTCACGCCGTGGGAAGCGGCAAAGTTGGAGACCTGCGCGGGCAGGTCACGCTTGCTCTTGGGCTCGCAGCTCACCACGGCCTTCTTGTCCAGCTTGGCAAAGGCCTTGTAGATACGCGTGTTCTTGGCGAGCTTGGTTGCCGTGCAGGCAAGCACCGTCGTGTCACATGGGTTGGACAAGTAGTCGACCAGCGCCTCTGTAAGCGCCTTGCCCGCGTGGTCGAGGTCTTTGACGACAACGAGGCGCTTCTCACTCATGAAAGGAAGCATGTTGCAGGCACCCACAACCTCGTCGGCAGCAGCGGCAGACGCGATAAAGGAATCTTTGTTGAAGTCTATGTCGCCGAGCTTTGCCACGCGCTGCGTGAGCCTATCCACCAAGAACTCGCGTTTGAGCTCGTCTGCTCCCACCATGAGGTAGGCTGCGATCAACCCGTTGTCTGCCAATGCTCCTCCTAAGGTTTCAAACCACCTGATGCTAGCACGACACGCACCGCATAAGGCCGCACAACACAACCTCAGGTGTGCAGGCAAAGCGCTTACAGAGGCGCTAGTAGAGACGCCGCGCGAATACGTCAACTCCTCTGACAGTTCGCATAAACCACCCCCTCTCCAAACGTCAGGGTCACGTCCCCTTGCAGATCGGTTCTGAGCACCTTGGAGCCGCCGCGCTCAAGGACCTCGAGCGTGCTTGACGTAGGGTGCCCGTAATCGTTGTCTGCGCCCACGCTTATGAGGCTCAGCTCGGGTTTGAGACGCGCCATTTGCTCATCGCTTATGGCATCGGTACTGCCATGGTGGCCCACCTTGTAAAAGTCGATATCTCCCGCGGCATCGAGCACGTCGTCTAAGGCCTCACTTTCTGCGTCTCCTACAAGCAGGCCACGGGCCAAAGTCTTCCCGTCTTGGGTATAGGCGCAAAGAAGCCATATCAAGCTGTCGTCGTTTTCACTGCTGCCACCTTGCTGCGGAGCAAGCAAGCGCATCGTAAAGCTGCCGATGCAAATCTCGTCGCCGGGACGCACACCTTGCGCGCCTGTGCCCTTGGTCACCCAAGAGGCGACCTCGAGCACCTCAGAGCAATCCTTAGACTCGAGCAGATCGGCGTGGATATAGACATGGCTCACCTCGACCACGCCCGTCAAGGCAGAAAGCGCTCCAGTGTGATCAGCATCCTTGTGCGACAAAACGACGGCATCCAGGCGCGTAATGCCGTGGCGCGCCAGAGCCTCAAGCAGCACCGTGCCTTCCTGGCCGGTGTCGACGAGCACAGCGGCGTCACCGCTTTCAACGAGCATGGCGTCGCCCTGCCCTACGTCGAGCATAACCACCTGGGTGTCACGCGACGCGATGCCGGGCGCGATAAGGTTGGCGCTTGCCCTTAGGCCGCCCAGTCCACAAAGCAAGATGACCGCAACAGGGAGAATGCTGCAGGCAACCACGACAGTGCGCGTCTTGCGCAAGCCAGCTGCACGCTCATACCATCCCAACTCTTGGCGCGGCAGCGGCCACAAGGCCCACAAGGCGATGCCAGCCGCCGCAAAGAACGCTCCAGCCAAGGCCGCATGTGCTTGCACCGGCACGCATGCCATGGGCACATCAGCCAAAAAGGAGACGAGCGCCGCACAGGCCGAGGCAACTGCCGCTGCAGGCTGCAGCATAAGCCAGCCCAAAGAAGGCACGACAGAGCACATCACCGCTGCAGGGATTCCCAACCCTAAGGCCAGGGTAATAAGCGGGGATGCGAGCGCCGTGGCCAGCGGACAGATAAGCGGCACCTGGTTGAATAAGGGGATGGTCGCAGGCAAGGTGGCCAAGCTGGCGGCAAGCGT
>CAYQLX010000052.1:0-1223 GCA_964418305.1 uncultured Coriobacteriaceae bacterium | reverse complement strand
CAGGTCCTAAAGTCCTGCTCAAGCTCGCTTTGTGCATACAGGGTGCGATTGCCCACCACGACGCCTGCCAAAAGGCCAGCGGCGTCTGCAGGCAGCGCAGCAATCTGAGCGCATGCCTTGTCGCGCACAGAGGCAACCCAGCCGCGCGGCGTATGCGCGTAGCCTGCATCTTGCACTTGCTTAGCATCGACCATGCCTACCAAGCCCTGCTGATGGTTCCATCTACCCGCATCGCCTGCCTCAGGCGTGCTCAAACTGCCCGTGAGCAACAAGGTATGACCCGCGCTCAACACGTTTGCATCCTGCGGCCACAGCAACCTCACACTCACGCTGCGTCCGTTCAAGGTCAAGCGCGCAGTCGAGACATTGCCATAGTCGCGTGTGTTGCCGTCGTCTGTGAGCTCGATCGTGACAGCACCCTGCTGCAACGCTTGGCTTGCGTTTTGCACGTCGCCTGCCCAAGCGCCCCAATAGAGCATCGAGCAAGCAAAAACGCATATCGCAGCCAGGGCAGCAGCGGCTATACCCTTGGCAAAGCGCGCAACGCCACGACGAAACCTAGCGCTCAAGAGTGCGGGCAAGGCCACCGCAAGAGCAACGGCCACAAACGCGGCTGCCGCAAAGTGCATATCAAACGTCGACTCACCTGTATAGGAGCCCCAAGCAAGCTGCTCGGCTGCAAGCGCCGCAGCCCACGCAGTACCGGCAGCAAGCGCCAGCGGCCCCAAGCTTGGGCGTCTTACGCGCAACTGCCGCGCTTGCGCCTGCGCTGCATCGGCATCCATGAGCTGCAAGCCCCCTTAGACGCAAATCTTGCTGCGGATCTGCTCAAGACGCGCATCACCAATGCCAGACACGTTGACAAGGTCGTCCACGCTTGCAAAGGCACCGTTGGCATTGCGGTAATCCACGATGCGCTGCGACAGGGACTCCCCTATGCCACTCAGCTC
Organism: uncultured Coriobacteriaceae bacterium; assembly: GCA_964418305.1. Taxonomy (GTDB): domain Bacteria; phylum Actinomycetota; class Coriobacteriia; order Coriobacteriales; family QAMH01; genus W2P13-069. The sequence goes on along the minus strand of CAYQLX010000052.1, from coordinate 273 downwards.
CTGCAACTCGCTTGCACTTGCCGTGTTGATGTTGATCTTGCCCTGCTCGCCGCTGCCTTGAGAGCCGCTTCTTGTAGCACTGCCAGTAGCGCTGCCGCCTGTAGCACCGCTTTGTGCTGCGGCAGACACCTGCCCCTTAGTGGGCACAGTAACCTGCTGTCCGTCTTGCAAAACCTCGGCGAGGTTCACCTGCCCTTTTGCAGCTTTCTTGGTCGTGCTTCCTGCCGCTTTGATGGCGTCGCCCACGCGGCTTCCGCTTGCAAGCTCGTAAAG
>CAYQLX010000051.1:5779-12382 GCA_964418305.1 uncultured Coriobacteriaceae bacterium | reverse complement strand
TGAACCACAGCTGCCAGCTGGCAATGACGACGTCGGGCGTGTAGACGCCGCCGCTCTGCCCCTGGCTTCCCACGCCGTAGTAGGGCAGGCACAACGATATGGCCGCGATAATCACGAGCGCGATGGCAAAAGCTATGGTGATGCGGCGCGAGTTGCGCGCGTGCATGGCCGTGGTGCGCTTGGCCTGGGCGGCGCTGATGCGGCGGCCCACCTGGCTTGGCAGAGCCTCGAAGGCGTCGCGTGCATCGAGCTCGCGCGCAGCAGCGATGATGCGGTCTATGTAGCCGCGGTCATGCGCGGTCTGCTGCGAAGCGCCCTTGCCGCGGTCATGTGCGGGCTGCTGCGAAGCGCTCTGCTGCGCAGACGCGTCGCGTTGCTCATCGCGAGCTGCGCTTTGGGTTTCTTTATCGCCAGCCACCGCTGCCTCCCTTCCTCCATTGCGCGAGCACCATGCCTAAGAACAGGATCGAGCCCAACATCGAGCAGACAGAGCCCGATGCGTTGATTGAGGTAAACGGCAAGCCGCTTTCGCAGATGTATTGCACGGTCGTAAGCAGCCCCGCGCCGGTAAAAAGGCTGGCCGGGAGCAGGTATTTGAAGTTGGGCCCGACGATGCGCCGCGCCAAGTGGGCGGATATGAATCCCAAGAAGGCCACATGCCCGCAGAAGCTAATCGCGAGCGCTGTGAGAATCGTGCACACGGCGATGAGCAGGTAGCGGCTCTTGTTGACGTTCACGCCCATGGAGGCGGCCTCGTCGTCGCCAAAGGACAGCAGCGTGAGGCGGCGGCTCATCAAGAGCAGCACGGCGATGCAGATGCAGATGGGCAACACCACGATTGCAAGATCGGTAAAGTGAAACGTGCTGGTCATGGTGTAGTTCTCGATGGATTTGAGGGCGTCGGCGGTGTCTATGTCGCCGGCGACGGTGTAGAGGTAGCGCGCAAAGGAGATGAGCGCCGTCACGCAGGCCGCAAACACCGTGCCAAAGATGATGACGATGATGTTGGAGAGTTTGCCGCGCGATAGAACCGACGTGATGGCGACGACGATGGCGACTACCAAGCAACAGCCTGCAATCGAGCACAGGCTCATGCCGTAGGTCTGCCACAGCCACTCCAGCGGGTTGAGCGTGGCGAGCCACTCCTGGCGCTGCGAGTAGGTAAACGCACTGGCCGACGACGGCATCTGCGGGCCAATGCCGCGCCCCCAGATGACGTAGATCAAGCCGCCCAGCGCTCCGCCTGCCATGACGCCCAAGGTCTTGGGCGCGGCTAGCGGGTTGTTGAAGGCGCCCTGGTAGGCGCTGCCGCATATGCCCAGCGCAGCGCCGCTTACCGCGCATACGAGCACGGCCATGAAGCGCGTCTCATAGGCCTCTCCGTTGCCCACAAAGACGCTCACCAATCCACCAAAGTTGCCCGTCACGCGCTCGATGAACACGCTTAGGGTCATCTTTTGCGAGAAGCTGTAGAACATGCCCGTGGGAAGGAGCATGGACAAAAGCACGAGGCAAACAGCAATTACGCCTAAAACGACAAGGCGTCTGCTCTCGCTGCGAGCGGCTGTACGCGCAAGCTCGTCTGCCGCCTCTTGGTTGAGGTCGCTGTCAAAGCGTATGGAGGAGCCGCCCATGTTTCCCTGCGCCATGCCTATCACAGCCCCTCGTCGGTGACGATCTGGCTGTAGTCTGCGCTGCAGCGGTAGAAGGTGCTGTAGAACTCCTTCACCACGGCCTTCACGATGGATTTGGCATCACCGTTGTAGTCTTTGCCGCTGATCTTTTCCTCGCCGATTTTGGCTTCGAAATCGCTCCAGTCATACGTTGGCTCATAGTTGCAGCCGTCGGGGCTTTTGGAGTACACGCTGGCAAGCCACAGGGTCTCGAGCACGCTTTCTGCGTTGCCGCGCGTCCAGCTCTCCAGAAGACCGCCGGGGTTTACGCGCACAGCGTCGCTTGCAGATAGCTTTTCCTTGAAGGGGTTTTGACTCTTTCTAAAGTTGGTATCGCCGATGTGGCTTACGGTGCTTGCGTTGTAAGGAGCGATTGCCTCGGACACTACCTCGGAGTACTCAAAGGCCGTATAGGGCGTGTAATGCGTGGAGCTGTTGATGCTTTGCACGACGGCTTTCTTGACGGCCTTGCCCGTGAGCTTGCCATCAGATGATCCGCTTACGATGAGGTAGGGCATGTTTTTGGAGCCCAAGCCGCCGCCCCAGGGCTTGCCCAAGGAGTCTCCACCGGTGCCAATGCCGCCTATGGCCATGTTGGACACGGTGCCATGCCAGTTGGCATAGGCGCCGCCGCTACCAGTGAGCTTCTTTTTGGTCACGTTGCTGTCGGTGCCCCACAAGACAGTGAGGAACTTGGGGCTTATGGCGCCGTCGGCACTACTGCCCACGGAGTTCTGGCTGATCAAGGTGTCTGCCACGCCGGCGGTTTGCATCCAAAAGCCCAGGGGGCTGTATTTGTTTTGCCCGTAGCCGGCAAAGAGGACGATGTCGCTGGCGTCGACCTGGCCTTTCTCACCGCTGTAGTCTAGGCCCTTTTGCGCGTCGGTGGCGATGATGGCGTGGATGTAGGTCGAGGTACCGCTGTTTTTGACGATGTTGCCTTTGACCTCGGTGCTCTTTTTGTCTGCAGCCTCTGATCCATAGACCCAGTTGCCCTTGTCCGAGTTGGTGGCTATGGTCGCCTTGATGATGGAGTTCACGGCGTCTGTGTAGGAGTCGGCCATATTCGCAGATGACCAGCCGTCTTGCAGGTTCTTGCTCTTGGCCAGCGCCTGGCCCACAAAGTATGCGGCGTCCACGATGCCGTACTCGGAGTTAAAGGAGAGCGGCGCAAACCCAACCACGCCTGCTGCGTAGAGTTCTTTGAGCTGTGCCTCGGTAAAGAAGGTCTTGTTGGGGTCTTCGTCGCCGCTTACGAGGTCTTGGTCGTAGAGGATGAGCGTGCTGCCTTTGAGCGCGCGGGCGAGTTTCTTGGGTTTGACGTCTTTGATGGAGCTGTCGTCGGCGTCCCACGTGACTACGCTTGCTGCGCACTCATCGCCAAAGACGTCCTTGAAGCTCTTGGCGGCCGTGCCGTCCTTGCCGCTATAGGCGTCCTTGCTCATGGCGCAGATGGCACCTTTGCCGCCTATGGCCTGCACCATCACAGCGCAGCGCTTGCCTATAACGGCGATGCTGTCTGCATTGGGGATGTCCTGCTTGGCGTTATGCGGGTCGTACACGGTGAGGCTGCCGCCAAAGCCGGCGTACTTGTCGGTCGTGTCGCCATCCTCATCGCCGGGGTCTTGCGACTCTCCGCTGCCGTCGTCGTCCCCGCTGCCGTCTCCGCCTTTGTTCTTGCCGTTATCCTCGTCGCCCGTGGAGTCCTCGTCGTCTCCTTGGCCCTGCTGCTGCGCTTGTTGTGCACTGCCGCCTGCAGCTGTGCCTGCGGCACCGTTGCCGCCGGCTGTGACGTCGGAGTCGCTGTCGCCTGACTGCGTGGTAGAGACACTTACGGTGTTGCCGCTGTCACCTGCGCTTACGGACTCCATCTTGCTGTTGCCCTCGCCCTTGGCGTTGTCGACTTCGTGGTCGAGCGTGGCATTTGCGTTGAACACGAGCCTCACGCCGTCGCTTGCCTTGATGCCGGGAAAGAGCGGCTTGGGGTCGTAGTAGGAATGGTGTGTCGTGAGTGTGGAGTTGGGCTTTTTGGACCACACGACGAGGTTCTCTGTGTCCTCGGTGCTGTCGCTTTCATCCGTCCACTTGAGGGCCGATAAATTGCTTGACTCCTCCTTGGCGTCCGGCGAGTTGACGACGGTTTTGTCGGGGTTGTTCTCATCTATGGTGTCTGCGCTGCTGGATATGAGCACCTCGGTGAAGAAGTCCGTGGGCTTGCATCCGGCAAGGCCCGATGCGGCCGCTACGGCGAGCAGGATGGCGAGCACGCTTTTTGCGACAATGTGTCGTGTATTACGCATCCGCATGCTCCTCAGGTAGCATGTCGTCGGTCTCTTTGCGCGCGTGCGTCGCATAGAAGATTGCCGCGGCAAAGGCCATACAGCAGATGACGAGTACGGCGATATTGACGGCCGGAGGCACATCCACGCTGCTCAGAAGCGACGTGTCCTGTGTCGTCGCGTTAACCTTGGGCTCGAAGTAAGACCAGCCGTCGCCGCGATCGACGCCGCTGCCTTCGTCGTCGTCGCTTGAGATGACGGTCGTTTGCTCGTCGTCTTTGTCGCCGGCGCTGTCATCGCCGCCGTCGTCGCTGGCGTCGCCTGAGTTCGCGTTGCCGTCGCCCCTATCGTCGCCGCTGTCGCTCGCAGCCGCGACGATCTGGAAGCGCGCCGTGGCACTGCCTGTCACGTTGCCTGTGCCCGTCACTTTGACGATGGACGTGCCGATGCGCTTGTTGTGGGAGTAGCTAGCCGTGTAATCGCTGCTTGCAAGGATGCTGCCGTCTGCGAGAGTAACCTTGCTCACGCCGCAGCGCACCTCATCGCCTGTGTAGTGCACGCGGCTGTTGCCTACGGTAATCTTGGCCCCCGCCATGCTGGCCGGTGCGATGGACCACGATATGCGCAGCGTCTGGTTGGAGCCGTCCTCCCAGCAGTAGCCGCTCTTGGGTGTGACCTGTGCGGTGTAGGAGCCTGCGTCCGTGCCCGATCCGTTTTTGACCTCTAGTCCCTCTTTAGCGGCGACGCCTATTTGCCTTTTGGCGTTGTAGGCGAGCTTGGACGCTGCCTTGGGTTGCTTGACGGTCTGCAGCGGTACGTCGTAGGTCTTGGCTAGGGTGTAGATTGCCGTGGCGCCGCTGGCATCGGTGCCGTAGGGGTAGCTTCCCGCCGGTGTCTTGGACAGGCCCCAAAGGTGGTTGGAGCCGCTGGCAGCTGCAAGCGCGTTGTCCTTGCCTATGGTAAAGAGCGTGCCGTAGAGCTCAATTGTGTCGCCGGCCTTTACGGCCTCTATGCCAGAGGCCTTCTCGTTCCAGGTTGCAGACAGGACGCCTTCCATATCAAAGCTGCCTGATACGGCCTTTGAGCTGCGCCCAAAGGCGCGCACTGTGCTCACGTTGTCGCGGCTATCTCGCAGGAAGCTGGTGATGCGCTTGGCATCTGCTGTGGAGCTTGCCACCAAGATGACACCCTTGCGCGAGCCCGCAAAGTTCAAAGCGCTCACGGCGTCGATTACGGCATCGCCGCTTTGGGCGACGATAACGGCCACGCTAGCTAGCGAGTTCGTCGCACCGTCACCGCTGGTGAGTAGCTGTGCCATGCTCAAGGACAGCGAGCATGCGTTACCGCGCTCCTGCGCGCCGTCTGCCGTAGCAGCACCGCTCATACGCGTTGCCACACCGCCGCCAGCCAAAGCGCTTTGCGCCGCGCTCATCGTGGCGGCACTCACCATGCTTTCATCGCCTATGACAAGCACGTTTTTGAAGTCGGCCAGGCAAGCTGCGGTCTTCTTGCCCAAGCTGCCGTCTTTTTCTGTGTAGAAGACAGGGGCGGCGTTGGCGTAGGCGTAAGACGCTGCCGCCGCTGCCACGTCGCCGATGTTGGCGGGGTTCACGAGCACTGCCGTGTCGCCCCATTGGTAGCTTGTACTTATGCCCCAGCGATCGCGGTTCTTGTTGAAGGCTTGGTAGTTGCCTGCAGCCAAACTGGCGTCGCTTTCGTTTTTGCCGCGACTCAAGGTGTTTATGTCGCCGTGGATGTCGCCGGTACTGTAGAAAGATCCGGCGAGCGCGATGCCAAAGCCGTAATTGCCATCCGAGCTCACGCAGGTCACAGGACCTTGGCACATGCCCGCATAACCTGCAGCGCTTAGCGCGGCGGCGCTGTCACCAGAGCTTATGGCAACGGCAAAGCCCTCTTGGATGTCAAAGCTCACGGGGTTGGCGCGCCCGGTGCCGTTGCTGTAGACAGCCTTGCGCCAGGTGTCATGCGCAGAAGTGCTGTACAGCGTCTTGAACGTGGCGGCCGATCCTTTGATAAGCAGCCATTCCTGCAGAGTGGAGCCGGCTGCGTACCCGCTGCCCTCAAGAGCTGTGACTACCAAGAGCACGGGGCCTTCGCTTATATCCTCAAGGGCGGTCTCGCTCAGCTCGCCCGTCTCTTTGTCATAGGTCATGAGGCTCACGGTGAACTTGGACTCGTCGGTGACGTCTATCTGGTTGCCGCTGCCGTCGTAGAAGGTCATCTGCGCGAGCAAACCGCTTTTGCCGCGGCTGTTGAGCGTGAACCACGGCGTCATGCCCGCTTTGAGATAGGTCGTCCCCGTTGCCACGTAGCTGTTGACGGATGCCTCGTCAAACATGTAGACGCTGTCTTGCGCGTAATAGCGCACGTAGTCAAAGGGCGAGTTTTGCGTTGAACCTTTGGAGAGGTTTTGGTCGCACAAAAGCTGCATCGTGCCTATCTGGTTTGCGGTCTTGTCGATGGCAGCCACGCGGCCGGCCTCCAAGCTGTCAGCCTTGGCCAAGTATGCTTTGCAAGAGTCACTTAAGCCCTCGCGGCGCGACTGCGTGCTGTCGAGCATCCACACCCAGTTGCTCGCAGAAGCGTCCTCAAAGCCCTCGATGCCCGCTGCCTGTGCTGCACGCGCTGCG
>CAYQLX010000051.1:0-5679 GCA_964418305.1 uncultured Coriobacteriaceae bacterium | reverse complement strand
GCGCCATTGCGCATGGAGGCGTTGGGGTTGCCGTAGTAGGGCTGCGCTGCCTCGTACACAACGGATTTGAGCGTGGTCAGATAGCGCATACCCGCGCCTCCGGCCGACCAATAGGCAAACAGGCCGCGCTCGTTGCCGGCCGCAAAAACAATCTTTTCGAGCTTGGTGCCACTAAAAGCGCTCGAGCAAATGCCGCGCGTCTCTATGCCAAAGTAGGTCATCTTGTCATGCCAGCAGCCCTGGTAGCCGGACGAGTCGTGGTCTTCGTACAGCGATGAGTAATCGTGGTCGTAGTCGCTGTAGTAGTCGCCTGTGCGCTTGGCGCAGGTGATAGTAGGGATCTTTATGCTGGTCAAGGCTGTGTTGGCAAAGGCGGCCTCCCCTATGCCGTAGGAGCCCTTCGTGGTGCCAAAGATCTCCAGCCCCTCGCTAAAGGTCACTTCTTCAAGATTGCCGCAGCCAAAAAAGGCGCTGTCGCCTATGCCGTTGATGCGTGAGCAAGCAAAACTCACGCTGGTGAGGTTGGCGCAGTTTTTAAACGCTGCCGTACCCACGGCGCGCTGCCTGAAGGCAAGCTCACCGCTCTTTGCGTCAGATACGGCGGTGAGGTCTTGGGTAAAGGTCACTTGCTGCAAGCTGGAGTTGCCCTCAAAGGCGGAGTACCTCACGGCAGTGACCTTGTAGGTAAAGCTGTTGTTGCTTACCGTGCCTATCGTGAGTGTAGACGCCGTGCAGTCCTGCCCGCTCGTGAGCTCTACCTCACCCTGCGTGCCGCTAACTGCGTCTGCCGGCGTGGTGACTTTGTAGGCGATGCTCGTCGCGGCGTCGGTGAACTCGTAGCCTTGCGTGTTGGGCTCGTCTGCGCTGTAGGCCGTCTGCATGAACGCGCCGCAAGCCAGCGTGGCCGCAAGCAAAACAGCTGCAGCAACGGCAAAGAGCACCCGTAGGCGGGTGCTCGTTTGTGCCATATGTCGCGCTCGGCAATCCCCCATGCTCAGCGTTTCTCTTTCCCCATCTTGCCTGTGTCACGCATGCGGGTCGCGCATCAAGCTGGCCCGCATGCATCTTTGGGCGAGTATTTACTCCTCGCTGGCGCTGCTCTCTTCGCTCGAGGAGCCGTCGTCGCTGCTATCGGTGTCACTCGCAGACTCGTCGCTGCTTGCGCTGTCGTCGCTCGTCGTGGTGTCTTGCGTGTAGTCGACGCTCAGGTCAACGTTGTAGCTGGCATCGTCGGGCACCGGGTAGTAGGTGACCTTGGCGTCTGCCAAAAGCTTGGCGATGTAGGTGCTGCAATTGCTCTGCCAATTGGAATAGGAAACAGCCGATTTAACGTCGCTCAAAAGCTCGTCAGGGATCTTCAGGCTGTCGAGGGACTCTATCTCAGAAGAAGCCGGGAACGTGAAGTCCTGGTCTACGTAGATAATCTCGAGTGCGTTGTCGTCTTCTTCAACGGTGGTCGCGTCGCTTACCTCGCCCACGCTCATGCTGTCGATGAGCTCGGAGATGGTGTCGCTAATGTTGTCAGAGCCGCTCCAACCCACAGAGCCCTTGTCGTCTGCTGCGGTATCGGACTCGGAGTACTTGGCCACAAGCTCCTCGAACGCAGCGGCGTTGAGCTTCTTGGACTTCTTGAGCTTCTTGAGCTCCTTGGCGCACTCGTTTGCCTTAGTGGATTTGCCCTCGTCGCTGGTAAAGACGATGCGATAGACGTGCTTTTGCGTGGTGTCGGCAAGGTAGGAGCTAATGTAGGACAGCGTCTCGTCGTCGCTTGGCTCTTCCTCGGGCACATCCTGCTCGCAGACCTTGTCTTGCAACAGCTGGGAGCGATACGTGCTGCGCAGGGAGTCCTCTGTCACGCCGTAGGACTCCAGCGTGCTCTGCCAGGTGTCGTCGTCGGTGGCACCCATCTGCTCGCGGACTTCCTGCAGGCGCGCTTCGACGTCGTCGTCGCTCACGCTCACGCCTAGCTCGTTTGCGCGCTTCTCGATGAGCTTTTGGAGCACCAGCTGGTCGATGGCACTTTGGCGGTAGCTTGCCACGGTCATGTTCTGGTTTTTGAGCAGCGATGCAAACGAGCTATCGTCGGTTGTGCCGTAGGCGCTGCGGTACTGATCTATGTAGGCAGTCAGCTCGGATTCGCTCACGCTGCCACCGTCAAACTTAGCAGCGTTGCTGCCGGGCATGTTTGCTGCGAACAGGCCAAAACCGGCTATCGCGACGACAATCGCCACGCCTGCCACGCCCGCCAGGATCTTCTCGCGGCTGCTCCATTGCTTTGTAGCCTGTTCCTTTGCGACCTGCTCTACCAAGGCATCCAGAGAGTCGCTTGTTTGTGCGCCTTGCTCGGCGGTGTCTTGCTCCTCGACGTCTTGCTCGACGTCGCCGTCTGCACCTGTGGCGGTAGCGGTTAGCAGCTCGTCGTCTGCTGCTTCGATGTTCGTGGGTTCGTTCTCGTTGTGCTCTTCAGCCATGTTTTGACTTCCTTTGCTTGGAATGGCGGGCTAACTTGTACAAGATTATCTTAGCGGAGGCTAGACTTTTGAACATGTATATATGGTAAAGGATGAACATAATGCAGCTGGGTATTAATATGCGCATTCCTTGTTGCGAATAAGGCCAAAATGCATCAAAGTGGTTGCATGTTTAGATGCGCGCTTTGCCAAGTGCTGTAAGTTCGCAAAGCAGCCCTGCAGCGTGTTGGTTTTGTGTTTTGAGAAAGGTTTGCTAGTTATGAACGACACGCAGCTCGCGTATTTCATCGCTGTGTATGATCACGGCGGGTACTCCGCAGCGGCTAACGCCATGTTTACTTCGCGCCAGGTGCTGGGGAGGTCTGTGGGAGAGCTTGAGCGCGAGATAGGCGGCAAGCTCTTCATGCGCAAGGGCCGCGGCATAGAGCCTACGCTGCTGGGTGTCAAGGCCGCCAAGATTGCGCGCGCCATCCTAAGCGATATGGATCATCTTAAGAACATGGCGGCGGCAGAGGTATCGCAGCAGGAGGGGCAACGACCTTTTAGCATTGCCATATCCGTGCACGGGCTGCGCGGGATATCGTTTTCCCCGCAGGCGCTGCAGCTGTTCATACAGACGGAGTTTCCTGATACTCCTGTGCTCATAGAGGAGCTGACGTGCGAGTCGTGTTACGGCGCGCTCGAGGCAAAACTTGCCGATGCGGCCATTATGCTGGGCAGTATCGACAATAAGCATTACATAAGCGAGCCGGTGGGAAGCCGCGATGCCTATCTTGCCGTGAGCATGACAAACCCGCTTGCCGCACGCAGCAGTGTTGGGATAAAGGACCTCGAGGGCGTGCTCTTGGCCCAGCCCGAGAGCTTAAGCTACGTGCTCCCTTATGTGAACGAGAAGTGCGCCGCGTTGGGCTTTACCCCAAACTGGCGCTACGGCGGATCAGATGATCGTTCTATGCTGCGTTTTATAGAAGAGGGCGGCGCGGTCATCATGTTCAAGAACTCTCCTTTGGCCATGGGTGCAGACAACCTGGTGCTCGTACCCTTCAAGAAGAATGCCAAGATGCGCCTGCCGTTTTGCTGTGTCTATCAAAAGGACTTGGACCTGGAGAGCAAAGATGACGTAATCGCCAAGCTCAAGGAGTTCTTTTTGTAGCGGGGCCGCCGCTTGCCGTATCGATGCTGCAAGTGCACAACGGAAAGTCGTATTTGCAGGCGTATGTCCAGCGGCGTCTCATGTGTTGTTTGAAATGCAACAGATTTGTTGCATTTCAAAGCCATATGCAAAGAATTCGATATTTATCGCATTTTAAGGAAACTCTATTCTCGCTATAGGTTTATTCTCATCTGCCATTAATCTTTTTGGGGATGCAGATGAGGGCAAACTTTTCGTTTTATTGGGCCCTGCATGGGGCTAATCGAAAGAGAGGGACGTTATGAGTAAGGGTAAGTCTGCCAAGTTCTTTGGCAAGGGTCTCACTTGCTGCGCTGTCGCCGGCGCGATGGTGGCCCTGAGCTGCGGTGTTGGCTTTGGCGCCACGGCTTCTAAGATTGATGCGAATAAGACGACCTATGACATCTCCGGCAACGAGCTCACCACTATTGGCGTGCGCGCTGGATCTGCCGGCCCTGATTTCCTGGGTATCTCCAACACCAACTACGACTTCCAACCCAGCCACAGCGCCAATGCCGGCGACCCCTATCCCTACACGGGCGTTAACTCTAAGACAGGCGCAGCAACCGGTTATGGCTCCGACATGGCCAAAGCCGATCACTTCAATCGCCTGGCTATCTGGGGCTCCGGTGTCAACACTAATGCCAACCCCTATTATCAGAACCTCTTGGCTAACTGCCTGCTTGGCACTGCAGAAAGCGGCGGTCTTCCCAGCGGCTACACCATGGCAACCACGTATCACACCAACAAGAACTCCTGGGGCGATGTTGTGTGCAACAACGTCTCTGTGATTTCTTCTACCTGCACGCCCGACATCATCTTTGGTGCTAACAAGACCACCAACTGGAGCGACGCAGACATCGCAGCTGGTACCTATGCCAAGGATGCCGCTTCCAAGGTGCTGGGCTATGATCCTGCCTACGCCAACAATGATTCCACCAATATCTGGACCCAGATTTACACTATGGAGCAGCTTGCTGCAACGGCAGACAAGACCGCCGCGGCAAAGAACAAGACCCTGCGCTATGGCAATGCGTCTGACTCCGCCTTGGCTTATGAGAAGTCCATCAAGGGCCAGATGCTCTACGTTGCCTCTCAGATCGACCAGAAGAAGGTTGATAAGAAGAAGGTTGCTTACCTCTATGCTATCGACAGCGAGGCCGGTAAGGCTTACTTCTTCGTGCCCCAGGCAAGCGGTCTTGTCAACGGCGACGACACCGGATCCGGTGTAAACAGCGGTGACGCGAAGTCCGCCAAGCAGGATAACTACGCTGCAAACAACTCCACCATCAACATGGGCTATATGGCCACTCTGCCCTTTATCACCGATACCTTTGGCACTGCCAAGGGCGAGGGCACTGTCCGCGAGGACGGCATCCAGATGATCGTCGAGGACATCTACAAGAAGAGCCCCGTCGTTGAGGTCAGCAGCGCCAACAAGAACGATTGCATGAAGGACGTCGACCTCATCATCTACAACTCCACCACTTTGACTGGCTCCTTGAAGGGCACCAGCAACGGCATGTGCATCGATGAGGACATCAAAAACACCGCAGCCCTCACCGATTCTAGCGTCGCCGAGTGGGCTAAGGCCTACGGCTTTAGCGGCAAAGTCCTGGCCGGCGACGATTACGGCACCTCCACCAAGCAGAACAGCGCCGACACCGTTGGCACAGAAACCGGTTCTGCTCCGATGCTGTACTGCGCTCGTAACTACACCGTTGACAAGAATGCCCGCGCCGCTTGGGCCTTCTCCAAGGTCTACCCCGAGCTCTACGGCAACAACGACGACGCCTCTTATGCTTACTGGTTGGAGAACATCTATCACATCAAGAGCGGCTCTGTGAACAGCGTCCTTGCCAGCTTCACGCATCAGGGCGCAAGCACCGTGGACACCTACGGTACCAGCAACACTTCTCAGCTCAACGCCTACGCTCAGACTGGCTACAACTGGTACAAGCAGAGCGCCGGCACTAAGTACACCAAGACCTACGCGTACTACAACGGCTCCTCCCGTGCTTCCTACTACAGCGGCAA
>CAYQLX010000050.1:7722-12451 GCA_964418305.1 uncultured Coriobacteriaceae bacterium | reverse complement strand
ACATGCTCTACATGCATGTGCCGTTTTGCGAGCGCCTGTGCCCGTACTGCAGCTTCAACCGCTTCCCCTTCCAAGAGGACAAGGCGCGCAAGTACTTTGTCAACCTGCGCCGCGAGATGCAGATATTGGCCGACATGGGCTACAACTTTGACAGCATGTACGTGGGCGGCGGGACTCCTACCATCCTCATGGACGAGCTGGCGCAGACCATCCGCCAAGCGCGCTACCTCTTTGACATCCAAGAGGTGAGCAGCGAGACAAACCCCAACCACCTCGTACCCAGCCACCTAGAGCAGCTCGACGGTATGGTGCAGCGCCTGAGCGTGGGTGTGCAGTCTTTTGACAACGGCCTGCTCAAGCAGATGGACCGTTTTGAGAAGTACGGCGACGCAGACACTATCTTGGAGCGTGTGCGCGCCACGAGCGACGCCAAGATCTTCAAGTCGCTCAACGTGGACATGATTTTCAACTTCCCGGCGCAGACCGAGGACATGCTCATCAACGACATGGCTTACATCATGGAAAGCCATTGCAACCAGACGACGTTTTACCCGCTCATGGCCAGCCCCGCGGTGGAGCGCAGCCTCGCCGCCACCGTGGGCAAGGTGGACTACAGCCGCGAGGAGCGCTTCTACGACATCATCTGCAAGGGCCTGACCGGCGGCAGCGATGCCAAGTTCACCTTTGGGAGCTGCTGGACTTTCAACACGGCCGAACAAGCGATGATCGACGAGTACATCGTGGATTACGAGGAGTATCCCGCCATAGGCAGCGGCGGCATGACGCTGCTCAACGGCACCTACTACATCAACAGCTTCTCTTTGCGCGAATACGACGAGTGCATCAGCCGCGGCGACATGAGCATCATGGGCTCCACCAAGTTCAATAAGCGCGACCTCATGCGCTACCGCTTCATGATGCAGTTGTTTGGCCTGAGGCTAGACAAGAAGAAGTGGCGCGAGGACTTTGGCTGCAGCGTGGCGGCCGGCCTTCCTGCCGAATACGCCTTCATGAAGAGCGTGGGCGCCTTTGACAAAGACGATGCCGAGCAAATCACGCTCAGCCCCAAGGGGCGCTACTTGTTGGTGGCGATGATGCGCCAGTTCTTTGTCGGCGTGAACAGCGTGCGCGACAAGGCACGCGCCGCTCTGCCCGAAGACGAGCGCAATCTGCTCTTTGGCGAGGGTGTCCCCTGCAAGTAGGCTATCGCCAGAAAGGACACGCATGGATCTCGCAGATCTTATTCCCTATATAGTCGCTGCGGCAGTAGTCATCGCGATATCGGTCGTCGGGCTTCACAGCGACGGCTTTAACAGGGGCTTCAAATACGTGCTCATAGGCATCGGCATCATCATCGCCTTTGGCGTGGTGGCCGCCATCATCACCGCCGGGCTGGGCATCATCAGCCTGCCGTTTACATCCTAGAAGCGCTGGCTAGACGTAAACCTTCTGCACGAACTCGCTGGTGTAAGCATGCAGAGTGGCGTGGTAGCCACACACAAGCCGCACCGTAGAGCCCACTGGATAGTCGCTGGCACATGCCGTCACATCCAACACGGTATGGTCACAGCTGCTGGCGATGACCTTAACGCGCTTGTCCTGCGGCTCCATGACGCCAATGTCAAAATCCTGGCTACCGCCGGTGACGATGGCGCGCATCTGCTCGCCCACGTCTTCAAAGCTGTGGATCACACCGTAACTATCGGGACCTAAGGTGCCTTGCGGTTTGCTAGGTTTACGCTTGCATTCAACGACCTCTGTCTCGATGACAAATGCGTCGTTGGAAGTGCCGGGCAAGAAGGTGTAGCAGGCGCGCTCTTTGCCAAAAAGCAGGCTTTCGCCCAGGCGCAGGTCGGTGATTTGAGCGGGTAGCCCTTGGGTGGTCATCAAGTGGATTGAGGCGCTGTTGCCGCCGCTCACGATAAAGTCCTCCCCTTTGCCGCAGCGTTCTTTGACGATCTGGGCCACGCGAACAAGCTCGGCCATCTTGGCGGCGTCGGGCTGCACAAAGCTTAAGCAGTTGAGGTTGGCCCCAATGCCGGCCAGCTCTATGCCGTCAAGCGCATCGCACTGCACAGCAGCGTCGATCAGCTCATCGGCATCTATGTATCCTTCGCGCAAATCCCCCAAGTCGTACATCAGCACGACCTTGTGCACGCGCCCGGCCTCACGTGCTGCTGCCGCCAAAGCGCGCACCGTCGCAAGCTCGCTGTTGAGGCTCAGATCGCTGTAGCGCACGATGCGCTTCGCATCGCTTGGAGACGGCGTGCGAATGAGCCACTTTTCTACGGGAAGCTCGCTTATGCGCATGAGGTTCTCTATGCGGCTGTCGCCTATGGCCGCCACGCCGCCGGCCAGCATAGCACGAGCAATGACAGGGTCGCAGCACACGTCCTTGCTCACGCCCACGACCTTGAGGCCGTGGCTTGCGCACAGTTCAACCACGCTGCGGGTGTTGTCTTGGACTTTTTGGGCGTCAATAAGGAGCCTGGGGTACATGCGGGCCTTCGCTTTCTGCCGCAACGGCAACAGGACAATCGGTGCTGGCACGAGCATGGTACCATCACATGCACGTGGGTATTAGGCCCCAAACCTTGCCTTTGCGGTGTGGCCAACAGGGCCGCGCCCCGACTATAGGAGGCCAGCATGGCTGAAGAGATCTACGAGACCGACGAGCAAGAGACCTTGGAGATGGACGAAGTCCTGGAGAAGGTCATCAGCTACTGCGCAGAGGAAGCTAAAGAGAAGCTCGCGCAGATTGGCTCCTTCGAGCCCTTCACCGTCGTGGTCGAAGGCGACAACATGCACATCGAGAACTATCCCGGCGATGACGTCGAGAAGATTCGTGCAAACGCTAAGACCGCTGTGTCCACGGCAAGCGACTTTGCCGATTACTACTGCTTCTGCTACGACGGCTACGTTGACACCGACGAAGGCGAGCTTGACGCCATCGTGATTGAGGCCGCCGCACGCGAAGACGAGCAGGCCATGGGCATCGTCAACCTCTACCGCATCGACGAGGCCGGAGACGGCGCCATCGTCTTCGAGGACGAGCTCGCCTACGTTGGAGAGGCCGAGACCTGGTTTGACGCCGCAGCTGTGGCTGCCGGCGACGCCGAGGAGATGAAGCGCGCGCAAGAAGAGATGGCCAAGAGCAAGACCCAGGAAGAGGCCGCCGCTATGCTCGAGCGCCTCAAAGGCGAGGCAGACGAGCAGTAAGGCCACGCTGCCTGCATCCCAAAACAACATCCTGACTACACAGAAAGGAACGCAATGGAAAGCAACCAAGGCTACCTGAGCCGAGCCTGGCACGACCTTACCCAAGACCCAAAGTGGTGGCAGCCCATCCTCATCTTGTCGTTGGTAAGCTGCATCCCCATCGTGGGCGGCCTGTTTGTGGCTGGCTACTTGCTTGATTGGGGCCGCGAGGGTGCTTGGGGCATGACGCGCGGCATCACACGCAAGGTGGGCGACGCCACAAAGCGCCTCAAATGGGGCTTCTTTGCAGTTGTCATCTCGATATGCTGGACGCTTCCCGTGAGCATCATCGGCAACATTCTGTCCGCGATGCCCGTCCTAGGCATAATCCTCTACATTGCATCGTACGTGTGCACGCTCATCTTGGGCGTCATCGCCATGGGTGCCAACATCCGCATGACCATTTATGACAGGATCGGCGCCGGCCTGCAGTTCAAGCGCATCTGGAACATGGCGCGCAAAGACGCCGGCGGCCTGGCGCGCTGCTTTTGCATATCGCTGCTAGAGGTTGTGCCCGTTATCGTCATGGTGATTATCATCCTCATCGCCTGCGGGCCTGTGCTCATAGCAAGCGGAACGGGCGCCTACATGGGCACCAGCATGAGCTATGTCGATAACACTGCAGCCTTAGTCACCGCACTCATCGGCGGCGGCCTGCTGATCACGCTTATCGTATTCGTTTTGTGCTTTGTGGCGCTGGTGGCCTATACCACCTGCGAAGCGCTGGCTTACCGCGCCTATGGCTACTGGATCGCGCAGTTCGAGCCGGCCAAGTGGAACGGCATGGACGACCCGATGCCGTTCGAGCCTGGCTACGTTGCGCGCCAGGCGCCCGTGCCGCCGCAGGCAGATGATGCTGCCAATACAGAGAGTGGCTTTGAGAAGACCGTCGACGCTGCAGCTGCAGCTGTTGCCGCTGCTGGTGCCACCGCTGCTGCAGCAGCCCAGAAGGCCGCAGCAAGCGCCGCTCAGGCAGCGCAGGGCTTCAAGACAGAGGCCGTAAACAGCGACGATACCGCTGCGCAAGAGGCCGCCGAGCCCGCAGTCGTCGAGGCTGAGGTTGTGGGCGTGCAGGACGTTAGCGCCGATGCGGCGCCCGCGAGCGATGCGCAGACCGCGGGCGAGAAACTCGCCGCTGTCTATCGCGAGGCCTACGACAAGACCCATGGCGAGCAAAGCGCAGAAGCTGAGCCCGCCGCGGATGAACCCGCTGCAGACGCTGACGAGCAGAAGCCGTCCTTCTGCCCTCAGTGCGGTAAGCCCGTTGAGGGCTCCCCTAACTTCTGCGCCAACTGCGGCTCCAAGCTGCAATAAGCAATATCTAGCTGCTTCAAGCGGCAACGAATCCCGCATGGTTTGGGGCGGCACAGGGTGCCGCCCCTACGTGTATGTGGACCTGCAAGCATCAGTGACTTGCAATGCGCTGTGACACACCATACGTAGGGGTCGAACTTGTTCGACCCCACGGTGC
>CAYQLX010000050.1:0-7622 GCA_964418305.1 uncultured Coriobacteriaceae bacterium | reverse complement strand
ATACGTAGGGGTCGAACTTGTTCGACCCCACGGTGCAACAATGGAAACGTACCGACTCCCGCATGGTTTGGGGCGGCACAGGGTGCCGCCCCTACGTATTGGTGCCGAGGGCTACAGCAACTACTTGTCCCAAGATATAAACGCCCAGTTGGTCGTACGCTCGTGGTCGAACTTCCAGCGCATACCATCGTCGGTCTGAACTTGATGCATGTGCTCTTCCACGTAAGCACGCAGGCGCTCTGTCTCTTCCGGCGTTGCCTCCAAAATCTGGGCGTACTTCTCCACTGCGTCTTCCTTGTTCTCAAAGAAGTCTTGACGTAGCGAGATGATGTTGGAGAGCTCGGGGCGCTTGCCCATGGCCCATAGCATATTCATCGCGTAGACAAACTCAGGCTGCCCGGGCGTGGTACGTCCAATCGCAGCGCGAAGCACAGGGTCTATGCGCGGGGACTGATTGGTTCCCATCGTCACGCAAACGCGGCAGCGTGCACGGCTGTCCAGCTTGACGATAGCCGCCCAGAGGTCGTCTGCGGCCATGCTGCGGCTCGCAAACGCCACGTCGCACACAGGGACATCCAGCTCGTCCCAATCATCCGCCCAGCTCACGAGCTTAGTGTGGATCTTATCGGCAACGCCGTTAGCGTGCGCAGCCTCCTCTACGATGCCCAACATGGCAGTGGAGAAATCACAGGCATAAACATCGTGGCCGGCAAGCGCCATGGGAATCGCCAAAGCGCCGCTTCCGCAGCCCATGTCCAGGATGGTCTCGCCCTCTTTGACTTTTGCGCGCTCCATGAACTCGCGGGCATAAGGCGACGTACCCGCATGGTTTGCAAAGCTCTTGGCGCGCTCGTTCCAGTAACTGGCGTTATCGGCCGCACGGCGAACATGCTGGTAGCAGCCCCATGCCTCTTTCCAGTCGATGCTGTTGATGTCCATATCTGTCCTCCCTATAGAACAAAGCTCGGGCTAGATTACCGTCTTTTATGCCTATCATCAACAAAAGACTTGGCTCGCTTGAACACGCCCGGCAAGTCATCTACGGGGCGCTTGGCGACCTTGAGGAACAGTGCTCCGTCCTCTGTGCAGATTTGTCGCCCGGTATGTGCCTCAAAGTATGTGATGAAGATCGTCTGCACCGCCGCCATGA
The DNA here is from genome assembly GCA_964418305.1 of uncultured Coriobacteriaceae bacterium. Lineage (GTDB taxonomy): Bacteria > Actinomycetota > Coriobacteriia > Coriobacteriales > QAMH01 > W2P13-069. The sequence goes on along the minus strand of CAYQLX010000050.1, from coordinate 6,472 downwards.
TGGGCACGGCCAAAAGCATGCCCACCATACCGCCAATAGCACCACCGATGACGATGGCGATGACCGTTATGGCCGGATGAACGTTAACGTTGTCCTTCATGAGTTTGGGGCTTAAGAAATTGCACACGGCGCCGTTGACCACGAAGTTGATGACGATCGTTGCTAGGCAGGCCACGGGCGACACGGTAAGACCGACGATGCCGCAGAGCACATACATGAAAACCGGGCCAATGTAGGGAATGAAGTACAAAATGCCCACGGCCAAGGCCAGCGCCGTGGGGTAAGGGATACCCACAGCAAACAGACACAGGCCCACGAGCACACCGTTGACGGCCGCGCACAAAAACGTCGCGCGCAGCCAGCCGTAAAACGCCCTGCCAAACGAGTCTGCAATGACGCCGAGGTTATCGCGTTGTTTCTCGCTAAAAAGGCTGAGCACCTCGCGCGATATCTTGGGGAAGTCGATAAGTATCCACATCGCCGCGATGAGACTCACAAAGATGACGAGCAGCGCGTTGCCTAAGGCCGTGCTCACCCCCACCACGCCGCCGCCCAACCCGCTGGCAAAGGTCCCCGCGTTGGCGATAAGCCAGCGGCGCGCTTGGCTTATGGCGTCGAGGAGCTGGTCTTGGTTGATGATGGAGTTGTCGCTTGATACGTAGCTGGTAACAAAACCGCTGAGCTTGGTGAGGTAGCCCGGCATAGAGGCGACGAGCGTGGATGCCTGCCTTACCAGCGCAGGAACGACCAGCATCACCATCAGCGCCACCACAATAAGGGCGATGAGATACGTGGCAAGCGTGCCCCACAGGCGGCCAACACCGTGGCGCTCAAACCACTCCACAGACGCATGGCAACAGAAGACGATGATGGCCGTAACAAGGATGGTCGCCACGCCCAAAGCAATCGCCGAGCACATGCGCAGGGCAAAGTACAAGACGATTACCGCAGCGATAATCGTCCACAACCTTGCGCCGTTAAGCTTCCAGAACCTGAGCTTGTCGTCGTAGGAATCCATCTGGGTCACTCCCCTGCTGCCGTTTTGAAAAGCGTGCGGCGCTTGGCCCCACGCGCGAACTTGCTGCCCTACAGTTTACTTGTGCCACAAGCTACAAGGGCAAACCGTGAAAAAGCAGACATCACGCAGTCTGCGGCTGCTATTTAAGACAGAGTTGCACGATGACGCGGCAGTATGAGACCGAGCGAAGATACGCGGTAGATGGGTGCCAACAGGCAAGAGTCGAGGCTATTTGCCCTCTTTGGGGTCTTTGCCGCCCTTATCGGCCTTATCAGCCTTGCCGCCCTCTTTGGCGTTGTGATGTGTCAGGTTGCTGATGGTGTCGGCGGCGTTGTGCAGCTGATCGGCCACGGGTTTTTCCACGACCTTCTGGAACAAGGCGCCATCTTCTGTGTAGAGCTGCTTGCCGGTGCGCGCCTCAAAGACTGTGACAAAAATTGCCTGCAGGGCAGCCACGATGGGCACGGCCAGAAGCATACCCCACACGCCGGCTATGCCCTCGCCGATGATAATGGCAATCAAGGTGATGGCCGGATGCACGTTGACGGTGGACTTCATGAGCTTGGGGCTCAGGATGTTGACGATGCTCTCATGCACCAAAAGGTTGATGACCAAGCTCAAGATGCCCGGCACCACGCCAGCGGTAAGCGCTACCACCGTGCAGACCACGTAGGTGACAAGCGGGCCGATGTAGGGAATGATATAGAGAATGCCCACCATGATGCCCAGAATGGACGGGTACGGAATCCCCACGATAAGGAAGAGCACGCCCACAACCACGCCGTTGATTGCCGCGCAGACGAAGGTCGATTTAGCCCAGCCGTAGATAGCTGTGCCAAAGGAGTTGGCGATGAGGTCCAGGGTGGCCTGCTGCGACTCGTTGAACAGGTTGCGGAACTCCTTAGAAATCTTGGGGAGGTCTGCTAAAAGCCACAGCGACGCAATGAGCGATATGAAGATGACGAAGGCTCCAGTACCCACTGCCGTGCCAAAGCCCATGATGCCGCCGGTAAGCATATTGACCAAGCTATCGGCGTGAGAGCTCAACCAATCTTGCACACGGTCGATGACAGAGTAGGCCTGCGCAAACGAGAAAAGCGAACTCTCTGACTTTGCGTACTCGCGCGCCCAGTCGATCGCCGCCTGTGCATGGTTTGGCAGTGCGGCAATGAGATCTGTGGTTTGGACAACTAGGGCCGGGACAACCAGCAGGACAAGCAAGACGACGACGCACAAACCGATAAGGAAGGTAAGAAGTGTGCCCGGCAAACGCGGGATGTGGTGTTCCTCAAAGAAATTGACCACACCATGGCAGGTAAAGACGATAAACGCAGTCAAGGCGATGGTGGCAACGCCTAAGGAGACAAGGTTAAAGAGCTTGAGAACAGCCAAAAGGATGATACCGGCGCCGATAATGGTCCAGATGCGAAGCCCGCGGAGTTTCCAGAAGTCCATCTTTTCTTGCTGGGTGCTCACGAAACGCGCTCCTTTAATGCTGCTGCTTTGCGTTTAGAAAAGATCTGGCGGAGGAGGGGGGATTCGAACCCCCGAGACCCGAAGGCCCAACGGTTTTCGAGACCGCCGCATTCAACCACTCTGCCACCCCTCCGTACTTTGGTGTGCTCTGTGAATAGGCGTGATAGGGATTATAACCCAGGATTAAAAACTTTGACTTTTCAGCAGTTAAATTCAACTGATTTGCTATAATTCTATTTCGCGTCTTAAGACGCACTTAAGCACGGAGGGATGTCCGAGTGGCTTAAGGAGCACGATTGGAAATCGTGTGTGCGGGAGAACCGTACCTAGGGTTCAAATCCCTATCCCTCCGCCAGTGATTTTGCAATGACCCCGCAGATGCGGGGTCGTTTTCGTTTCACGAGAAGTGCTCGCTTATCGCAAGCGCCACGAAGCCGCACCGTAGGGGTCGAATAAAATTCGACCCCTACGTACACACACCTGCAACTCAGTGCAATGAAGAATCAGTCGTATCACCGACCAAACCCGTGAGGGGCGCTACGGCGAGTACAGAAGACAAGAAGAGGGACCCAAGCACGCCTAGTGTGCGGCGAGGGTCCCTCTGAATGGCTTATGTGCCGCCGTAGCGCCCCGCAGCCTACAAAGCGGAGTACATCTCCTTCAACTTCACCAGATGATCATAGCGATCCATGGCGGCGCGCTCGTTGGCGGCAAAGAGCTCCTCTGCGCGATCGGGGAACTCGCGGGTCAGGCGGCTGTAGCGAGCCTCGTTCATGAGGAACTCCTGGTAACCGCCCTGCGGCTCCTTGCTATCCAAGATGAACTTGTTGCCCTCGCCCGCATCCGGGTTGAAGCGGAAGAGGTTCCAGTAGCCGCAATCCACAGCCTTCTTCATCTCATCCTGGCAATGCAGCATGCCGCCCTTGATGGAGTGCATCTCGCAGGGGCTGTAGCCGATGATGATGGACGGGCCGTGATAGGCCTCTGCCTCTTGGATGGCCTTGAGGGTCTGCGCGGGCTTGGCACCCATGGCAACCTGCGCCACGTAGACGTAGCCGTAGCTCATGGCAATCTCTGCCAGGGACTTCTTCTTAATCTCCTTACCGGCTGCAGCAAACTGTGCCACCTGGCCGATGTTGGACGCCTTGGAAGCCTGGCCGCCGGTGTTGGAGTAGACCTCGGTGTCAAAGACGAAGACGTTGACATCCTTGCCGCTGGCAAGCACGTGGTCCAAACCGCCAAAGCCGATGTCATAGGCCCAGCCGTCGCCACCAAAGATCCAGAAGGACTTCTTGGTGAGGTGGTCCTTATGCTCGAGCATCACGCTCGCGTCCTTGTTGCCGTCGGCTGCCATCTGCTCCAAGAAGGGCAAAAGCTCGGCCGCGACGCGCTTGGACTCGTTGGCGTCGTCCTTGTTGTCGAGCCAATCCTGGATGGTCTCTTTGATGACCAAGTCGGGCTCGGTGGCAAGAATGCTGTTAGCCGCGTTGATCAGAATCTCTCGCGTGGCCTCGTAGCCAACGTACATACCCAAGCCAAACTCGGCATTGTCCTCAAACAGCGAGTTAGACCATGCAGGACCGTGGCCCTCGTGGTTGACGGTGTAGGGGCTAGTAGCCGCCGGGCCGCCCCAGATGGACGAGCATCCGGTGGCGTTGGCGACGTACATGCGGTCACCGAACATCTGGCTCACGATGCGCGCATAAGAAGTCTCTGCGCAGCCGGCGCAAGAGCCGGAGTACTCAAGCAGCGGGTGCTTGAACTGCATGCCCTTGAGGGTAAGATCGACGGTCTCGGGTTTGACAGAGACGTTGAGCGCACAGTAGTCGAAGGACTCCTGCTGCTCGAACTCCTCCTCGGCCGGAATCATCTTGATAGCTTCCATCTTGCACATGCCAACACACACACCGCAGCCCATGCAATCCATCGGGGAGACGGAGATGGTGTACTCGTAGAGGCCCTTGGCCTTGCCTGCCTTGACGGGCGCATGCTTGGTCTGTGCAGGCGCGGCGGCGAGCTCTTTGGCGTCAAGCGCATAGGGGCGGATGCAGGCGTGCGGGCAAACGAAGGTGCACTGGTTGCACTGGATGCACTTCTCGGGGTCCCAGCTGGGAGCGGTCACAGCAACAAAGCGCTTCTCATAGTTGGCAGCGCCCTGCTCGAACTGACCGTCAACATGATCCATGAAGACAGAGACGGGCAAGCGATCGCCATCCATGTTGCCCACGGGCTTCATGATGGTGGTCACCTGCTTGATGACCTCGGGGCGGCCTACCAGCTCGTGCGCCTTGTCCTCATCCTGCGCGTCTGCCCAGGAAGCGGGGACGTCCACATGCTTGAAGGCGGTAGCACCGGCGTCGATGGCCTTGTGGTTGCAGTCGACGACATCTTGGCCCTTCTTCATGTAGGACTTAGTAGCCGCGTCCTTCATGTACTTGAGAGCCTCGGCCTGCGGCAACACGCCCGACAGCGTGAAGAACGCGGACTGCAGAATGGTGTTGGTGCGCTTGCCCATGCCGACTTCGATGGCCAGCTCGGTAGCGTCGATGGTGTAGAGCTGAATGTCGTTTTGGGCGATGTAGCGCTTGGAGGCGGCATCCATATGCTGCTCGAGCTCTGCCAAATCCCACTGGCAGTTGATGAGGAAGGAGCCATGCGGCTTGACATCTTGGACGATGCGCATGCCCTTGGTGATGTAGCTGGGGTTATGGCAAGCCACGAAGTCGGCCTTGTTGACGTAATACGGGCTCTTGATGGGGGTGTCGCCAAAGCGCAGGTGGCTGATTGTCACGCCGCCCGTCTTCTTAGAGTCGTACTGGAAGTAGGCCTGGACGAACTTATCGGTGTGGTCGCCGATGATCTTGATGGAGTTCTTGTTGGCGCCAACCGTGCCGTCGCCACCAAGACCCCAGAACTTGCACTCAATCGTGCCCTCGGCTGCCGTGTTGGGGCAGTTGGGGTCCTCCTCCAGGGACTTGAAGGTGACGTCGTCCACGATGCCGATGGTGAACTCGCGCTTGGGCTCGTCCTTGGCGAGCTCTGTGTAGACAGCAAAGAGGCTGGAAGGAGGCGTGTCCTTGGAACCCAAGCCGTAGCGGCCGCGGGTGACGGTGAGGTTGAGGCGGCCTTCCTGGGCCAAGGCAGTGATGACGTCCTGATACAAGGGCTCGCCGGCGCTGCCAGGTTCCTTGGTGCGATCGAGCACGGCGAGCTTGGTGCAGGTGGCAGGAATGGCCTCGACAAACTTGGCAGTGACAAACGGGCGATACAGGCGAACCTTAATCAGGCCGACCTTCTCGCCGTGTGCATTGAGGTAGTCGATGACCTCCTCTGCCACGTCGCAAACAGAGCCCATGGCCACGATGACGCGGTCTGCGTCAGGGGCGCCGTAGTAGTTGAAGAGCTTGTAATCGGTGCCGAGCTTAGCGTTGACCTTGTCCATGTACTCCTCGACGACGGCCGGGAAGGCGTCGTAGTGGGAGTTGCAGGCCTCGCGATGCTGGAAGAAGATGTCGCCGTTCTCGTGAGAGCCGCGCATAGCGGGGTGCTCGGGGTTGAGCGCGTGCGCCCTGAACTTCTTGATGGCGTCCATATCGCACATCTCGGCCAAGTCCTCGTAATCCCAGACCTGGATTTTCTGAATCTCATGCGAGGTGCGGAACCCGTCAAAGAAGTTGAGAACGGGCAGGCCACCCTTAATAGCGGCCAGATGCGCCACGGCAGAAAGGTCCATAACCTCTTGGACGTTGGTCTCTGCCATCATGGCAAAGCCTGTCTGGCGGCAGGCCATGACGTCGGAGTGATCGCCAAAGATGTTGAGTGCATGGGTGGAGACGGTGCGCGCAGACACATGGAACACGCCGGGCAGCTGCTCTGCTGCGATCTTGTACATGTTAGGGATCATGAGCAGCAGGCCCTGGGAAGCGGTGTAGGTGGTGGTCAGCGTGCCAGCGGTAAGCGAGCCGTGGACGGCGCCGG
>CAYQLX010000049.1:0-12581 GCA_964418305.1 uncultured Coriobacteriaceae bacterium | reverse complement strand
TCGAGCGATGGCGACACGAGTACGGACGGCGATAGCTCTGCGGAGTCAAGCGACTCCAGCGACTCGAGCGATAAATAGCGCCATCGCTGCTGCCAATACCCCGAGCCGCTCTTTGAATTTCATGTTAAAAATCGTGGCGGTCACCTTATCTTCAGTTGCAAATAAAGTTCGAAAATATTAGTGTTCCTCTAATATGACCGCTGTGAAAAATATATTTTAAAAAGGATAGATAGCGGCGGTTCAATATGGAAGGAGACCCATGAAGTCTAGTTCTGCAAAGACGCAGCACAGCGTGTTGCGCAAGAGCGGCATGCTGCTCCTCACGGCAGCACTTGCCAGCATGATGGTGCCTGCCGTGGCTCTGGCCGACACGGGCAATGCAAAGAGCGGAAGTGGCACCTACGGCGCTCAGCCCAGCACAGAGATTGGCAACACCGCCCCCAGCACCGCTAATGGCGATACTGCTTTTAACCTCGAGCAGCGCAGCAGCACCTACGTGGTCGGCGGTGCCGGCGGTAACGGCACTGCTTCCTGCGATTATCTGGACGTGCTTGGCGTGGATAATATCGGCATGTTTGGCTACAACTGGGGCACCAAAATTAACGAGAACCCCAATGCCTTTGCTTGGAACGACCTTATGACCGATGTCAACAACGCCAGCAATGCGGCGCAGAAGGGTGTGGACAACGCCTCTTCGACCTTGGGCTCGGGCTATTGCAAAGCCGCTTGGTCTGGCACCATGACCTACGCTAGCGTGTACAAGTATCGTCCTCAGATTCTTGCCACTAGCTCTCAGGGCGTTAAGACCTATCAGACCATCGTGGAAAACATCCACAAGGCTGATGGCAACGATAACTACAACCCCACGATTGTCACCATGGCCAAGCAGAACGGTAACATCGGCTTGACTGCTTTGTCCGACACCCTGTGGGATGAGGCTACCGCTATCGAGAACCTTGACGGTTACAAGAATGGCACCCTCAAGACTCGCTATGGTTCCCCCACTGATATCGCCCAGGACTACGAGGCTTACACCAAGGGCATCCAGTGGTACATCCTGAGCAAGCACGAGAAGCAGGGCACTCTCAAGAAGGTTGCCTATGTGAGTGGCTATGACACCTCCGGCAAGCTCACGCTGCAGTCCACCGATCCCGATGCGACCGAGGACATCTGGTCTCGTAACCTCGAGGGCTTTGAGCAGATCACAGAAAACGTCGCCAACACCGGCACCACGATGACCAAGACCGCAGAGAGCAAGGGCAACATCACCTGGACCACTACCTCCTTTGACGATGTGGCCAAGGCTGACGTCATCTTCTGGGCTGCTACCAGCGGCACCTCCACGGGCACTGGCTACGATGGCACTTCTAACAACCAGTCTCTGGACGACTTTAAGAAGGCTTTGACCGCTGCTGGCTTCAAAGGCGAGGTCTTTGACCTCTCTGCCTCTGGCCTGGCTGTTGGTCATCAGGGCTTTGGCATGACTCGTAACCTGGCAGAGTACGCTAGCTGCCTGTACCCCGAGGATGTCAAGCTGTCCTACCTCCTCAAGTACTACTGGACCAAGTTCTGCCACGTCAAGGACGAGTACGTTGACGCCGTTATGGTCAACCAAGACTCCTCCAAGCTCCTGCCCACCGGCAACAGCGAGGTCGACCTCGACACCACCGGTTACACCGAGCGCTACATGAAGAACATCTTTAGCCAAGGCGAGAAGTACTATCTGGCCAACTACAGAAACTCCAACTCCAACTGCAGCAACTATCACCTGCAGGCTCAGGGCACCATCGCCGAGAACGCTTACGAGTTTGGCACCTATAACCTCAAGAATCAGAGCATCAAGGTGAGCGTGTCGCCCGCTAAGATCAAGCTTGCCAAGGTTAAGAAGGCTAAGCAGACCGCGACCATCAAGGTCAAGGGCAACAAGGGCAAGGTTTCTTACAGCGTGACCAAGGCTGCCAAGAAGGCTGGCGTTTCCGTCAACTCCAAGGGCAAGGTGACCATCAAGAAGGGCACCAAGAAGGGCACCTACAAGGTGACCGTCAAGGCTGCTGCCAAGGGCGATTACAGCTCTGCCACCAAGACTGTCAAGATTGTCATCAAATAGCTTGATGCAAAGATAGTCCGCTAGGCATGTGTCAACAGAGGGGCAAGCGTCGCAGAGGATGCTTGCTCCTCTTTGGTGCTAGATGTGTTTGTTCTTTGCACAGATAACTGACAAGCTGTTTGCGCAAAGGGCAAATAAAGACCAAGCGTCGCAAGGAGAAAACATGAGCGAAGAACAGACAGGGAGCAACGACCTCACGCGCAGGTCGTTTCTGCGTGTCTTTGGTCTTGCCGCCGCGCCGCTCGTGTTGGGTGGGGTCTCCGGTTGCCGTCCTACCGATACCCTGACCAAAACCGTGTACGCAGATTGGTCGACGGATATCGATTACGACAGCCCTACAAAATCGCTTATCAACAAACCCGACAAAGACCCCACCACTAGCCTGCCCAGGCTCTATAAGACTAAGAGCGAGGCTGTCGAGGAGGAGATTCAGACTCCTCAGCAAGAGGACGAAAACAAAACCGATAAGCAGACACCCGAGGCAGAGCACAGCGATACAGCGCAAGATGACCAGGAAGTAAAGAACGGCACCAAGGACAAAGCCTCCAAAGAGAGCAAGACGGATAAAGAGCTTGAAAGTGCCGGCAAGAAGCGGGCTCAGGTAGGCGGCAATGAGGTGGGCAAGACGCCCTCTAAAGACGCGACGGAGGAGCCCGAGCTCAACGGCAGTGTCATCGCCTTTGGCGAGGTGGCAAACGTCGTCTTGATGCTGGGCGGCAAGGGTGCTTTGTGGGCGGCAGATGATGAGTTCTTAAAAGCTGCCAAGAGCCTGTACCCGTCGAGCACGGTCAAGAGCGTGGAAAGCGGCTTGTGGGATAGCTATGAATCCGGCGGCAAGACCATGCCCAACAAACAGTTCAAACAGCTTTGCGCGCGCTTGGACAAGCTGGACGAGGATAAGCGACCGGTTTATCTCATGTATGACGGCAGCGTGGGCTGCCCGCTTACTAAAGATGAGACTGCCTTGCTGGAGAAGCGCTACAAGATTGTGACCAAGTACTTCTTCTTCACGTCGCACCAGTATTTGAAAAACGGTATGAACTGGATTAAGAAGGCTCTCAAAGGCGGCTTAGGGTTTGAGAAGGATCCAGAGAAGCAATATGAGGCGTATTGGGAATTCTGCGACACGCTGCTGGACGAGATAAGCAGCTGCAACGGCGGCGCCGGCATTTGGCGTGATGGCGCAGACAGGGCGAGTATCGACTTTTCTACCGGCAAGAAATACAAAGGGGATATCGTCAATCAAGACCAGCTTGTATGGACGCTGCTCATAGACTCTTGGGACAAGAGTGCCAAGTACACCTACAAGAACTACAAGGCCGCACTCAAGTCGAGCAAGGGCATTGGTGTGAGCACGCTGGGCTACGAGTGGAGCCCTGTCAATTACTACTTGCAACGTGGCGGTGTACTCAACAACGCTGCCGCACGCTACCAGGCGTCGGGTGCGGGCTATGGCAAAGGCACGTTTTACCGTTATGTATGGCAGTTTGACGCCAACTACGGTCAACCCAGCACGCTCAAGGCTATCGGCAGCATCAAGGGCGGTAAGCTCACGAGCGAAGACGACCAAATCGACCGCAACTCAATCGGCGACATCCTTCTGCGCGCGCAAGACGGCAGCTGCGGTTTGGGCAAACACGGCAGCGCCAAGTTTCCTGCTGTAATCGTGGCCAACAACGACAGCAAAAAGCGCATGGAGGCAGATCGCAACAGCGGCTCGGGCCTGTACTCGCCGTACTACCTCAAGGCGGGCGCAACGCCAAACAACGATAAGAACAGTGCTATGGGCAAGCAGTATGCCAGCAGCAAGAACTCGAACATGTCTCTGTGGAAGTCTTATATCGGCCGCGAAGGCGATGTTGATGAGACTTCCTGCCCCGCAGACGAGGCGTACTCTAAGAACCCTCAAAACGCCTATGACGTGCTCGTTAATCCGCATGGCTACTACAGCAGTTGGATCGACGGCTCTGTGGAAAGCTTCCTTGAAGCCGCATGGGCATATGAGAATATCGTCGCCAAGTACCGTAGCGAGGCCAGCAGCTTGAAGACCTCGTACGGCAACTCCACCGAGGCAATCGTTACCAAGTTCTACGAGACCTTCTACGGCAGCGCCCCCCGCATTTCCAAGATTTTGAGCGGAGGGTTTGCGAAGTAATGGCGTTAGGCAAGAAGAAAGACAAAGAGGAGCTCACCACTGGCAGCCTTTCCAAAGAGTTCTTTGGCGACGGCTCCAGTGCCACTGCCTCTTCTGGTGCGGATTCATCGGTACCGGGCGCGAGCACGGCCGGGCAAGGCGCCGTCCCAGGGCAGAAGGCAGCGTCTGAAGGTGAGAACTACAGTCTCTTTAATACAAAGAAGGCCAAAGAGGACTTTGGCCCGGATTACTCCAAGAAATCGTGGCTGCAGTTTGGCACCGATGACAACGCTGCGTTCAACCCTTACGCTGCCGAGCAAGACAAGCGCTACAAGATGGACCCGCGCGCTTACAAACTCATGCGCCTGTTGGTGCTTTCCATCGTGGGCTACGTGCTCTTTGCGCTCATCTTACCCTCGCCTGTGTACGACATAGACTTCGACTACACGTTAAGCGCATTTCTCACGTGCATCCAAGACAACATCCAGGATTTGGGCAGCATGTTTGACCCAAGCTCGGGCGTTGTCTTGCCGTTCAAGCTGCGCTCGTATGCCATCGCCATGTTTGCCGGTGCAGCGCTTGCCATAACGGGTGCCGTGTACCAAGGCTCGCTCAAAAACGCGCTCGCATCGCCCACCACTTTGGGCATCAACGCCGGCGGCACGCTTGGCGTGGCCATCTTTGTGCTCTTTGCCACCCCGGCAATGCTCGATACCTTCTTTAGTACAGGCTCTGGCAGCGTCACCATTGCCCAAGTGAGCGATTACTACAACACGCTCTCTTTGGGCGAATATCTGCTCGCAACGCAGTGGCGCGCCCTTGCCGCCCTCATCGGATGCTTTGTGGCCGTGGGGTTGGTTATGCTCGTGAGCCATCTGGTGGGCAGAGGCAACAGCTCTAGCTTTGCGCTTATCATCTGCGGCCAGGTCGTTGCTGCGGTTGCCTCTAGTGCAACCGAGTGCATCCGCTACTACATCGTCCAGACTGATACCACCGACACCAAGTCCACAATCATCCAGTCTGCCCAAATAGGTGAGATACCATCCATGGCAACCAACATCGATTTGCTGTGCGTTGCCATACCGATCATCATCGGCGTTGCTGCCATCATCTTGATGCGCCGCAAACTCAACATCCTGGCGTTCAACGACGAGGAGGCGCGCTCTATGGGCATGGCCACGCAGCGTCTGCGCTGGGCCATGGTATTGCTCTGCACGTTTGTCACGGCCATCGTCATCTCGTTCTGCGGCAACATTGCCTTCGTTGGCTTTGCCATTCCGCTTATCGTGCGCCGTTACTTGGGGCCGGACTTCAACTATCTCATCCCGGGCTCTGTGGTCCTAGGCGCTTTGTTCATGGTCGTGGCCTATTGGCTTACCGATTTCAACCTCCCGTACTTGTTTGGCCTGCAGATTCCCATGTCTGTGAGCATGCTCACGTCGATGTTCGGTGCGGTGCTGTTTGCCATCATCACCATCAAGCAGAGGAGGGATGGTCGCAGTGCAGATTGGATCTAAACGCAGCAACAGCGGCGATGAGTACGTGTTCATCGACGGTAAGGCCATGACGGCTAACGAGGCGGCGCGCTTCCAGCTAACCGACGCCGATACAGCGCCGGTGCCCGGCCAAGAAGAAGCTGCGAGCGTCCCCGGTGCCGCACAAGCGGCCAAAGCCGCCGGCAAGGGCAAGAGCGGCAAAGGCAAGCGCAAGTGGAATGCCAAGAAGGCCTTCGATGAGCTGGATAGTGGCGACGCGTTCGAGCTTACCGATGAGGCCAAACAGGGGCTTGCCTCGTTCTCCTCAATGATGGAAGAGGACAAGCGCCACACGCGTCGCACGTATGCGATCATGGCCGTCATTCTGGTGGTCATCACAGCGTTCAACCTGTGCATTAGCTCTGATGTAGAGGGCGTCGTGTACAGCCCGCTCACGGTCATCCAGGTAATGGGCATGCGCATCAAGATCACGTTTGGCATGATTACGGGGGCAGATTGGTACGACCCTGCCACCACGTTGGCGCAGGTCAACCAAGAGATGCCCGCTTACTCCGATCTTAACCTGCGTTTTGATATTACGTTCGTGACCATCGTATGCGGATTGCTCTTGGCATTGAGCGGCATGATGTACCAAAACGTCTTCAAGAACCCCATCGCGGCGCCGTCCATGCTGGGTGTATCGGCCGGTGTGCGCATCGGCACCATAATCTTGGTCGTCATCTACGGCACCGCTGCCGCCACCATGAACGGCATGCGCTACGTCTTTTGCTACATCGGCGGCACTGTCATTATCCTGAGCGTCATTGGGTTCTCAAAGCTCATCGCTGGCAAACACAGGCATATCAACGTCGTAGACATGCTTATTGTGGGCTCCGTCTTGAGTCAAGTTCTCTCAACGGTCTCTATGTATTTCTTGACCGAGGTCATGGACGACGAGCTCTACGAGGTCTTCTATGAGATCACCTCTGGCGCGCGAGCGGATGCTAGCTTGTATGTGTATGCCATGCTCGCGTTTGTGTTCCTCATAAGCGTGGTGCCGGTGTTCCTCATGCGCTTCAGGATGAATGCCACGGCGTTTAGCGACGGCGAAGTGCGCGTCTTGGGCGTGGATCCAGATCGTCTGCGCGTGTTCGTGCTCATCATGGGCACTGTCATGATTCTGGCTGCGCAAATCCATGCGGGCGTGATTAGCATGATTGCGCTGGTGGTGCCGTTCTTGGTGCGCTACGTGGTTGGGTCGGAGTTTGGCAAGCAGATGGTAGGCAACATGCTTTTGGGCCCGGCATCGCTGTTGCTGTGTCGCGCTATCTGCGGCCTCATCCCGTTTGTGGGCGCGGGCCTGTCTTTGGATATGGTCGTGGGCTTTGTGGCCCTGCCGCTCTACATTTGGATGATGGCCCTGGGCCGGAAGGGGTGGGAGTAGATGGCGCAGCTCGATGCCACACAGACTCAGACCTCGGCTCAAGCGGCCAAGAAAGGTACAGATAAGCGCAAAGGTGCTGCAAAGGCGCTGCTGGCGCCGTTCAGGTTCATCGCTCGTCATAAGAAAGCCTTTGGCAAGGGCATCGCAATTGTCGCCTTCCTCGCGCTTTGCTGGGTGCCGGCCATCGTCATCAACAACGTCATGGGCTATGCACCGGGTATCTTTGCCACGCTGGCCATTGTCTTTTCCGGTGTGTATTTGTTGTTGCTACGCAACGGCCTTGAATGGGCCGAGGCCACGCGCGTGAGTGAATGTATCCGCGGCGAGCAGGTGGACTTTGTGGTGCGCTTGGTCAACAGGAGTATCTTGCTGTACCCGCGCATCGAGGTTGTGTTTTATCAGAGCGATCTGTTTGAGAACGACGGCCGCATGAGCTCGTCCGATATCATCCTTACGCCGCGCGCTAAACGCGATTTCACGTTTCAGATGACCTTCGATCACATCGGCACGTATAACGCCGGCCTCAGGCGCGTGGTTATTCACGATCTGCTGGGGCTGTTTCATATCACGTATGAGAACAGCACTGCACAAAAGGTGGAGGTGCTGCCGCGCACGTATGAGATGACTGATGTTGTCTTTGATAGTGAGGCGCCCACGCAATCCACTAAGGCCATCCGTACTGTTCTCAACGAGGGCATGGACTACGCCTTTGTGCGCGATTACGTGTGGGGTGACCCAATCAAATCCATTCACTGGAAGCTCTCTGCCCGCAGCGAGAACTACCTCACGCGCATCTACGAGTCCAACGCTAACCCCGGCTTGGTCACAGTCATCGACATCCACGCGCCGCAAGCGCAGCCGGCAACGCTTATGCAGCTGTACGACGGCGTGGTCGAGTCTGCGCTTTCGCTTAACGAGTACGCCCGCCGCACCGGCCTCGAGAGCTCGCTGGTCTACATGGACGACTGCGGTGATGAGCGCCGTTACGAGGGCCGCGTTGAGCATGAGGGCCTGCGCGTGCTTATGGGCCTGCTCAAAGAGGACTCCTCGTGCTACGAAGGCACTGCCGTGACCATGCTGCAAGACGAGCTCAACTCCCCGTATGCGCAAAGCAACATTGCCTTGTGTACGTCGTGTTTGGACGAGGCGCTGGTAGAGACGCTGCTCGCCATCAAGGCGCGCCATAAGAACCCGCTGTTGTTCTATGTGCTGCCGCAGCACCTCGAGGTCGATGAGCGCCGCGAGCTTATGGCTCCGTTGCGTCGCCTTGACGAGGCGAATATCTCATTCTGCGTGTTTAGCAGCGTACAAGAGCTGACGGCGGAAGGAGGTGCCGCATGAGCGTGAAGGATTACCTGCGCGCGAGCGCTTTCGATTTCTTGCTGTGCCTGGTCATCGCCATTGGCTTGGGCTACATCAACTGCGGAGCTTTCTTCGTGGATGCATCGCTGCAGAACAGTCCCGTGGCATTGGCGCTGTCTTGCGCCGTGCCCTTGGTGTTGCTGTTTGCTGCGGCCTTTAGCACGCGGACCATCGTGCCGGGTGCCATTGCTACGGCCGTTGTGCTGGTTATCGCGATTATTGCGGCCGGCGCCATAGGCGGTAGCGCAAATATCTTTGACGACACTGCCGGCAACCCCGTCGTGTTCATCATCGTCATGTTCCTCTCCAGCGCGGCGACGTTCTTGCTTACGCGCAAGCGCTGGATGGCTAGGGCGTTCTTCTTGGTAGCCGTGCTAGATATGGCCTTTGTCGAGTTCATGTACAAGGATGGCCACTGGGCTGCTCTTGTTGCGGTGATCATCGCCGCCGGCGCCATGGCTGTGTATCGCAATTACCGTGCCAACTTGCGCGAGGCGAGCTCGACTAAGGTGAGTTTTACGGCCGCCTTTAGCGTGGGCACTGTGTTTTCTGTCGTGCTTGCGGCGCTGGCATGCGCGCTGTTCTTTGGCGTGATTGCCCCGCTCAACCCGCCCGCGCAGGAGATCAAAATCTTCACGCGCTATGTCAACTATGAGCAAGTCGAGATGACCGGCGTTGGTGATACAGCGCTCACTCAAGATCCCGATAAGGCAAGTGCCACCACCACAGACCAGACGCAGGATTCCACCGATGACTCCGATGGCGACAATGAAAACGACGTCAACGCGACCATGAAGCCTTCTGACGCTCCCAGTGACGGCTCGCAGGCCGACCAAAGCGATCAAGGAGACAACGTCCTACAGCAAATGTTCAACTACCTGATGGAAAACCCGCCGCTTATGGCGCTTTTCATCCTGCTCGTGCTGGTGGTGCTTGCTTTGCCCTTTGTCATCAAGCAGATGCTGCGTCGCCGCTGGCTGGCAAAGACCTGCAGTCTGCCGCCGGACCAAGCCATGAAGCGCTTCTTCATGTTCTTCATGCGCAAGTTCCGCATCCTCAAGGTGCGCAAGCATGACGAGCAAACGCTTGCGGAGTTCGTGGATGCAACCAAAGGCACGCTTGAGCCGTTTGCCAATAACGATCGCAACGTGGAGTTCGCTGATGTGGCGCGCATCTACAGCAAGGTCGTGTACGGCCATGCTCAGCCAAGCGAGGAGGAGATGACCCAGGTCGAAAGCTTCTACAAGGGCTTTCGTGGGGCATTTGCCGAGCTTTCCGGCAAGCTTAAGTACTGTTTGCGCTATTGGCGCGTGTAGATAAGGTGTAGCGACAATAGGAGTGGCAATGTTTAAGAATCTTTGGAAGAAAACGATGTCCGTGCTGTGCTCTGCCGCAATGGCGTTTGCCTTGCTGCCAGCTGTATCGCAAACAGCCTATGCTGCCACGGCTGCGCTCACACCGGGCACATATTTTGACGTCGACGGTATCAAGTACGAGGCCTTGGCCGTTGACCCGGATACAGGTATCCAGGTTGTCTACGTTGTGGGGCTTGCCGATGAGAGCACGGCCGTCAAAAGTGGCATTTTGAACATTCCCGCAATGATCGAATACCAAAGCACCACGTTCAACGTGTGTGGCATCAGCCAATCGGCGTTTCGCAATTGCACCAGCATCCAAGATTTGCGCATCGGCGATCTTTGCACTGGCGGCCTTGTGAGCGTCTCTGCGTTTGAGGGCTGCACTGGGCTCAAAGTTATCCACTTCCTAGGCCGAGGCGGTTTTCTCTATACGTCACAGGCGGGAAGCAAGTACTTTGACGGCGTGCCCGATGGCCTTAAGGTCGTGGCTCACCACGATGCGTCAATCGCCGATCTTGTTGAGCGTGAGTACAGCACAGCCAACCTGCCGGTTGGCTCAGAGGTTTACTGTGAGATCAACTTCAACACGGGTAGCGTCTCCAAATCCGCCTTTGTGAGGATGGGTTACTCCGTGGCTGACAAGACGGCCAAACGCGAGGGCACCAATGTCATTACAACAACGCTCAAGGCGTCTGGCCTCTCAGCCCTTACCAGCGCTGACGTTTACAACGACTCCTCATCTGCCGATCCTATTTGCACGGGCAGCGTGCCGTCGTTGCCTAGCGGCAAAATCGCTTGGGCATTTACCAACGACAACGGCACGACTTACGCAGGCGCCGATGATTACATCAGCTCTTGTGGCAAGGCATATGCTTCTGATGACACAGAGCTCAATTACTCCACCGTCTCTCTTAAGCACACGACGATCCGCTATGCCAAAAAGGCTGTTTCTCCTGCCTACACGGTGACTACTGCCAGCGGCAAGGTGCTCGACAACAGTCTGATCAGCGTTTCTTATACGGATGCAAATGGCAAAAGCGTGAGCGTCGGCAATCTTGTCGATCCGGGCGATTACACAATCACATGCTCGGCGGCTACGTCTGCTCTAAGCGGCTCCTGCTCTACTAGCTTCTCCATTGCGGATACGGCCATCAGCTGGGCGCGTGAGACGGGCTCCGACAGATATGCTGCTGCTCGCGCGGCTTCCTCTGATGCGACCTCGCTTGCAAGCGAGGTCGACGCGAGCCTTCCCTCGACGGATTTCTACGTGCTCGTCAACTCCGATAACTACGCCGCCTGTGCGTTGGCAGACTCCCTTGCAGGGCTGCTCAATTGCGGCGTGCTCACCACAGGTGCAAAGAGCGTGCCGTCCTCAACTAAGGTCGCGCTTGCTGGCGCCTCGAAGTCCACGGTGCTCATGTTGGGCAGCACCGAGTCGCTTTCCTCGAGCGTGCAAGACACGCTGGACGAGTATGTGAACATGTATGCGCGCGTGACCAAATCCGATGACCCGGCCACTATGGCTTCAGATGTCTTGAGCTTCATCGAGTCTTGCAAGAATGGCACCTACGAGATTGACGTCGAGCAAGACTGGGGAGATGCCGCTATGGTCATCTCTACAGAGGAGTCCTCGGCCACGTTCAGCGCCCTTACCTGGGCTTATAGCAACAAGGCCCCGGTTGTCTTCATGGATAGCGATGGCAAGGTGAGCGATGCGGCCGCCACAGCGATCAACGGCTGCAAGAGTGTGGTGTGCGTCGGCGGCACGCAGGCTCAGTACTCCGCGCTCAAGACGCAGTTCTCTGGCATGGACGTGACGCAATGGGCTGGCGCGTCCGATGAATATGAAGCGTCTGAGTCCTACACTGCCAAAGCCGTCGAGTGCGGCAATAGCTACGACGCCACTGCATTTGCTGCTGATGGCGATTACGGCGTTTTGAGCGCCGCGGCTGCCACTGTGGGCAATACGGCCGGTGTGCTGATGCTGGCAAGCGACGCTAAGGGCAATGTGTTCTCTACTGCGCAGGAGCATCAGTACGAAATCATTGCCGGCCGAGTCTATGCGGCAAGGACGGATATCTGCGAGGAGACCTACGAGGAGCTTGTGCGCGCTTGGGAAACCTCGTCTGCTGACAACCTGCTGTTTGGCTCCATTGCTGTGACGAACAAGATGACGGCTAATGGCAAAGCCCAAACCCCAAAGGTGACGGTAAAGGACTCAAGCGGAAAGACCCTCACGGCCGATGCCGACTACACCCTCTCGTTTATCAACAACGCCACGGGCAACAAAGTGAATGCGAATGCTCTTGTAGAGGCCGGCACGTATACGGCAACTGCCACCGGCACCTACAAATCCACCACGGACTATGGCGGCGTAACGACGGAGTACGGCTATTACAAGAACTACATCTCCTGCACGTTTACCATCGCTCAGGGCAAATTGCCCGCTGTTTCTGGACTCAAGGTGAAGGCTGGCAAGAAGAGTCTTGCTGCTAGCTGGACGGCCATGCCTGCCGCGACTTCTTACCAAGTGAGCTACAAGCTGAGCGGCGCCAAGAAGTGGACGACAAAGACGGTCAAGACTAACAAGCTCGCAGTAAAGAAACTCAAGAGCAAAAAGAAGTATCAGGTCAAGGTCTGCGCCAAGAACGCCGCAGGTGCTGGAAAGTGGAGCGCCACAAAGACCGTCAAGGTCAAGTAG
>CAYQLX010000048.1:7001-12733 GCA_964418305.1 uncultured Coriobacteriaceae bacterium | reverse complement strand
TTGACGGAATCGACGCATTCCGCAATTTGCCATTTCGCGCCATGCACTTCGTTTCCGTAATGATGCAGCTAACGGAAATGAAATGGGATTCGTTTCCGTAAGAGACGAGGATGGGGAAATGAAGCCACGCTTGAGCTCGAACCCAAGCGCGCAGCCCCTTATCGCAGATACTTGTAGAAGGCGGCGCAGCTGCCCTCGCTCGACACCATGCAGGGCCCAACCGGATGCTCGGGGCTGCAACCCGTATTGAAGAGCGGGCACTCCTTGGGCGTCATCACGCCGCGTAAAACATCGCCGCAGCGGCAGCCCTTGGGCTCTACGGTGGGCTCGACCTGCGGCTTGAGCTTGCGCACTGCATCAAAGGCAGCGTACTCACTGCGCAGAGCATAGCCGGAGCCTGGAATGAGCCCCAACCCACGCCACACGGCATCGCAGGGCTCGAAGACCTCATTGATGGCAGCCACAGCAGCGGGGTTGCCGCAATCGCGCACGCCGCGCGTATAGCCGTTTTCTATCTCGTGCCGCCCTTCGGCCAGCTGGCGCAGCAGCATCGCCATGCCCTGCAAAACGTCCACCGGCTCAAAGCCCGTAATCACGCCGGGGATGCCGTATTTATCGGCCAAAAAACGATACGGCT
Source organism: uncultured Coriobacteriaceae bacterium (assembly GCA_964418305.1). GTDB lineage: Bacteria > Actinomycetota > Coriobacteriia > Coriobacteriales > QAMH01 > W2P13-069. The sequence continues at coordinate 12,096 of CAYQLX010000048.1, read as the reverse complement.
CGATGCCGATAATAGTCGACACATGTCCAGGCAGGATGAGCGCCGTAAGCTTGACCTGGCTGTCGTTGACGAGTACATCCAAAGTATTGGGCATGGTTTTGTGGATGGCAATGACACTAAAGTTGCCCAGCCCCATCTCTTGGGCGCGCTTAACGGTGGCAGCAATGAGCGGCGTGGTGGTCTCAAAGCCCACGCCCACGAAGACGACCTCGTTTTGCGGGTTGTCCCCTGCCACCTTGAGCGCGTCAAGCGGGCTATAGACGATGCGTATATCGGCGCCGGCCGCCTTCTCTTTGTTGAGGCTCGACGTAGAGCCAGGCACGCGCGTCATATCGCCAAAGGTGGTGATAATCACGCCGGGAATGCGGCTTATGGCAATGACCGTGTCTATGTCTTTGTTGGCCGTCACGCACACCGGGCACCCGGGCCCGCTTATGAGGTTGACGCCGGCGGGCAGGATATCCCTAAAGCCGTTGCGGGCGATGGTCACGGTATGCGTGCCGCAGACCTCCATGAGGTTAACCTCGCCGCCGCAGTTAGCAACAGCGGCCGGGGCCAGATCGTTGATGCACTCTATGAGCTCGCGGCCGAGCTTAGGATCCCTAAAGCCAGACAGGTCCAATGCCATGGCGCTACCCCCTTTGCGCGGCACCCATGCCGGGATGATCGGCGTCGATAAGATCGGGGAACTCTGCTATAAGATCGAGCGTCTCTTTTGCGTACTGCTCGTCCACAATCTCTATGCCGTAGCCAGCATGCACGAGCACCCAGCTGCCAACCTGGGCCTTGGGCACCAGGTCCAGCGCGACGGTGCGCGAGACACCCAGGATATCCACGTCGCCCAAGCGTGCGGCGGCGTCTATGCTCTTAACCTGCGCGGGAATCGCCAGACACATTGCTATACCTCCATCAGGCGGGCAGCAGCCACGACGGCCTGCCCGTAAGCGATGCAGCCGTCGTTGGGCGGCAGCTCGCGGTTTACGTAGACCTCAAGGCCCCTGTCTTGCAGGCCCTGGGTAAGAAGCCCTGCAAGCAGACGATTGGCCATGCAACCACCGCCCAGGGCGACCTTTGTTATGCCGCTTTGGCGCGACGCCTTGCAGCACTCGTCGATGATAACCGCCGCAAGACGCGCATGCAGACCCGATGCGGTGGGCGGGGCATCGTTGTCTGCAACGAGCAGCCAACGCAGCAAGGCAGCCTCGCTTACCTCTTGCGGTACCTGCCAGGCAGCGCCGCCGGTGGCGAGGAGAGCACAGCCGTCATCCAGAAGCTCGTGTCTTGCGCGCGCCTCAAGCAAGCAGGCGGCCTCGCCGTCGTAGCCCGCCTGGCCCACAAGGCCCATGAGCGCGGCCATGCCGTCAAAGAGCCGGCCCGCGCTGCTAACGATGGGGCAGTTGAGCTTCTTGGCGATCATCTGCTCCAAGATACCGCGGCCGGGCAGTGCGTCCAAAAACGCCGCAAAGCGCGCGTCGTCTTCCAAGCCGGCAGCGTGAAGCAGCGCCAAGGCCGTGCGACGCGGGTCGCGCACAGCAGCTGCTCCGCCCGGCAACGCAAAGCACGGCAGGTGCCAGACACGCTTGAAGCTCGCGCGGGTAGCGAGCATGACCTCACAGCCCCAGATAGTGCCGTCCACTCCGTAGCCTGTTCCGTCCAAGGCAACGCCTATCACCGGCTCAAAGAGCGCGTTTTCTCCCATGACGGCGGCGATGTGCGCATGGTGATGCTGCACCTCGATAAGAGGCAGGCCGCTCTCACTGGCTTTGCCGCGCGCCCACTTGGAGCTCAGGTACTCCGGGTGCATGTCGCAAGCAAGGGCTGCAGGCTCAAGGCCAAAGAGCCGCGCGTAGCGGAGGCGCGACTCGTTCCAAGCCTCCCAAGCGCCCAAGGTCTCCAAATCCCCCAAGTGCTGGGACACGTAAGCGCGCTGCCCCGACAAAAAGCACAGCGTGGACTTTTGCTCGGGACCGGCAGCAAAGATTACCGGCAGCTCGCTGCAAGCGTCACTCAAGTTGGCGATGAACAGCGGCGCCGGAGCATAGCCGCGCGCACGGCGCACCATCTGTGTGCTGCCATCTGCAAGCACGCGCGCCACCGAGTCGTCATAGCGGGCGACGATGTCACGATTATTGCCCAGATACCAGTCGCAAATATCCCCGATGGTAGATTCGACCATGCTGTCATCTGCGACAATGGGCTCGCCGCTCTTGTTCGCGCTCGTCATAACCAAGGGTATATCCAAGCCACTCAAAAGCAGGTGCTGCACGGGTGTGGAGGGAAGCATGACGCCTATCTCTGGCAAGTCCCCGGCAACGCTTGCGGCAAGGCGCGGCGCATCGTCTTCACGCGAGCGCAGCAGCAAGACGATGGGATGCGCAGGCGATTGCATGAGGCGGGCTTCATCATCTGACAGCTCGCAGTAACGGGCGGCGTCTTGCGTGCTTGCCATCATGACCGCCAAGGGTTTGGTGGGACGATGCTTGCGACGGCGCAGCTCTTGCACGGCAGCCTCGTTAGTGGCATCGCATGCCAAGTGCCAGCCACCCAAGCCCTTGATGCCCAGTATCTGGCCGGCGCAAAGACGACGGCGCACCTCTTCAATGAGCGCGTCTGACTCTTCCAAGCCGTGCGCAACCTGCTCAAACGGCGTCATCCCGCCGCGCAAAGAGGGGCCGCACTCAAAGCAGGCGTCGGGTTGCGCATGATAGCGACGGTCGTCCTCACAGGCGTATTCTGCCGCGCAATCGGGGCACATCGCAAAGGGCGCCATGCTCGTGAGCGGGCGGTCATAGGGCAAATCGTTGATGATGGTAAAGCGCGGCCCGCAGTTGGTGCAATTGATAAAGGGATAATGCCAACGGCGGTCTGCCGGGTTAAAGAGCTCTGCCAAGCAATCCGGGCAGGTGGCGATGTCCGGGCTCACCAGGGTGTCGCGGCTGGAATCCGCCTTGCTGGCGATAATCGCAAAGCCGCTTTGATCCGCAGGCGCGTCTACGGCCGCCAGCGCGTCATCGGCCGCATCAGCCGCGCCCGCAGTGCCCGCAGTCTCTGCCGCGTCCGCAGCACCCGCAGCACCCGCCGCGTCCACAGCACCCGCTGCGTCCGCTGCGTCCGTCACCTCGAGCGCTATGACGCGCGCCGCAGCCGGAGCGTCGCTACGCAGACGACGAGCAAACTCCCCTATCACCTCGTCATCACACTGAGCGCAGATATCCACGCCGTGCGTCGAATTGCGCACCCAGCCGCGCACGCCTAACTCACGCGCCAAACGCGCCACGAAGGGCCTAAAGCCCACGCCTTGGACGATGCCGTTTATGTGGATGTACGCGGTCTTGGTCATAGGGGACGCGCTTACCTGCGGCGATAGTAGACGCTGCCGCCGTCGCGATCGGCGTGCTCGCGGCGCACCTCGTACTTCTTGGGAAAGTCCTCCAGAAGCTCGATCATCTTGCGATAGCCGTAGTTGCGCGTATCAAAATCCGGCTTGGCGCGCTTAATCCACTGCGTAACCACCGAGGTATTAGTCCAGCCGTCATCGTCGCCGTAACGCTCTGCACCCTGCTTGAGCATGAAGTGGATCTGGCTTAGGCCGTCCAGGCGCTCTTTGCGCGATGCCTTTTGGCTGCCCGTGATGCCCTGCGCATCGTCTGCCGCGTCGTCATCTGACGCCTCGTCCAAGTTCTCCAGGTAGATGAACTCATCGCAAGCATTACGAAAGGCCTCGGGCGTCTTCTTCTCCCCCACGCCAAAGACCATGGCGCCGCTTTCCTGCAGGCGTATGGCAAGCGGCGTGTAATCGCTATCACTTGCCACGATGACAAACGAGTCGTAGGCGTCCTTCATCAGAAGGTCCATCGTGTCGATAACAAGCGCCATATCGGTCGCATTTTTGCCCTTGGTGTAGTCAAACTGCTGGACAGCGCGAATGGCCAGGCGCTTGAGCTCTCCCTCCCATTTGCGCAGGGAATCCTTGCGCCAGTTGCCGTAGGCGCGGCGCACGACGATGCGGCCGTGGGTAGAAATCTCATTGATGATGGCCTCGAGCTTGCTAATCTGCGTGTTATCGGCATCTATGAGAAGAGCGATGCGCTCTAGGTTCTCCATGCTTGCGTATCTCCCGTCTATGGGGTAATCGTCGCCCCCAAAATACCATGCCCGTATGACGCGACGGTGGCGGCTTGGTAGCCGGCTGTAGCTTGCATACAAGAGGATTGCGCACAAGCTACACTCTTAGCGTACAAGAAAATCGCGTGCAACCTACGACCTTAATGCTCCGCAAGCTGCACGCGATACAAAAACCGGCCTTGACCGGGACTTTAATGTTTAACCCAGGAAGGTCCCATCCAGATCAAAGGTGACGACGCGCAGCGGAATATCCTTACCGCTGGCAGCCACAGCCGCACGGCACGCCTGCTCCAAGCCGCCGCAGCACGGCACAACCATGCGCGCCATAGTCACGCTTTTGACGTTATTTGCGGCGATGATGGCGGCAAGTTTATCGGTGTAATCCACCATGTCGAGCTTGGGGCAGCCGATGACGCAAACCCTGCCGCGCATGAAGTCGTGATGGAAGTTGCCATAGGCAAAGGCCGTGCAGTCCGCGGCGATGAGCAAATCGCAGCCGTTGAAGTAATCCGACTGCGGGTTGGCAAGCTTAATCTGGATTGGCCACGTGGATATCTCATTGGGGACAGCCACGGGGATGGTGCCCAGCGGCGCATCGGCAGCAGCGCTCACAACAACAGGTTGCTCTTTGCGATCAAAGGTGCGCGCGGCGCCTCCCGGGCAGCCACAGGGGGCATCATCGGCGCTGGCTGCAGCAGCGGCGGCCTTGGCTTCTTTGTTGGCTGCGACAGCGGCCTCATCGTAATCGGCGGCCTCGCGCTGGACAAAACGAATGGCGTTGGTGGGGCAAGCCGGCAAGCAATCGCCCAAGCCATCGCAGTAGTCGTCACGCAGCAAAGTGGCCTTGCCATCCACGATGCCAATGGCGCCCTCATGACAAGCGTCTGCGCACAGGCCGCAGCCATTGCAGCGCTCCTTGATGATCTCTATAACCTGACGTATCGCCACAACAATCACTCTCCTCTTCAGT
>CAYQLX010000048.1:4194-6901 GCA_964418305.1 uncultured Coriobacteriaceae bacterium | reverse complement strand
CGTTTCCATTAAGCTCAAATATCGCAACAAACAGCACAACCGAGGAGACCCAATGGCAGACGAAAGCACATCAGCCGCAACACAAACCGCACAGGCGGCACCCCTACCCAAGCGCATACGCAGCGTGCGCGCGCTGGGCATCATCTGCACCGTGCTCTCTGTCTTGGGAATCGCGTTTATGGCCTTATGCTCCGTAAGCGCCATAACGCTCATCCCCACGGCGCTGCAAGATCCGTCCTTGGGCGGCAGCGTGCAGATTGAGGGCTTAGACGCCAGCGCGCTGGGCCCGCAAGGCGCCACCGAGGCCGACATCGTAGCCATCGTCTTGCTCTTTATCGCCTTGTTTGCCGGTATGGGCGCGCTCATAAGCCTGATGACGCTTTTGGCCAGCATCGGCATCATACGCGCCGTCAAGCGCCCCAAATCGCGCTCGCGCTGCTTTGCACTGGGCATCATCGGCGGCATTCTGGCAATCATCTCTATGCGCCTGATCAGCGGCGTGCTCCTCATCGTGGCAGCTGCCAAAATCCACAGTCAGCACGTAGAAGACGAAGGCGGAGCCCAAGCCTACTACGCCGACGGCAAGCGTCTGGGCTTCATGCGCTTTGTGCAATTTGCCTGCATCGCTGTCATCGTCATACAAGCAGCGGCGCTGCTGTTTATCACCAAATCCAGCAACTATGACGGCGCCTGGTGGATCAACTTCGTCATGCTGTTGATGATGGCCGTCACCTACTGGATTATCTGGAACCGCCGCGAGCACGGCTGCACGATTATCTGCGCGATGGTCATCGTCTATCTGATCATCAACCTTATCTTCTACATCGCCTGCGGCACGTTTTCGCCGGGTGTGTTTATCGCCAACTCGTTCTGGCCTATTGTCATGCTTTTGTACTTTGGCCTGTCCAAACGTGCGCACTACACGCTCAGCCGCCCGTTCAAGCTCGAGACGCGCGCAAGCCAGCTCAAAGAAGAAGAGCAGCTCTGGGACCTCAAAAATCCGCTGTTCTGGCGCAACTTGGTGCTGTACTTTTGCATCTTTAGCGTGGTGGGGCATTGGATGGAATGGAGCGTTTGCTGGCTAATCCGCTGGGGCATCGTGCCTGGCACCTACGACCCCAACTCGGGCATCTGGCACGACATGCTCAACCCCTTCTTTGTCTACGGCGCCGCGTTTGTGGTCATTGGGCTTTTGCTCTTTCCCATCAAAAACAAGCTTTTGCACGTCTTCAAGGGCAAGGTGGCGCCCGCGCTGCTCGTGAGCTTTATCGTCAACACGCTCTTTTGCGCGGCCATCGAGCTTGCCATGGGCCTTGTGCTCAACACCCCGCCCGACCCGGTGACGGGCAAGCTGCCGCTATGGGATTACTCCAACATGGCGTTTAACTTCATGGGTCAGATTTGCCTGCTCAACACAAGCTTCTTTGGCATCATGGCGACGATTATGACCTGGCTTGTCTACCCCGCGCTGGAGAAGGCGTTTTCTAAGATCCCCAAGGACGTGATGAATATCATCACCGTCGTTGTCGTGGTCTTCTTCGTGCTCGTCGTTTGCATGTACGTCGTCAACCTCAACCTCGACTCGCTTTTAGGCAGCGCTGTGAGCTCGTAGGTGCGCCATGGCACGCAACTCCAATAAACAAACCCTCACCCGCCGCACACTGCACTACTACTGGCAGGTAACGCGCAAGCATTTGGGGCTGTTTATCGCCTTGATGGTGTCCACGTTTACCTACATCGCGCTTTTGTCCTACGGCAACCCCTACGTGATGAGCCTCATCGTAGACCGCGTGAGCGCAAGCCCCGTGGCCGCAGACCAGGTCATAAGCGTGTTTGCGCCCTACGTGGCAGCGCTTCTGGCCATCAACATAGCCGGGCAGGCGGCAAGCAAGCTGCAAGATTACTTCCTCTACAAGCTTGAGATTGCCGTCAACTACGATCTGTCCACCATGTGCTTTGACGCGCTGTGCAACCAGTCCATGAGCTTTCACTCAAACCGCTTTGGCGGCACGCTCGTAAGTCAGACGAGCAAGTTTACGAGCGCCTACTCGCAGCTCATCGAGACGCTCAATTGGCCCTTTACCGCCGTGTTTACCTCAATCGTGGCCACCTGCGTCATTCTGCTGCCGCGCGTGCCGGTCTTTATCGCGATCCTCATGGTCATGCTCGTCATCTACGCGGCCGTGTCCTACTACCTCTACAAGCGCATCCTCAACCTCAATGAAAAGGCCGCCGGCGCGCAAAACCAACTGTCCGGCGAGCTTGCCGATAGTGTGGCCAACATCCTGGCCGTCAAGACCTACGGGCGCGAGGATTACGAGCGCGGGCTGTTTAACCAGGCCAACCGCGAGGTCGTTGCCCGCGACAGCAAGCGCATGTGGGCAAGTCTTACGCGCGGCATCATCACCGCCATCATCACCGTGGTGATTATGGGCGTGACGGCTGTCTTTATAAGCGGCGGCAACGCGTGGTTTGGCATCACGCCGGGCACGCTTGTCGTGATGTTTACCTATACGTACAACATCACCAACCAGTTCAACTTTATCAACGCCGGACTGCAGCGCTTTAACCGCGCCTTTGGCGATGCAAGCGGCATGACGGCCGTACTCGACGAGCCGCGCCTCGTGGCCGACGCGCCCGATGCGCAAGACCTCGTTGTGGAGCACGGCAGCATCGATTTTACGGGCATTGGCTTTAGTTATGAGGA
>CAYQLX010000048.1:0-4094 GCA_964418305.1 uncultured Coriobacteriaceae bacterium | reverse complement strand
CTGCTGTTCCACCGCACCGTGGCAGAAAACATCGCCTACGGGCGCCCGGGCGCCACCATGGATCAGATTGTCGAGGCGGCGCGCATGGCCAACGCCTTGGACTTCATAGAGAGGCTGCCGCAGGGCTTTGACACGGTCACGGGAGAGCGCGGCGTCAAGCTGTCGGGCGGGCAGCGCCAGCGCATCGCCATCGCGCGCGCCATGCTGGCCGATTGCCCCGTACTCGTGCTGGACGAGGCCACAAGCGCCCTTGACAGCCAAAGCGAGCACCTCGTGCAAGACGCGCTTGCCAAGCTTATGAGCGGGCGCACCTCCATCGTCGTGGCACACCGCCTGTCTACGGTGGCAAGCTTGGATCGCATTGTGGTGCTCGAGGACGGACACATCGCAGAAGACGGCACCCACGCAGAGCTCATCGCCAAAAGCGGCGCGTACGCGCATCTGTGGGCGCGCCAAACGAATAGCGAGGCGCAAGCGCTCTAGGATGGCGCGGCGGGGCCTGATCCGCAGCTAGATTCCTCGACTACGCGGCCTAACGGGGCCCCTACTCCCCCACAATCACCTTGAGGGCGGCGGGTTCGACGCTTATCTCGTAGCTATCGGCGATGTGCGGCTCGCCATCGATCTGACACGGCGGGCGCTTGTCAAAGCTCAGACGCAAGCGGCTCGCGCGGCGCTGCTCAATCGGCTTAAAGCCCGTGTGATGGCCGTTTTTGGCGCTCAAAAACACAATCGTGGCAAAGGCGGGATTGACCGGCCCGTGTGCGATGCAGATGTCGAGCATGCCGTCTTGGATGCTCGCATCAGGGCATATCGCAAAGCCGCCGCCGTAGGTGACGCCGTTTTGCACGGCGATGAGGATGTCGCGGCCGCTGTAGCTGCCCACGTCTTCTTGCGGCCCATCCAAGATGTCGAGCGTAAACTCATAGGTATAGAGATGGTTGACCAGCTGATCGATGCCCTCTTGCAGATAGAGCATCGTGCCATGCCCGCCGGTCTTCTTGCGGCGCTCCACTGTGCCCAGCGCGATGGCGGCGTCCAGCCCAAAGGATATCGTCTGCGTGAAGTATTCGCCGTTGCAGCAGCCCAGGTCTGCCTCGTGCGCCTTGCCCGCCAGAATCTGCGCCACGGCAACATCTGTCTTGGTGCTCATCTTGAGCGTACGCGCGTAATCATTGCCGGACCCAACGGGGATGACGGCCAGCGTGGGGCGCTTCTCATGCGGCAGCTGCATGAGCCCGTTTGCGACCTCGTGGATGATGCCATCGCCACCTAAAGCGACAACCAAGTCGTAGTCTGCGCCCATAGCGGCGGCAAGCTGTATGCCGTGGCCGGCATGACGCGTGCGCACGACGTCAGGGCCCTGGCCGCAGGCCTTGCGGATAAGGGCCTCTGCCTGCTTGGCCGCTGCCTCCCCCGCGCCGCTTTGGGCCGTGGGATTTGCAATGACGAGCATGTTCTCAAAATTACTCATGGGCGCAAGTATACGGCAGCTATGCCCAGAGCGCAGCTTATCGGCAGCAAAAAGGGCACGCTGCCTTACGGCAACGCGCCCTCATCGTCAGCCTATCGCCGCCTTACAGCTGCTTGCGGCCGCCGGCAGCTGCCAGCCCCAAGCTGCTAGCTGCGAATCTCTCCGCCGGTGGCGCCGGTGAGCTTTTTGACGACCTTGGCATGCGCATGGTCCACTTCTTCGCTCGTGAGCGTGCGATCTGCCGCACGATAGCTCAGGCGGAATGCCATCGACTTCTTGCCCAGACCCACGCGGATCGGGTCGCGATACACGTCAAAGAGGCTCACGCTCTCCAGCAGCTGCTTGCCGGCGCTGGTGATGCACTGGACGATGCGCTCGCAGGTCACGTCCTCGTCCACGACGATGGCCAGGTCAACCTCGACGGCCGGGAAGACAGGCACGTCCACGTAGGGGCGCTGCTCGCTTGCCACGCCCTGCAGGGCGCTCACCTCAAGCTCAAAGGCGGCCACAGGGCCTTGCGCCTCAAACGCCGCGCAGGCCAGCGGGTGAATCTCTCCAACCCAGCCCAGCACGCGCCCGCCAGACAGCACCTCAGCCGCACGGCCGGGCTGCAGCCAGGGGGCGTCGCTTGCATCCATGGCACGCCAGCGCACCTTAGTCACGCACAGCTCGCGCAGGAGGTTTTCCACCGCGCCCTTAGCGTCAAAGAAGTCGAGCTCAACGGCCTCTTGGTTCCAGCCAGGGTTCACAAACGAGCCACACATAACGCCAGACAGCAGCATGCGCTCCTTGGGGTTCTTGCGGCCCTCTGCCGCGCCAAAGCACACGCCGCGCTCAAAGAGCTGGATGTTTTTGACGCCGCGCGCCTGGTTGTGGCCCACGCTGCGCATGAGCCCAGGGATGATGCTGCGACGCAAAACGGCTTGCTCGCTGCTCATGGGGTTGATGATCTCTACCGCCTCGCCGCGGTCGCCCTGCGGCATGCGCAGGCGGTCGAGGTCTGCCGGGTCAACCAGCGAGTAAGTCATCGTCTCGTTAAGGCCGCAGGCGCGCAAGGTGCGGCTCATGAGCTCCAGGCGCTCCTGCTCCTGCGTGCGGCCGCCTGCCTGGCTGCCGGCCGGCAGGGTCATGGGCACGCGGTCGAGCCCCCAGATGCGCACGACCTCCTCGTAGAGGTCAATCTCGCGCACCAAGTCCGGGCGGAAGGTAGGCGCAAAAACGGTGAGCTGCTCGTCGCCGGGCTTGCCTTCAACGCGGCAACCCAGATCGGTAAGGATGGTGATCTGCTCTTCATCGGTGATGTCTGCGCCGATGAACTTGCGCAAGCGCTGCGGGCGAAGGGTGAGCTCACACTCGGCCGCCTTGACGGGATAGACATCCACGACGCCCTGGCACACGGTGCCGCCGCTCACACTTGCCATGAGGGCTGCAGCGATCTGCGAATACTCATCGCAGGTGCTCGCGTCCACGCCTCGCTCGTAGCGCAGGGACGCCTCGCTCACCAGACCCAAATTGCGGCTCGTGCGGCTGGTATGCGCCGTGGAGAAGGTGGCGCTCTCCAGCAAGACGTCCACGGTGGCATCCGTGACCTCGGACTCAAGGCCGCCCATGACACCTGCCAGCGCCACATCGGCGTTGCCGTCGGTAATCATGGCCATATCGCTTGTGAGCTCGCGCTCGGTGCCGTCAAGCGTGGTGAACTTAGTGCCGTCGTGCGCCGCGCGCACCACTACGTGGCGCTTGCCGCTTGCGTCGGGCGCAAACGCGTTGAGGTCAAAGGCGTGCAGCGGCTGGCCCAGCTCGAAGAGGATGTAGTTGGTCACGTCGACGATGTTATTGATGGAGCGGCAGCCCATGGCGGCCAGGCGCTCGACCATCCAATCGGGCGAAGGCCCCACCTTGACGCCACGGATAACGCGGGCGGTGTAGCGCTGGCACAGCTCATCGTCATCGATGGTCACGTCGACGATGTCTGCGACCTGCTCGTCGTTTTGGGCGCCGGGCAGCTCGCAGGGAGTCTTGTAGCTCCAGGGCACGTGGTACATGGCGCCTACCTCGCGCGCAAAGCCCTTCATGCTCAGGCAGTCGGGACGATTGGGGGTAATCTCCAGGTCGAGCACTTGATCAGCCAAACCCAGGTAATCGGCATAAGGCATGCCCACGGGCGCGTCCTCGGGGAGCTCCATGATGCCCTCGTGATCGCTGCCCAGGCCAAGCTCGCGGCTCGAGCACAGCATGCCGCAGCTCGCCTGGCCGCGCAGCTTGCTCTTCTTAATCTTGACGTCGCCCGGCAGCACCGTGCCGATGGTGGCCACAGCAACCTTGAGGCCGGCGCGGCAGTTAGGCGCGCCACACACAATCTGGACGGGCTCCTCACCATTGCCCAAATCGACAGTGGTCACGTGCATATGATCGCTGTCCGGATGGTCCACACAGGTGAGCACATGGCCTACCACGACGCCCTCGAGGCTCGCGCCGACGGTCTCGCAGCCCTCAACGCCGGTACCGGTGAGGTCGAGCCTATCGCAAAACGCCTGCAGGTCATCTGGCACTTGAACGTATTCGCTCAGCCATTTCATAGAAACATGCATTGGTTTCTCCTTCTACGTTAAAAGCAGCT
>CAYQLX010000047.1:9745-12938 GCA_964418305.1 uncultured Coriobacteriaceae bacterium | reverse complement strand
GGCGTGCAGATGATAGGACGTGGTGCATGCTAAAGTCTTAGAGAAGACATCAGACCAAAGGATGATATGCGTGAAGGACTTTCCCCCGATCAACATCCCCATCAGGCTCAACAGCCCGCTCAAGCGCGCCTTTGACGACGCATGGCAAAGCTGCAAGGTCATCGTTTTTGCAGCCTACTGTGGCAGCGGCAAGACTGTTGCCGCGCGCGAGCTTTTGGGCGGCAAGTCATTCTATTACCTCGATGCGCACGCAGGCTTCAAGGTGGCCGAGCTCATAGGGGCGCGCAATTGCGACTGCATCGTGCTGGACAATGCGCAGGAAATAGAGGACAGCTACACGGTGCGCTGCATAAGGTCGCTCGTGGACAGCGTCCCCAACATGCGAATTATCGTCCTTGCCAGGGGCAGCGTACCCGCATGGCTTTCTTCCTACAGAATCCGCGGCTTGGTGCGCGTCTTTGGCAAAGAGGACCTATTCTTGTCCCCCATGACCATCGCGCGCTTGGTAAACGACTACGGCGTGGCCATATCTTCTTCAGACCTCAACCGCCTGGTTGAGCACACAAACGGCTACCCGCTAGCCGTTGCTGTTGCCGCGCGCATGCTCGCCCAGGGGAGGGCCTACGATGCGAGCTTTGACTATGAGATTGAAGACGAGGTTCGCGACTTTTTCTGGTCAGAGGTCTTTGACAGACTCGACGAGCCAACAAAGCGCATGGTCGCGCGCCTGCTGCTCTTTGAGCATTTCACGCCACAGCTCGCGCACATCATCACAGACGATCCTTCCTCCGGGCAACGCATGGAGCACCTGCGCAAGACCAGCTCTGCCTTTGAGCCGGACCCCGCGCATAACGGCGAGTTGCGGATTCGCGGGCTGTGGAGGCGCTCGCTTGAGGGCTGGGCGCAGGCAAAAATCGGCGATGACGAGCGTCAGGAGATATATGTGCTCGCGGGCGATTACTATGTCCAAAAAGGCGAGGTGGCGCCTGCGCTGGAATGCTACGAGAAGGCACAGCGCCAAGACCTGATACGCCAGCAGCTCATAGACAACGCGCGCTCCTACCTGCGCATAGGCAACTACCGCAGCGCCGAGCCCTACTACCTGCGCATAACGCGCGACAGCATAATCAGCTCGCCTCTGCTCATCTACGGCATGAGCGTTTTGTGTTCACTGCAGATGCGCACCCAGGAAGGAGAGGCCTGGCGCGACGAGCTGCTTGCGTTTGCTGATGACGAGCGCAACACTCAGCAAAAGCGCAGCGACGCGCGCGTACGCTATGCCTTCTTGCGTCTGGTCTTGCCGCAGTATGGCTCGGGCGGCTACATACAGGCTCTTCAGGACATGTGCGATGTCTTGGACCAGACGCAGATGGAGCCGCCGCTGTGCTCTATCGTTGGTGGTACGCCGGGCTTTTTGAGCGCTGTCCAGGACTTCTCTGCCCTGATGCTCGAGCAAGACGGAGACCTCACACCCTACGAGGAGCTTTTCAAGCGCGTCTTTGGAAAGCAAGGCACCTTCTTTGCGCGCTTTGCGGGCATCGAGTATGCCTTTGCGCAAGGCAGACTCAAGAAGTATCAGCTGCACGAGCTTTCACGAGCGCTGCCGGCCATTCGCCGTGAGCGCCTCTACGACATGGAATTCGCCGTCAACTCGGTCATCGCCCGCGGCGAGCTCTACTTTGGCAACGCACAGGCCGCCTTCGAGGCAGTGGACGCTATGCTCGACGGCTTTAACGGGGTAGAAGGTGCCAGCCAAGACCTCGTGGAGCGCGCACGCACGCTGCGCTGCCGCATCGCGCTTTACACCAAGAAGGAAAGCCTCGTCTCTGATTGGCTCGCAACCGAGTCCTGCCCTGTGTTCGCGCCACCCCTGCCCGATCAAAGCGGCCTTTACATGACCCAGGCGCTTGCCTATACCGTGCGCGGTGAGTACCGCAAGGCACTGTATTCCATCGACAACGTAGAGCGCTCCACTGCAGGACGCACACGTATACTCAACGACGCGTTCTGCTGCATTATCGTGGCCATCTGTCACTACAACCTCGCCGGCCCAAGCTGGGAGCGCGTCTTGCAGGAGGCGGTGGATATCGCCGCACCTTATGGCTACATAGCGATGTTTGAGCAGTTTGGCGATTTACTGCGCCCGTTGCTTGCCAAGGCCAACCTCACGGTGGAAGAGCCCTTTGCCAGCCAGCTGGCCGATTTTGTTGCAGGAAAGATTGGAACGTTTCCGGCGTTTGCACGCTTTAGCGAGGTCTTGGAAAACCCCCTCACTCCAAGCGAGCAGCGCGTCTTGGAGCTTTTGTGCGAGGATAAATCCAATGCAGATATATGCCGTGCGTTGGGGGTCAAGCTGCCCACCGTCAAGACGCATGTGAGTCACATCTTTGCCAAGCTTGGCTGCAAGCGCCGCGCAGAGGCTAGAAACATCGCCTTGGAGTTGGGGCTTGTGTAGGCGTGCTGTTTTAAAGCGGGCTCAAGCGAGCTTGCGCAGACGGGTACTGCCGATGCGTTTTTGCGTCACACCTCAAGGTTATCATCGGTAAGGAAGACATCTACAGGAGGGAAAGGCCCTTGAGCATAGCAATCGTCACCTGCACGTCGCAGCGTGCACTTGCAGATACCGCCGCAAGCCAGGTGCTCGCCTTGCTGCAGGAGCACCCTAGCGTGGACGTCATTGCCGCAAGCAACGATTGGGCCGTGCGCTTTAAAAAGCAGCTTGCTGGCTTGTCTGTTGTAGGGGCAAACGTCAGCACGCTGCCCCATTGGCTTGAGGCTCAATGGGAGCTTTGGGGAGACGGCACCAAACTGATTGGCGCTCAGCAGCGCCACCTGCTGTTGCGCCCGGTGCTGGCCAAGCTCACGGGGTTGCATCCGTCGAGCAAGTACTTGGATCAGTTTGCCTCGTTTGTGCAAGACGCTCTTGCTTTGGGCGGCAACGTGCCTAAACAAGACGTGGCAGACGCCCTTGGCAGTTACAGCGCCAAGCTGCAGGAGGCGGGTCTCACAGAACCGTATGCCGTTTTGCCGCAGATCGCCGCCGCGCAGACGGGACGTGCCATCGTCTTTGCTGGCGCAGATTTGAGCCTTGCGCGCTGCGAGCGTTTAGTGCAACTTCTCGACCAAAGCGACGCGCATCTCGTTTGCCTTAAACGTCAACTGCCCTGCCTGGAGCCTGCCAGTGGCAGTGCAG
>CAYQLX010000047.1:8354-9645 GCA_964418305.1 uncultured Coriobacteriaceae bacterium | reverse complement strand
CCAGCGGCTGCTTTACGGCAGTAGAGGTGTTGGGCACCCACGCAGAGGACGCTGCTATCGTGCGCATGGTCAAAGACGCCTTGGCACGGGGTGTGGCACTACAGCACATAGCCGTCGTGTTTCCCAGCGCCGCCGCCATCCCTGCAAGCCTTCCCGGTGCCTTTGCCAAAGAGGGCATCCCTGCGCGCTGTGAGATCAACTTCACGCTACAGCAAACGCCTTTTGGTGCTGCGCTTTTGCAGTTGGAGCACTTGCTTGCGCAAGAAGACGACGGCTGCACTAACAGCATGGCCTTTGCTTGCTCACCCTATAGCGGTTTGGACGACAAAACAGCTAGGGCTTTTGCCGCTACGTGGCGCTCCCAGGCCGGCTCAACGCATGAGGCCAGGCTCAAAGACCTGACGGGCGGCATTAGCGGCAAGGTGGGCTCCAAGGTCTGGGACGATAAACTCGCGCGTTTGCGCCCGCTCATGGCACAGCCCAACCTCGCAGAGCGCGTGCGACTCATGTTCGACAACGCAAAAGCGGCTCCTGCAGGCAGCTGTGACCTTACTTGCGACGCCGCATGCGCTAACGCTGTGCTGGATTATCTGGACCTGTGCGATGAGCTGGGACAAGACGCCGCGCTGGAGGATATAGCAGCCCTGCCTGTGCAGCTGTGCATCTCTTGCGGTACGGATACAGACCAAGTGCTCGTCACCGGCGCCACCGGGATTGGCGGGCTAGACAACGTGGATTACATCGTCTTCGCACGTTTGGACAAGGACAGCTACCCCATGGCGGCGGCCCCGTCGCCTTTTGACGGTATCTTGGCCACAATGGGGGCAAAGACGCAGCAGGACAAGGCGCTCGAGCAGCGCGTCTGTTTGCTCGATGCTATAGAGGCAGCCGGCAAGGGCTTTGCTTGCTATCGCCTCACACACAGCAAAGAGGGTGAGCAAACCTGCCAAAGCGCGCTTTGGGACGAGCTTATGAGCGCATATCGCACAGATAAAGATGAGGATAGTGCCGTGCACGAGCTTCCAAGCGCATTGCTCGAGGCTGGCTGCGGTTTGCGTATCTGCGAGGCAGATGTCTTTTGCGCCGCTGCGCCAGATACGGCGGCCAGCTTTGACGTTATGCGCGCGCAGGTAGCGCCCGAGGCGTTGGACCTTCTCTTCCCGGACTATGACAACTTCAATGAGGCCTTTAGCCCCACAGCTTTGGAGGACTACTATCGTTGCCCCTACCGCTGGTTTGTCTGCAGGCGCATAGGGGCCAATGCGCTCGACAAGCCCTTTGACCAGATAGC
>CAYQLX010000047.1:0-8254 GCA_964418305.1 uncultured Coriobacteriaceae bacterium | reverse complement strand
GATGATGAAGGCCGCCCCATGACTTATGCTGGCGTGCGCGTGCGCGGCAAGGTTGATCGCATTGACGTAGATGCCAATGGTCGTGCCGTTGTCATCGATTACAAGCTCTCGGGCTTGGCAAGCGGCTATGGCCTAAGCTCCACCAACAACAACGGGCTTGCCAACAGGATCCAGACCGATATCTACGCATTGCTCGTCGAGCGTTGCCTCAAGGGCCAAGGGCAAGACGTGACCGTGGTGGGAAGCGTCTACCGCAGCTACTCCAAAAACATGCTGCGCGGAGTTTATGAGGCGGGCATCGATTGGGGGCCGCTGGAGGTAGTGCGCGCCAAGCAAGATGGCTTGCCCGGTGCGGCAAGCCTGCAAGGTTATCGCGATTACCTGCATGAGGTAGAGAAGACGGTCGCTGGTTTGATGGACAAGATGCGCGCTGGATGTATCGACGCGCGCCCGCTGTGCGACGATGCCTGCGAGTACTGCCTGGCGGCGGGTTTTTGCCAGGAGAGGAGGGGCGCATGAGCAAGCTGACACCAAGCCAAGAGCAAGCGGTTACGTGCAAGGATCGCGCGCTGTTCATTCAAGCCGGCGCTGGCACCGGCAAGACCTTCACGCTCACCAAGCGCCTCGCCTATGGGCTATCTGCTCAAAGCGGGCCGCTGCTTGAGAGCGTGGACAACGTGCTCACTATCACCTTCACCAATAAGGCCGCGGCAGAGTTATTGGGCCGCGTGCGCGCAGAGTTGCGCGCGCAGGGCTTGGAAGACGCCGCCTTGCTCATAGATGGCGCATGGATATCGACCATCCACGGGATGTGCAGCCGCATCTTGAGTGCCCACGCGCTCGAGGCGGGCATAGACCCGGGCATGCCCCTTTTGGCAGAGGAGGAAAGCGAGGCCTTGCTGCAGCAGGCGGTGGATAACGCCTTGGGCAGCGAGCCTATGGAGGAGCTCGTCGAGGCCTTTGGTCCCACAGCGGCATGCGCGCTCGTGTCGCAGCTTGCCTGCATCGTGGAGATGGCGGCAGATGGCGTGGCCGAGTTTAATTTGGGGCCCAAGGTCGCCGGCAACCCCACTGCGGCCATGCGCGGGCTTGCCGCATCGTTAGAAGAGGTGCTTGCATCACTTGAGCAGCTGGGCTTGAGGGAGTCTCCCAGCGCGGCATGCGTCAAGCAGACAGAGCGCTTGCAGCTCGCGATATCCGCTGCCAACTATCTGGCAGCCTGCGATGACTTGAGCTGGGAGGACGTGGCATGCGAGCTTGTAGACGTGGCGCCACCCAAGGGCGGCGCACTCAAAAAGGCCTTTAGGGAGGACTTTGCCCAAGCCTTTGACTTGGTGGCAGATGCGCGCGCAAAGGCCCTCACGGCACAGGCGCGCCGCAGACTCGAGTTGGCATTGCAGCTGGCGCAAGACGCGGCCGCACGCCACCAAGAGCTCAAGCGCGCACGCGGCGTGCAGGACACCAACGATCTGCTGATGAGTACATACCGCCTGCTTGAGGCAAACCCCTCTATAGCAGATCACTACCGCAAGCGCTTTGGCAGCATCATGGTCGACGAGTTCCAAGATACGGATACTTTGCAGGTGCGTATCGTGGAGAGCTTCTGCGACAGTGCGCTCACAACACTTGCCACTGTGGGTGACGCGCAGCAGAGCATCTACGGCTTTAGGGGCGCAGACCTAGAGACCTACCGTAGCGTGCGTGCGCAGATGCGCGAGGCCGGCAGCTTGGAAGTGTCGCTTGATGTCAACTACCGCAGCCATCCGGACATTCTGGCCTTTGTGGAGTCGATCTTCTCCAAGCAGACGTTTTTTGGCAGTGAGTTTTTGCGCATCAGCGCGGGTCCTGCTAACGTGCGCGACTACCCGTGGGCACCTGCCGGCGCGCCGCGTGTGACGATGTTTCTTGCCGCTGGGATGAAGTCTGCCAGC
Organism: uncultured Coriobacteriaceae bacterium; assembly: GCA_964418305.1. GTDB lineage: Bacteria > Actinomycetota > Coriobacteriia > Coriobacteriales > QAMH01 > W2P13-069. The sequence goes on along the minus strand of CAYQLX010000047.1, from coordinate 6,323 downwards.
GGGCGTGCCACTACGTCTGTTGCAGACCTGCGCCTTGCCGAGGCCCAGTTCATAGCCAAGCGCTTTGAAGAGCTTGCGAGTAAAGGCGCAAGCTACGGGCAGATGGCCATCCTCATGAGTTCCACAAAGCAGGCCGGGCCATATCTTGAGGCTCTGCGTGAGCGCGGCATCCCCTGCGCCGTAAGCGGCGGTAGCGATTTTTACCTGCAGCCAGAGGTGCTCACCATGACGGCACTCACGCGCGTGCTCGAGCTCCCGGATGATGACCAACCACTTTTGTCTGTGCTTGCATCCCCACTCTTTGACATATCTGATGGAGACTTGCTCTCCTTGCGCATAATCGTTAAGCGCGAGCTGAGGAACCCAGCGCCCGATGACGCGCGCCCTAAGGTGAGCCTCTTTGACGCTTTGGAATATCAGGCGCACCGCTTGCTCCAAGGCAGTCAAGATCCGCTTGTCAGGGCATATCAGATCCTGAGTGAGGCCCGCGCCCAAGCCAGTGCAAAGCCGCTGCACTTGGTAATCGCGAGCGTCTTGGAGCGCTGCGGTTGGCTTGAGGAGCTACGGCACGGCGGGGCTGCGGGCCTTGCCAAGGCCGCCAACATCGAGCGCTTTATAGACCTCGTGGCAGACTTCGAGCAGCAAGCAGGCCCCAGCGCCGTGAGCGCGGGCGAACACTTTAGCACCATGTGTGACATGGCCCAAGAGGGCAGTGGCGCCAAGGGCAAACCGGGGCGCATGGTCGCCTTGGGAAACAACACAGTCCAGGTCATGACCATCCATGCGAGCAAGGGTTTGGAGTTTCCTATCGTGGCCGTGGCTCAGTACGCGCGCAGCGCAAGCTCTGCTGTCAGCCCCAAGCAAGCCGTGGTGCTCACGCAGGATGGCAAGCGCTATATGGCGCTTTCCCCTCTCTATGACGGGGAGGGCAAAGACGACGTCAGGAAATATGCCGCATCTTACGGTGCAGAGGTTGATAGCTTGGCTGCGGCACACGATGCCGTGGGGTTTGGCGCCCATGCCATGCAGCTTAAGGCGCGGCGCGAGTCGCAAGAGGCGCAGCGCTTGCTCTATGTGGCGCTCACACGTGCGCGCGACATGCTCATCTTGGTTAGCTGCGACAAGGGCTTTGGCTCCAAGGGCGAGCCTTCTGCCGGGCTCTTTGGCGATGTAGCAGGCGCGCTCTTTCCTGGCGGCTTTCCCGTGCAGGGCGGCACCTTTGCTCTGGACACAGGATGCTTGGTGGAGTGCGTGGTTCAAGAGGTCGCCTATGTGGAGCGCGATGCAGAGCACGACAGCAGCAATCAAGACAGCGCGCAGGCAGAGGCAAAAGCCCAAGACGATGGGCAGACGCCCGAGCAAACTCGCCCGCAGCAGCCGCGCCGCGTGCATACCCTTCTTGCCGATAAGGCGGCCCTGCAGATTGCGTGCACAGCGGGCAGCCAGCAAGCAGGCGATATTGCGTCTTATAGCTCAATCGCACGTCAGAGAAAGGAGCGCGCGGAGGCTCAGGCAACCGTGCTTGAAGTGGCCCAAGCCGCGGCAGCGCCCGCAGAGGCAAGTGCCGATGCGGTGCCAGCAGAGCGCGGCGCATTCGCAACACTGCGATCACGCGACAAAAAGCCGGAGACAGTGTCTGTTGTGGGCTCTGCGTTCCACCTCGTCGCGCAGTGGATTGCCAGCCAGGGCGATTTAAGCGCTTTGGAGCCCGGCAATGCAGCCTTGCAAGCGCGCATCGCCGCTGCAGCACGGCGCTATGCTCTAGACGATGCAGACCTTGTGCGCTTGGAAGACGCCGTCATGTCTTGGATGGCCTCGCCGCTGTACGCGCAGGCGCGCTCGTTTGAGTATCACCTGTCAGAGCATGCCTTTGTTACCAACGTGGACGGCATAGCGGTGGAAGGCTTTATTGACCTTTTGTGCTACGACCAGCGCGGCGGCAATGTGCTCGTTGTGGATTACAAGACAGGCAAGGGCGCGCCTGAAGCCCAACTGCGTGAGCGTTATAAGCTGCAGGCAAGCGTCTACGCCTATGCGCTGCTGCAAAGTGGCTTTGCCAACCAGGTAGAGATTGTTTTCACTCACCCCGAGGCAGCGCTCAAAGAAGTGCGCTTTAGCTATGCCGCCTGCGATACGGCATCACTTGCCGCGTCTATTTGCGAGTAGCATTGGACTTGAAAGCAACTTACACGTGCTAGGAGCAGTGTTGGATCCAATTCAGATTGTTTTGTTCGTTGTCTCTGGCTTTGTTATCGGCATCTTTAGCGGGCTTTTGGGTATAGGTGGCGGCACGCTTATGGTGCCGGTGCTCAGGCTCGGCTTTGCTTTGGAGGCCGTAACGGCGTCTGCGACGAGTCTTTTTACTATCGTCTTTACGAGCATAGGCGGCACCATCGCGCATCTGCGCAACAAGACGGCGCTGCCCAAGCTCAGTTTGTGTTTAGGCCTTGGCGGGGCGATTACGAGCTCGGCTGGTGCCATGCTCGGCAACATGAGCCCTGGCTGGGCAATCATGCTCGTCGCGGCGGTCATCATCGCCTATAGCGCCTTTAGCATGCTGCGCAAGGCCATCAAGCTCCCCAAGAAGGGCAAACCTAGCGGCGAGAGCCGCCCCGTCATGACGACGAGCGACGTGCAAGACGGCGAGCAAGACGCCGGCGCCAGCACGACAGCTGCTGCAGCATCGCCTACCGTACCCGATTGGAAGTTCACACCCAAGCTAGGGCTTGCGGGCTTTGGCATAGGACTCATCGCCGGCTTGGCAAGCGGGTATGTGGGCGTGGGCGGCGGCTTTATCATGGTGCCGCTCATGACGGCATGGCTAGGCGTTCCCATGCACAAGGCAAGCGGCACGAGCCTCATCGCCATCTTGATTTTGGCCATTCCCGGCGTGGTCACGCAAGTATGCCTGGGCAATGTGGATTACCTCGCTGGCATTTGCATGGCCGTAGGCTCCATCCCCGGGGCCATGTTTGGCGCGCGCTTCGTGACGCGCATCCCAGAGCGCACACTGCGCTTTGTCTTTGCGGCGTTTTTGGGTGTTGCCGCCATAAGCTTGCTGCTCAACGAGCTCGGCGTCTTTTAGCCGCAGCTGCGGTCGCCCCACCGTAGCCGCCGCCTTTAAGCTATGTGGAATCGATGGCCTGATTTGCGCGCGTGTGCCTTTGCGTCATAATTAGGAGGATTGTGCTCAAAGGAGGCATCTGTGTCTAAGAACTCGCGCAAACGCGCACGTCATAACAAGGCCCAAAAGCGCGTAGGGCTCACAGTGGGCATCATTGGCGCCCTCGTAGCCTTTGCGGGTGCCTGCATTCTTGCTGTCGTGCTCGTCTGCACGTCATGGCTACAGAACCTACCCGATTACTCCAACATAGACCTCTATGCTAAATCGGGTTACTCAACCATCTACGCATCGGACAGAACAACGGTGCTGGGCAAGATCACGCTGGAAAATCGCATCGAGGTCGCCCGCAACGAGGTATCTGATTACGTTGTCAACGGCACCGTGGCCACAGAGGACGAGCGCTTCTACCAGCACAACGGCGTGGACATCATGGGCGTTGGACGCGCTGTGATTAACAACCTCACTGGCAGAGCACGTGAGGGCGCCTCCACCATTACCCAGCAGCTCGTGCGCAATACGGTTTTGCTCGACGAGATGAGCTCTATCACCGTAGAGCGCAAGGTGCGCGAGATGTATATCGCGCTCAAGGTTGAGCAGGAGTACACCAAAGACCAGATTCTGATGATGTACCTCAATGTCATCAATTACGGTGATGGCAACTACGGTATAGAAACGGCAGCTCAAGACTACTTTGGATGCAGCGCAAGCGAGCTCACCTTGGCACAATCGGCCATGCTCGTGGGCATCCCGCAGTCTCCCAACGCCAATAACCCGCGCGAGCACTATGACACAGCGCTCGAGCGCGCCCACCTGGTGCTGCGCCGCATGCTCTCCAATGGATACATCAGCCAGGAGGAATACGACCAAGCCGTAAGCGAGAAACCCAAGCTCTACAAGCACAAGAGCAACGAGGATAATTTCAACAGCAACCTCGCCCCGTACTTTGTGGATTACGTCAAGCAGCTTTTGCAGACTGACGAGTTCAACATCTCTGAACTGTCGCAAGGCGGCCTGTCCATCTACACGACGCTCGACCCCAAGGCTCAAAAGGCCGCTAACAAGGCCGTCAAAGAGGGCATGGCGCAATACGATAGTGACATGGATGCGTCGCTTACGAGCATAGACCCCTCTACCGGCAACATCGTCGCCATGGTGGGCGGCAAGAACTACAAGAAAAACCAGTTCAACCTCGCCACGCAGATGAGCCGCCAAGCGGGATCGTCCTTCAAGACCTTCACGCTCATCGCCGCTATGGGGGAGGGCGTAAGCCCCGATACCTACATAGACTCCTCAAGCCCGGCAGAGATAACGCCCACTTGGACGGTGAGCAACTCCGAGGGCGAGGGCAGCGGCAACATTACGCTGCGCAGCGCGACCACGTACTCCGTCAACACCGTTTATGCGCGCTTGGCGCATGGCATCGGTGCGCAGTGCATCGTGGATACGGCCAAGGCGATGGGTATCACCAGCGAGCTGCAACCTTATGAGTCCATCTGCTTGGGCGCGCAAGGCGTCAACACCCTGGAGATGGCAAGCGCCTATGCCACGCTCGCGGCAGGCGGCGTCTACCACAAGCCTACGGCCGTGCTCTCTGTTGTGGATACGCGCGGCAACGAGGTCTACAACTCGGGCGTCAACGAGGGCGAGCAGGTCATCAGCGCGGCCATCGCCCAAGAGGCCACTAACATCCTCAAGACGGTCGTGGAATATGGCACCGGTACCTCTGCCTCGCTTTGGTGCGGGCAGGAGGCCGCTGGCAAAACCGGCACGTCAGAAAACGGCCGCGACTTGTGGTTTTGCGGCATAACCCCGCAGTATTCGACGGCCGTGTGGAGCGGCTACCGTGAGGAGCAGTCGACGTACCTGTACGGCGGCAGCACCTGCGCGCCCATTTGGCGCGCCTACACAGACGCCGTGCTGGAGGGGGCAGAGCTCGAGGAGTTCCCCACGACAGATGAGACGGTCACCTACAAGGATGGCTGGGACTTTGCAGAAAGCTACGGCAGCGACGACGCCTATGACAGCGAAGAGGAGAAAGCCGCCGAGGAAGAGGCTGAAGAAAAGGACGCCTCGGAGGAGAGCAAAGAAAAGGACGACTCGTCTGGCAAGACTGACAATAACAAGAAAAACGACTCTTCTGGCAAGAAGGACAGCGGCAAGATAGACCCCGCTCCTAAGCCCACTCCAGACCCTGAGCCCGATCCAGACAGCGGCACAGACGAGGAAGGCTAGGCCTGTATACCGCCTGCTGCACGGCTTTAAAGCAACGCTAAAGCCGCTGGTTGGAAACCGAAAAATAGGTATGGCAATACGATGTGCGGTTGGTTATAATTCTTACTCGCGCCTTACGGGGCGCAGTGGCAAACCGCACGGTGGCTGTGGCGCAGTTGGTTAGCGCGCCAGATTGTGGCTCTGGAGACCGAGGGTTCGAATCCCTTCAGCCACCCCAGGTTTTCACGGACCGTTAGCTCAGCTGGCAGAGCAGGGGACTCTTAATCCCAAGGTCCAGGGTTCGAACCCCTGACGGTCCACCATCCTCAAAGCAATCCCGAGCCCCAAAAGCCAACAGGCAATGGGCTCGGTTTTTTGTTTCTACAGCCAAACCCAAACCCAAACCCACACAAATCCCACACCAAGCACTGGCCGCTATGTCTTGCTATGCCCTGCCCTGCAAGGGTAGAAGCCCAACGTTTTCTGCGACAAGTGTTTGGATTCAAGATGCTTTTGGCCGCGAATATGGCGTATTGTGTTTGGTAACTGTAGTTTGCGTGGAACGGATAGCACGAGGGATATTTCCGAGTAAGCCAAAGGGATGGGCTCATATGGATAGACGTATTGGATTGCAGGCCGTGCACGGCATGGCTGCAAGCATGATGAAAGCCATATCACCGCGCTCTGTTGTTAGCTTCGTCCTTTGTCTCGTTCTCACATTTACAATGATCATTCCTGCGCCGGCTTATGCCGCAAAGGCAAGCAACAATAACAACAATGCCACGCAAACGCAGACCAAGACCGTCCGCGTGGGCTGGTACATTAGCGACTCGTTCCAAGAGGGCGGCAAGGATGAGGCCAAGAGCGGCTACTCCTATGATTACCTGCGCAAGCTCGCCGATTACACCTCGTGGGAGTACGAGTACGTTTACGGCGGGTGGCCGGAGCTCTATGACAAGCTCTGTAATGGTGAGATTGATTTCATGGG
>CAYQLX010000046.1:0-12974 GCA_964418305.1 uncultured Coriobacteriaceae bacterium | reverse complement strand
ATATCAAGATAGCGCCACTTCATGCGCGTAAGCTCATCGGTCTCGATGCCGTCTTCCAGCGGGAAAGGCGGGGTGAGCGACTCGTTGAGAATCTGGCAGCCAGTGACGACAACTTCGACCTCGCCAGTGGGCAGGTTGGGGTTGGCGGTATCATCCGGGCGCAGGCGCACAAAGCCGTCAATCTTGATGGACCACTCGGGGCGCATTTTCTCGCCCAGAGCAAAGACATCGGCCGCGTGGTCGGGGTCGAACACGCACTGCGTGATGCCTGCGCGGTCGCGCAAATCGACGAAGATCAATCCGCCGTGGTCGCGGCGCTTGCCCACCCAGCCGCAAAGCGTGACCGTAGAGTCGACGTCGGCGGCGGTGAGCTGACCGCAAGTATGGGTGTGCATGGAGTAAGCGTTAAGAAAATCAGTAGGCACTGCATGCCCTCCTAAGATCTTGGGCGCGACCATAGACAGTGGCCCGCCCGTCCAATATAAACACGTCCGTACAGGATAACGCGCATGAAGGCGTTTGGCGGCACGAACCTCGCACATGGCAGCAAAATAGCCGTGCGAAAACAGCGCAGACGGGGTTTACTGGCCCCATAAAGGGAAGGAGCCCCTTGCCGGGACTCCTCAAATCTTCTTGTCTGCGCCAAGCTTGCTTTGCCTTGGCGCGATTGTACTTGACGTCGCCGTGCTTGCCATGCCCGCAGGCATAGCCGTTAAAACGCGGCTTTTTTGCCTGCCACACCGTCCGCGCGTCTATGACAAGCGGGCCGCTTTTTGCGACAGAGCGTCGTTTCTTGCTGCCCATGTCCTCACCTCCCTTGCACCTGTAGCCTACGCAGGGAGTATAGGCAAGCGAGTTACACTGCGGGGCAAGCCGCTTGCGCAACGAATGCTACGCGGCTGCTTATTGCAGCATGGGCGCGACGGCTGCGGCCACACTATCTACGTCGACGAGTGTCTCGACGTGGGTCGCAAAGTCACGCACTGTCACATGACCACTTGCGAGCTCGTCGGGGCCCACGACCACGGCCAACGCAGCGCCAGACTTGCCTGCGACCTTAAACTGGCTTTTGAGGCTCCTGCCCTGAGTATCGCTCACGGCCACAATTCCCGCGTCGCGCAGCTGCTGCAAAACGGCAAATGCTTGAGCACGTACCGAGTCATCCACGCATGCGACGTAAACGCTTGACGGAGCTTTAGGGTCCAAGTTAATGCCTTGGGCCTCCAAGGCGAGCATGATGCGCTCGAAGCCAACGGCAAAGCCAAGACCCGGCAAGTCTCTATCGCCGACCTCGCCCATGAGACCGTCGTAGCGGCCGCCTCCGCCTATGGCGCTTTGCGAGCCAAGGCCTTCTGTGACCTGGACCTCAAAGACCGTACCGGTGTAGTAGTCAAACCCGCGCACCAAGCGCGGGTCTTCCACGTAGGAGATGCCCGCAGCCTCAAGATAAGCCTTGACCTGGCTGTGGCGCTTGTTGCACTCGTCGCACAGATGGTCGCTAAAACGCGGCGCCTGCTCCATAACCTCATAGCAGGCAGGGTTCTTGCAATCAAAGGCACGCAGCGGATTGGTGTCAATGCGGCGGCGGCACTCGTCACACAGGCCATCCTTATGGGCAAGCATGTAGTCTTTGACGGCCTGCGTATAGGCAGGACGACAGGTGGCGTCTCCCATGGAGTTGATGAGCAGCGTCATGGAATCACGAGCAATGCCCAAAGACTCAAAGAAGCGCATGCACATGATGATCATCTCGGCGTCTGCAGAGGCATCGGTTGCGCCCAAGCACTCGACGCCTACCTGATGGAACTGCCTCAAGCGGCCCTTCTGCGGGCGCTCGCACCTAAACATGGGGCCGGCGTAGAAGAGCTTGGCCGGCGCTGCACCCTGCGGCACGAGGTTGTGCTCTGCGATGGCACGCACAACACTTGCCGTGCCCTCGGGCCTCAAAGCGAGCTTTTGGTCGGACTTAAGCGCGCTACCCTCTTTGAGGCTTGCAAGCGCGCCAACGGAGAAGACGGAGAATATCTCTTTGGTGGCAGCATCGCAGGTCTCGCCGCAGCCGCGCAAGAACAGCTCGGACTTCTCGAAGGCGGGAGTCTCGATTGGCTCGTAGCCGTAAAGAGTAAACACCTCTGCCGCCTTGGAGCAAAACGCCTGCCAAGCGCGAGCCTGCGCCGGCAAGAGGTCCTGTGTTCCCTTTGGTGCCTTGTAAGCCATAGTCTTTTACCCTCTCAAACAACAAGAGGCCCTCTCAGGCCTCTTGGAACTAGCAGGTATGACGCAGAAAAAGAGAAACTTAGCCGCGGACGACCTTGCCGGCCTTCAGGCACTTGGTGCAGACGTTGGCCTTGTGCTTGTGGCCGTTGGGCTCTACAACCGTAACGCGCTGGATGTTGGGACGGAAGGTGCGGTTGGTCACACGATGGGAGTGGCTGATGCTGCGACCAGCGACGGGGTGCTTACCACAAACAGAGCAAACCTTGGACATTTCTCGTTCTCCTTGCTTCATAAACGGCTTTTAGCCGCTGATTACCTTAAAAACCGCATAGCTCTTGCCACGCGGATTCAGTACTATACCACACTTTACGACCTTGGGTGAGCTTGTTTTACTGTATCCCGCATATGGGAAAGCGACAGATGTGTGTAGATTTGGGTCGTGGAAAGGCTCGCATGTCCCAACATCTCCTGCACGCTGCGAAGGTCCGCTCCTCCCTCCAAAAGATCGGTGGCAAAGCTATGCCGCATGTCATGCGGATGAAGCGACGCATCAAGCCCGGCCTGTGCCGCGCGCGCCTTAAAAACCCTGCGCAAAGCGTCTGCGCTCATGGGGTTAGCTCGTGTGGAGATAAAGAGTGCCCCCGTGAGGCGGTCTTTGAGCAAAAGCGGGCGCGCCATGGACAGGTAACGGTCCACGGCGGCGAGCGCCTGGTCATGGACAGGGACAAAGCGCTCCTTTGAGCCCTTGCCCAAAAGGCGCACCTGCCGCTTAGCAGTGCTGATGTCACACACCGCCAAACCCGCAAGTTCGCTTATACGAGCGCCCGTGGCATAGAGGAGCTCGAGAAAGGCCGTGTCGCGGATGTCTACTGGCTTGTCGGAGGTAGCGCATACGCCCAGTAGACGCTCGACGTCTGACACAGACGTCTTTCTAGGAAGCACACACGATGCTTTGGGGGTCGAAACAGCAGCGGCAGGGTTGCCCAAGACCACCTCGCGGACGTTAAGAAAGTCAAAAAAGCAACGCACAGCAGACAGACGTCGGCTCACCGTGCGCTTGCTGTAGCCGGCCCTATCCATCTCGGCCACGAAGCGTCTAAAAGCTCGATGACCAGCCTCCAAGGGGTCTAGCTGTTGTCTGCGCGCCCAGTCGAGGTAGCTGCGAAGGTCGATTGCGTAAGCGCGCACGGTGTTTGGCGAGTACCCGCGCTCGACGAGCAGACAGCGCAAAAACTCCTTGGCCCAGCGCACGGCACGCTCATCCAAACCCGCCTCGTCAAAGCGCGCTGTTATGTCATCCAAGCAGCTCACAGCCTATCGATACTCCCCGACGCAGTTGCTTTGAGCGAGAAGACGTCCTGCCGCTGCTCCACATAGGCACGCAGCTCATCCAAAGCGCGCATGGCGTTTGCCTCATGCCTTGCCGTCTTGTTCTTAATCTTGGGCTCGATGGGCTCGAGGATGCCGTGGTTGACATGCATGGGCTGGTAGTCCTCGCAGGCAGGATCTGTGGCATAGTCAAACAATGCCCCTAAAAACGAGTGCTTAGGCAAGATGACGCTTGGAGCGCCCGTGAGTTGTGCGTACACATTGAGCGCAACAAAGAGCCCCGATGCCACTGCCTCGAGATAGCCTTCCGTGCCAGTGAGCTGGCCTGCCAGATGAACGTTAGGATTGCTAGGGATAGCTAGCGTTTTGGTAAGCACGTGCGGTGTGTCCACGAACGTATTGCGGTGCATCACGCCAAAGCGCGAGAACTCGGCATGCTCCAAGCCCGGAATCATCCTAAAGACGCGCTCCTGCTCGCCAAACTTCAGGTTGGTCTGGAATCCCACAAGGTTATAGGCCGTACCCTGAGCGTTCTCTGCACGCAACTGCACGGCAGCCCACGGGCGACGTTGTGTGCGCGGATCGATGAGGCCCACTGGTTTAAGCGCACCATAACGCAAGGCGTCGAGCCCTGTGCGCGCCACCTCCTCCACCGGCTGACAGGCCGCAAAGAGCTCCCTACGCTTGAAGTGCTTGTCAATCACGCGCTCGGCAGCGATAAGCTCGGTAACGAAGGCCTCGTAGCTCTCCTTATCAAAGGGCGCGTTGAGGTAATCCGCCGTTTTACCCTTGCCATAGCGTGACTGAGCAAAGACGACGTCGCGGTCTATGGAGTCTGCCTCGACGATGGGAGCCGCTGCATCGTAGAAGGCCAAGCTGGCGCCACCCAGCTCCTCTTGCAGAGCAGCGGCAAGGGCATCCGAAGTAAGCGGGCCGGTGGCGATAATCGCAGGGCCTTTTGGAATGCTCATGACCTCGCGGCGCTCGACGCGTATAAGCGGATTGGCGCCAATCATGGCCTCTACCTGCTCGCTGAAGAGCTCACGGTCCACAGCTAACGCGCCGCCCGCTGGTATGGCCGTCTTCTTTGCCGCGGCAAGCAAAAACGACCCCATGCAGGCGAGCTCTTCTTTGATGCCGTTTGCTGCAGAACCGGGTGTCGTTCCCTTAAGCGAGTTGGAGCACACGAGCTGCGCCATGGCGCCGCCGGAGTGCACAGGAGTCTGGGTGCCGGGGCGCATCTCAATAAGTCTTACGGCAACGCCGCGACTGGCCAGCTGCAAGGCAGCCTCGCAGCCTGCCAACCCAGCTCCTACAACCGTGACCTCTTCTGATGCCATCGAGACTCCTTTAAGACGCCTTTATTTACCGGTTTAGTATAGCCTCAAGCGCCGATGGCTCCCGCAACCGCTTGGTAGCGACCGTCGCGTCCGCGCTCAACCAAACCGTCCATCTCGTATTGAGCAAGACGACTTGCGAGCTGCGCTGGGCTGAGCCCAAAGTAAGCGCAAAGCTCGCCAGGATTAAAGGGCTCGGCCGCAAGTGCATTGAGAACAGGATCAGCCCTGAGCACCCGCTCCCAGCGTTTGGGCCCTTTGCCTGCCGGAATGGCTTGGGCAACGCTTAACGGAAGATGCGCAAACGCCGCGTCGATTGCCGCATCGAGGGTGGCCTCGTCTATCAAGGGCACGGCCCCTTGGGCGATGAGGTAGTTGGCTCCCTTGGAGTTGGGGGACGTGATCGACCCTGGTACCGCAGCTACGATTCTGTCAGAGGCCAAGGCCGCATCCGCTGTCGAAAACGTCCCGCTGGGAAGACCTGCCTCGGCAATGATTACAAGCATGGCCAACCCGGCGATGATACGATTACGGCGCCTGAACGCAAAACCAACCGGAGGAGACTCGGAAGGGTTCTCCGATATGACAGCGCCCCCTGCGTCTATGACATTTTGAAACAGAGAGAAGCCACACTTGGGATAGACAAAGTCGACCCCAGATCCAAACACGACCACTGTGGGCGTATGGGCGGCAAGCGCTGCCTTATGCGCCTCCTGGTCGCAACCGCGAGCTCCGCCCGATACGATGGGCACGCCCCTGCGCGCCGCATGTGCCGCAAAGCGCTTGGCAGCACTTAGCCCGTACGGCGTCGCCTTCCTGGCCCCTATAACCGCAATCGACGGCCCTAAGGCCTCGGGGTTACCGATGCCATAGAGCCTCGGCGGCGGTTCCTCTATGCTACGCAAAGCATCGGGGTAGCCGCAATCGCCTATGGTAAGCTCGAAGCGCGGGCCTTTTAGTGTTTGACTTGGCATGCTCACTCCCCAATTCCTGCGCCGCGATACATCAGAGCCTCAAGCAAGTAGTCGTCCTTCATAGCGTCACTTTGGTCGAGGTCGGCTATGGTACGTGCCACGCGCAGCGTCCTGATGATCCCCCTGCCCGACAAGTGATGGCGCCTTGCCACATCCTCGAGTAAAGAGCGCTGCGAGTTGCTCAGCTTGCAGGCATCCAAGATGCTCTTGGGCGTCGTCGATGAAAGCGGCTTGCCGGCTTCTCCCCTGTGCATCGCACGCTCTCTTGCAGCCAGAACCATGTCGCGCAAGACCGCCGAGCTCGTTCCCTTACCCGTACCCATTACCTTTGCCGGATCGACACGCGAGACCTCACATGCGAGGTCGATGCGGTCTTTGAGCGGGCCGCCAATCTTTGACTGATAGCGGCTTATCTGGAGGTCGGTACACTTACAGCTCACATCGCGGTCACCCAAAAAGCCACAAGGGCACGGGTTGGAGGCGGCGATGAGCTGGAAGCTCGCGGGAAACACACATCTCCCATCGGCGCGACACAAGGCTATTTCGCCGTCTTCGAGCGGCTGTCTGAGCCCCTGCAAAGCAGCGGAAGAAAACTCGCCCAACTCATCCAAGAACAGGACTCCATTGTGCGCAAGGGAGGCCTCTCCTGGGCGGATGGGATTTCCGCCTCCCACCAAAGACGCGATGGTGGCGCTATGGTGTGGACTTCTAAAGGGGCGCACACCTGCCTCTATCTGTGATATGTCATAGCCTGCAACCGAGTGGATGATGGCAGACTCCACCTGCTCTTGCGGAGTAAGCGGAGGCAGTATCGACGGCAGACGCCTTGCCAGCATGCTTTTGCCCGAGCCAGGAGGCCCTGTGAGCAAGGCACCGTGACGCCCTGCGGCAGCGATAAGCATTGCTCGCACGGCGCGCTCCTGACCCACGACGTCTGCGTAGTCCATACCTGTGCTGGGCAGAATGCGCTTGCCGGGCACGACACTGTCGAGCTCGCCTGTGTGCAAGCGCCCCAAATGCGCGATGCAGTGGTAGCGCATGTTACCCAGATCAGGCAAGGCCATCTCTACCGGGGCGCTAAGCAGCGCAAGCCCCATATCGTGCGCGCACTTAGCATAGGCAATGAGTCCATCTACGGCATGTACACTGCCCTCGAGCCCGAGCTCGCCCACGGCCAAGGTGTCCTTGAACGCGCCAGCCGGTATCTGATTGGTGGCAATCAGGTACGCCATAGCTATGGGAAGGTCATAGGCCGAGCCGCTCTTGCGCAAATCTGCCGGGGCCAAGTTGACGACTATATGGCGCTCTGAGGACATATCAAACCCAGCCGCGCGTATAGCAGATCGCACTCTATGGCGCGCCTCCTGCACGGCGGTGTCGACCATGCCCACAACATACATTCCCGGCAAGCCGCCGCTTACCTCGATCTCAACCGTGACGAGCACGGGAGTTACGCCCTTGAGCGCGCACGTGCGCATGCACGCGCGCGTCGTCTTAACGGCAGGCATCAAAGAAACCGATGTGATGGCGGAGCATGGCGCGGTCGTTGTCTTTGACGCAAATACCTATCGCGTCAAACCGCACGGGGGTTCCGTCTTCCCAGTCGGCTTTGCTCATGTACTCTAGGGCAATGTTTTCGTACCTGCGGCGCTTGGCCTTGCTCACGGCTTCCTCGGGCATCCCGGCATTCAAGCTGCGGCGCGTCTTAACCTCAACGAAGACGATGGTGCCGTTTGTATCCATGGCAATGATATCTGCCTCACCAAAGCGGCATTTCCAGTTGCGCTCCAAAATCTCATAGCCCTTTGCTTTAAGACAGCGACAGGCGGCATCCTCCCCGCGCGAGCCAAGAGAAATGTTGTCCTCCTCATAGGCGCTCTTGCAGTACTGCGAGTGCATCTCGAAGGGCTTCCAATGCTCTGTGGCGCCCTCGTCATCCAGAAGGCTCAAGAGAGCCTCTTCAAACTCGGCACCATCCTGGCCACTCACATACTCGTCGTAGAGAACCTCGACAGCCTCCTTAGGACTGTCGAACATCGCAGCGCTGTTGCGCACAGCCATGGCCGCAGCAGAAAGCCAACCTTGGGTAAAGGCGCAATCGGCTATATCCTCGTCGCTTAGGCAGCTTGCGGGCCTGCCATCTCTTTGCTCATCGTCAAGCGTAACGATCATCTGCAGCGTCTCCATGTAATCCATCGCTTATCACTTCCTCAAACAGCCTATCGTGAAACCACGGCTTGAAGTTGCCGGGACATCCCGATGATTGCAGGGAAATCTAAACAGACTTCAGACCAAACCAAGACCGTTTTCAGACCAGAATACGAGTAAATTACGCCGCATACCGCGAACAAACAACGTCAGTTGCTCGAACGCTATACTGACAGAAACACATTTTCGCAGGTCACGGCGATAAGCCACGCAAACCGGATAGAGAGGTTATACCCTATGCTATACGAACGCCAAGAGTGGATAGACATCGTTTGCTCGCTTGACGGAGACCAAGCCGGCAAAGAGGCCTCCCTTGCAGCAGTAGAAGCATCGGATGCTTGGGTGCACGGCGCGCCTGTGGCCTTCTCGTATGTACCTAACCTCTTCAACGCAAGTGACATGCGCTACCTGCAAGAAGTCTGCACGACCACGCATACCATCCTCACCAAAGTAATCGACAAGTTCCTCGAAGACCCCTCTTATCGCACGATATTTAGCTTCCCGCCCGAGGTGGAGCGCCTCATCCTGCTGCCGTGTGGATATGAGGAAAAGCTCCCTATGGGCAGATTCGACATCTTCTTGGACGAGCGCGACAACTCGTTCAAGTTCTGCGAGTTCAATACCGATGGCTCGGGCGCCATGAGCCGCGACCTCGTGGTAAGCGAGGCGCTCATGCAAACAGAGACCTTCAAACGCTTTGCCCAAAAGCACCGTGTAGAGCGCTTCGAGCTCTTTGACAGCTGGGTTGAAGCCTTTATGGAAAGCTTCAAGCAGGACCCTTGCTATACCGAAAATCCCACCGTGTGTGTGACCGACTTTGAAGAAAGCGGCGTTTTTAGCGACTTTAACCGCTTTATCGCAGCCTTCAAGCGTGCGGGGATTGATGCGCGCTTCGTCGACGTGCGCAGCTTTGAATTTGACGGAGAGCGTCTCATAGACCCAAGTGACGGCAGGCAGATCAACGCGATTTATCGCCGCAGCGTCACAAGCGAGATACTCCAGCACCCGGGGGAATGCGATGCACTCATCGATGCCGTCGCAGCTGGCAAGGTGTGCCTGATTGGGCACTTCCGCACGACGGTGGTGCATTCCAAAATGGTCAACGTGGCGCTTTTTGACCCCAGGACGCGCGAGTTTCTCACTGATGAGGAGTGGGAGTTCGTCAAAGCACACGTACCGGCCACCTATCGTCTGCGCAGCGACAACGAGTCTTTAGACATCGCCGCCGTCAAGGCAGATAAGGACGCTTGGATCATTAAGCCAGAAGACGACTACGGCGCAAGCGGTGTGTATCCGGGCGTGGACTTTAGCCAGGATGAGTGGGAGCGGCTCGTAGACGCCAACATAGACAACGCCTACATCGCCCAAGAGTTCTACACTCCGCGCAAAGTGGACGTCATCTTGCCAGACAGCCAAGGCGCTGCAACACAGAGCTGGCAACAGATGCCCGGGTTCTACCAGTACAACGGCAAGATTTGCGGCTTCTACGTGCGTCTGGGTCAAGAGGGCGTCATCGCGCTCGACCACGGCGGCATCATCGCCAACAGCTTCAAGGTGGATTGCTAGAGCAAGAAAGCCTCCCCGTCTACAGGGAGGCTTTTTGTTGCAAAGCTTATTGGAAAAGACACAGGCCGCTCGCGCCTAGTCTATGGCCATCTGAACCGCCTTATCGATGCGATTAAGCACCTGCTCGCGTGTGAGCAGCTCCATCGACTCGCACAGCGGGGGGCTCACCTGGCTGCCTGTGACGGCGACACGCACCGGCTGGAAGACGAACTTGACCTTGACGCCCAGCTCATCCACCAAAGCGCGCATGGCAGCCTCTATAGAGGCGCTATCCCAAGCGCAGTCCTGCAAGATCTCTGCAACTTTGAGCAAGTTGGACTTGGCGGATGCCCCCTCCTTGCACAAGATCTTGGAAACCGATTTCTCATCGTAGGCAAGCTCGTCTACAAAGAGGTAGGCAAGCATATCTACCGCTTGATTCACGAGTTTAATGCGCTCCATGACGAGCGGATACATCTTCTTGATGCGCTCTTTATCTGCAGTGTCATAGCCGGCGTCCTCAAGCAAGGGCACTAAAAGCTCGGTAAACTTATCGGCCCCCATCATCTGGATATACTGGCCGTTAACCCAATCGAGCTTTTCGGGGTCCAGGCTCGCAGGGTTCTTGCTCAGACGATCGAGCGTAAAGCGACTAGCCATCTCTTCGCGGGAGAAAATCGTCGTCTCACCGTCGGGCGCCCAACCCAGAAGAGCCAGATAGTTGAACAGGCCATCTTTGAGGTAGCCCATGTCGCGGTATTCCTCCACGCTGGCCGCGCCGTGGCGCTTGGAGAGTTTCTTGCCGTCGGGGCCACAGATCATGGGGATATGCGCAAAGACAGGCGTGGGATAGCCCAACGCCTCGTAGACGAGTATCTGGCGCGGCGTGTTAGAGAAGTGGTCGTCGCCGCGGATGATATGCGTCATCTTCATATTGACGTCGTCGCAGACCACGGCAAAGTTGTACGTGGGGCTGCCGTCACTGCGCACGACAATCATGTCGTCTTGCAAGGCAGCATCAAAGTCCACATCGCCATGAACGGCGTCATGCACAGTAATCATGCCGCGGTCATGCGGCACCTTGAGACGCCAAACATGTGGCTCATTGGCATCCATGCGCTGTTGGCGCTCATCGCAATCCATGCAGCGGCATGGGTCAGGATGAGCGGCCAAGCCGTCTGCTTGGATGGCCTCGCGGCGCATTTCGTTTTGCTCTGCAGTACAAAAGCAGGGGTATGCGTTATCGCTTGCGACAAGCTTGTCCAAAGCGGCCTTGTAGGTGTCAAAGCGCTGCGTCTGCAGGTAGGGGCCAAAATCCCCGCCTACCTCGGGTCCCTCGTCCCAATCAAGTCCCAGCCAGCGCATAGCGCGAACGATAAGGTCGATGTTTTCCTGGGTGGAGCGCTCTGGGTCTGTGTCCTCGATGCGCAAGATAAACTTGCCGCCGGTTGCCCTTGCGTAGGCCCAGTTGTAAATGGCGGTACGCGCACCGCCGATATGCAGCTTACCCGTGGGCGAAGGGGCAAAGCGCACGCGAACTTCAGACATCGATGTCTCCTTGGTAGCAGATGTGCTCAAAACATAAACCTGTTGAGTATAGCGCCTTGCCTGCTGGCAAGGCAAAGACGCAGGGGGCATATGGACCCCCTTGAGCAAGCCAGCGCGATTTTTCGCGGCGCTAGATAATGCGGATGCGCCCTTGCCCGTTTGCGTTGCCGTATCGTGTGGCGATGTCTTGCGTGTCTAGCCTTTCAAGATATGCCCTAAGCGCCTCTGCGTCGCCCACACGGCGTATCTGCGTGCGTGCAGGCTCGCTTGACGCGAACATCCCAAAACCGCCTTTACCGCCGTCAACCATGAAGTCGACGCCTGCCAGCATGTAGGAAGCGTCCGCATGCACAGGCTCCCCGTTTACGCGCACGTCAGATACCTGCGTCGTGCCTGTCTGTACGCAAAACGACAGGCCGCTTGACACCTGCAGCCAGTAGCGATTGGCACGGGGCAGCTTGGACACAGCAAAGCTCAGCGCATCAACGAGCACCTTGCCACTCACACGCACGCAGGCAAGCTCGTGGCCTAGGCAACACACCTCCAAGATGTCACGCATCGTCACCTGGCCACAAGGCAGGTCTTCCCTTATGACCCAAGACGGGACCAAGGCAATATCGGCACCAAAGAAAGCGCACCAAGCGTCGGCCACCAAGTCTCCAAGATTGGTCTCTTGGCGCCGTACCAACCAGCCACCGTTGCTGTCACGCGCCGCAAGCGATACAGGTAGCGTAGCAACGACGCGCTCCAAACACTGCCTGTACGGGTCCAGCGCGGCTTCAATCTCATGCGACACCATGTCGTCTGGTTTGAAATCACCCGTCTCTATGCGTTCTACCTGCACTTCTGCGCTGTTCAAGTCAAAGACAACGGTATGAGCACACTCGAGCTTGAGGCCGCCTTGCACGATAGTCACCCAACCGCCAGTAGCGTTTTGCACGCGCTGGCTGTAGACCTCGTGCGAATGAGCATCGGCGATAAGGTCAATACCGGTCGTATTGGCCGCCACCGCGAGGCTTGTAAAGCAGGGCTTCTCCCCTGCCTGGCCCAGATGCGCAAGAAGCACCACGATGCGCGCGCCATCAGCACGAGCACTATCGACGGCCGCTTGGATGCGCGCGTAAAGCTCTGTGCCGTTATCTGCGGCACAACAATCCGCCCGCTGAGCACCTGATGGGTCCTTGTAGATACTCGCCTCGAGCGCGCTTGCCGCAAGGGGTGTCACAGTTCCCACGAACGCGACCTTGCAGCCGGCCGCCTCTACTGTTGCATACGGGGCAAAGACCGGATTGCCGCTTTTGGCGTCGAGCAGATTGCAGCAGACGAAGGGAAAGGGCGATTTTGCGGCCAGAGCGCGCATGCGTTCAAGGCCAAAGGTAAGATCGGCGTTGCCCGGACAGGCTGCCGCATACCCGCAAGCAGCAAGCGCTGCAAGGGGCACCGCGCCTTTTGAGATACAGCCCAAAGCCCCAACGCCCAAGGCGTCGCCGCTATCAGCGAGCAGGACCCTGTTGTGCCCGTAGCGCTCGCGCAAAGCGCAAACCGCTCCAGCGATGCCCTCAAGCCCCAGCGTACCCGGGGTGCTTTGTACAGCGCAGTGGATGTCGTTTGTGCATACGATGCAGATTTTGTCACTCATAGCCTAAGAGGATACCCCACGTTACAGCGACATCGCAGCGTTTTCGCGTCTTGCATCGTGGGGCTGAATAAATTCAGCCCCTACATACGAGGAAACATGCGAACATCAAGGGCTCGCAGGATTTCTTACGTAGGGGTCGAACTTGTTCGACCCCACGGTACAGCGACGAATCCTACG
>CAYQLX010000045.1:9778-12975 GCA_964418305.1 uncultured Coriobacteriaceae bacterium | reverse complement strand
CACAGCGTCAGCTTATAGCTGGAGATGACGCTGTCGCCGTCGAGGAGTTCGACGGTGTAGTCGCCGCTGACAAGGTTGCTCTTTGAGGTGGCTTGATTGTCACCGGAGGCTGGGTTGTCAGTGAAGTAGAAGCTGTGTATATACGCTAAAGCGGTGGTTTGGGCATCGGCGCCGCTGGCCGCAAAGGTCTTAGTGAGCTTCGTGCCGCCGGGGGTAGTCAATGCAAGGGTGTAGCTGTGAGACGCGATAGCATTCTTGCCGACAATCACGCCAATCTGCGCGGCGTTGTTATCATTGAACTCTCCGGATCTATAGACAGCACCGGACGCGTGGAAGATGCAGCCGCTCACCTCAGGCATGTCCCAATTAGCCTTCACGGTGACAGCAGTGGTATCAGCCGCGACCTGGATGTAGGTTTTGCTGTCGTCGTCATCGTCCACGAAGGAAGCGGCTTCTGTGTAGTAGTCGAGCCGGCCGTCGCCGTCTGCATCGATAAACCACTTGTAGCTCGTGTTCTGTGTATAGTCGTCGGTTCTAGTGGCGGCTGTATCGGCCTTCAGTTGGACGTAGTAATAGCCGTCGTCCTTTAGGAGGGAAACGACTTCGCCAGTGGTGCCTGTGATAGTGCCGCCGTTAGCGTCATAAGTAACGGCGACGGTTTTGGTGGTATCTGGCGTTTTAGCTGCAAAGGCTGCGGGGGGGGCGAAGGCAGCCGCCAGGGCCGCAGACAGCGCCGAGGCCAGCACCTTCTTGGATACGGAGGAAATCTTCATTCGCTTAACTCCTTTCCTTGAAGGGGTTAGGTGGACGTATCCCTCTCTTTGCTCGAGAGGTGCCGGAGCATCCGGCGCCGGCGGGCAGCGCACCTCTCGCGCGGCTGCTGCTACCTGCGTCTTGCGCGGGTGTGTAGCCGCTTGCTGCTCGCCGTCGGTACGGTGGGTGCGCGGCCTGTGCCCTGCGCCCTCCGTACAACTCGCATTCTATCAGCGTCTTGCCCTGCAACACAACGACAATTATTCAAAGCTGTAAGCGGATGAGTGACCTGCGAATATGCGCATTTGAAGCACATTTTTAAATGTCAAGACTTATACTGAACAAATGTTCTTGTTATGATGAAAATTGCCACGACAGTCTGAGTTCGGGCGACGCCTTCCACAATGAGGGGAGGTGAAACCATGAACCTAGCAGTTTCGATCCTGCAGCTCGTAGCGGCGTCTATTGCGCTTGCGACAGCAGTGCTCGATCTTGTTAAGGCCTGTCTCAAAGGCGATGGCCGAAAGAAAAGGCGCTAGAGCAATCTAGCGCCAAACCCTAAAAACGGCGTCGCCTGATTGCGGCTCAGGCTGTCGTTGGCTTCATCTTAGCATCCAAAACACGACAAGTGAATACTTGCGCAACAGGTGTTCTGCACGGCCGGCGGCGCAAGGAGCGATCCCAGCTATACCGCAGCCGTATGCCGATACGGTGTGACGAATCCGGGATTCGTAACACGCGACATCACCCGTGCCATATTGCTCTGCTAGTCTGGTAACACGAAATCAAAATTCGTGTTACTGGAGGAGAAACGTAATGGGGGATATCTCGCGCAGGACCTTTGCGCAGAGCATCGCAGTTGCGGCGCTTGCTGGCATCGCCGGAACAGGTCTTGCTGGCTGCGGTGGCAGCGGCTCCCAAGACTCCTCGTCTGGCGACAGTACCGCCACCAGCACTGCGGGTAAGGACTCCGTCATCGTCGCCATGCCCCCGAGCTCGGAGCCATCTGCAGGCTTTGATCCCTGTATCGCCTGGGGCTGTGGCGAGCATGTGCACGAGCCGCTCATCCAATCCACGCTCATCACGACGAATACCAATTTAGAGTTCGTCAACGATCTTGCCACGTCCTACGAGTGCAGCGATGATGGGCTCACTTGGACCTTCATCATTCGCGATGACGTGAACTTTACCGACGGTGAGCCGCTTACAGCAGCCGACGTTGCCTTTACCATCAACACTGTTAATGCGTCGGCCAAATCCCAGGCAGACCTCTCCAGCGTCAAGAAGGCTGTGGCTGTTGACAATACAACCGTCACGCTGCACATGGCCAAGCCCAACAACGCGCTGCTTTACACGCTTGCTGTGCTGGGCATCGTGCCCAAGCACGCCTACGGTACCAACTACGGCGCCGCGCCCATTGGCAGTGGCCGCTACAAGCTCGCGCAATGGGACCAAGGTCAGCAAGTCATCTTTACCGCCAACCCGGATTATTACGGCGACGCGCCCCAGATGCAGCAGGTCACCGTCGTCTTTATGGAGGAAGACGCCGCTCTTGCCGCCTGCCAGACAGGTCAGGTGGATATCGCCTACACATCTGCCACGATGAGCGACAGCGTGCCACAAGGCTACGAACTTCTGAGTTGTAGCACGGTGGACTCCCGCGGCATCAGCCTGCCTACGCGCGCTGTTGGTTCCAAGCAGCGCGTTGGCATGGATGGCGCTAAGCACGACGTGGGCAATGATGTGACCTGCGACATTGCTATCCGCCGCGCCATGAACATGGCATGCGACCGCGAGCTTATGATTGAGCACGTGCTCAACGGCTACGGTGCGGCGGCCTATAGCGTGGGCGACGGCATGCCGTGGTCGAGCGACGACATGCACGTTGACCTGGACGTAGACGGCGCTAAGCAGCTGCTTGACGAGGCAGGTTGGGTTACCGCAGACGACAAAATCCGCACTAAAGACGGCGTGCGTGCGAGCTTTGAGCTACTCTATGCTGCCGGCGACTCCACGCGTCAGGCGCTCGCCTACGAGTTCTCTAATCAGATGGCCCAGATCGGCATAGAGGTCACGGCCAAAAGCGGGGATTGGGATACCGATCTGTACCCGCATCAGTTTGACACGCCCATTCTGTGGGGCTGGGGCAGCAACAGCCCGGTTGAGCTCTACGAGCTCAACTACTCCGCAGGCTGGGGCAACGTGGCCGCCTACGACAGCAAGGTCGTGGACGCGCACTTTGACGACGCCCTGGCCGCATCCAAGATCGAGGACTCCTACAGCGCCTACAAGCTGGCGCAGTACGACGCCACAACGGGCGATGGCATCGCGCCTAAGGGGGCTTGCACCTGGGTGTGGCTTGCCAACATCGATCACCTCTACTTCAAGCGCAGCGGCCTTGACGTGGCCAACCAAAAGCCGCACCCCCACGGGCATGGATGGTC
>CAYQLX010000045.1:8271-9678 GCA_964418305.1 uncultured Coriobacteriaceae bacterium | reverse complement strand
TGGCGATGATGGCGCTTGCTTGGCTCGTGAGCGGCATTTTGGGCTTTTGCTTGGGCGTGCTGGCCGCCGCTAAGCGCGGCAGCTGGATTGACCGCATCGTCAAGGGCTATTGCTATCTCATCGCCGCCACACCGGCATTTTGGATCGGGCTTTTGATGCTCATGGTCTTCTCTGTTGCGCTGCATTGGTTTCCCATGGGTTTCTCGGTCCCGATTGGCGTGAGCGCAGCCGATGCCACAATCTTTGACTCGCTGCAGTGCATGGTGCTGCCAGCGCTCACGCTGTCGCTCACCGGCGTCGCTAACATCGCGCTGCACACGCGCGAGAAGGCCATCGATGTCATAGAGGGCGATTGCATGCGCTTTGCGCGCTCGCGCGGTCTGGGCCTTTGGCCCGCGCTGCGCCATCATGGCCTGCGCAACCTCATGCTTCCCGCGCTCACGCTGCAGTGCGCCTCTATATCGGAGATATTCGGCGGCTCTGTGCTCGTGGAGCAGGTCTTCTCCTACCCGGGGCTGGGGCAGGCGGCTGTCACAGCCGGCCTTGGCGCCGATGCTCCGCTGCTCGTGGGCATCGCGCTCGTGAGCGCCGCTTTGGTCTTTGCGGGAAACCTCGTGGCCAACCTCGCCTACGGCGTGGTGGATCCGCGCATCAAGGCAGGTGAGGCGTATGACTAGCATGGGCGCTATCGCACCAGCAACAGGCAAGCGCAACGCAAAATTGCTGCGAGAAGACCGCGATCTGCAGCCGATTCTCTATCGCCCCAAGGAGCGCGCGGCCAAAAGCTCCAACCGCAAACGCACCCTAGCGGCGTGCATCATCGCAGCTGCGGCGCTCGCGGCTGTCGTAGTGGCGGGCTTGTGCCTCTACGACACGGCCCAAGTAAGCGACTTTGCCGCAAAGAGCTTGGCGCCGTGCCTTGAGCACCCCTTTGGCACCGACGCCTTTGGACGCGACATGCTTGCGCGCACGGTAGCCGGTTTGGCCACGAGCGTCCTTGTGGGCCTGGCTGCCGCGGCTGTGTCGTCAATCATTGCGCTGGTGCTGGGCTGCGTCGCCGCTTTGGGCGGCAAGCGCGCCGACGCCGTCGTCACGTGGCTCGTTGACTTATGCATGGGCATCCCGCACATCGTTTTGCTTGTCTTGATTAGCTACGCGCTGGGCAAAGGCTTTTGGGGCGTGTGCATCGGCGTGGCTCTCACGCACTGGCCCAGCCTCACGCGCGTAATCCGCACCGAGGTCCTACAGTGCCGCCAAGCGCCTTACGTGGCCGCGGCACGCCAGCTGGGCGCAAGCCGCCTGAAGATTGCCGTGCGTCACGTGCTGCCCTACGTCTTGCCGCAGTACCTGGTGGGGCTCGTGCTGCTCTTCCCGCATGCCATCCTGCATGAGGCCTCCGTCACCTTC
>CAYQLX010000045.1:0-8171 GCA_964418305.1 uncultured Coriobacteriaceae bacterium | reverse complement strand
GCCGATAGAGAGCCCGGCAGAGGAGCCGATGGTATCTGCCGAGGTACCCGCTGCGCCGCATGGCCCGCATGACGACGGACAAGAACATCATCACCACACGCATGCCGCCAACTCTGCACATCCGGGCCATCATCACCTGCTTACGGTGGAGCATTTGAGCGTCTCGTTTTCTATGTACGACAGCCAAGCGCCGTTCTTTAAGGCCGCAAAGCGTGACGTGCGCGTCATCGATGACCTTAGCGTGTCGGTGCATGCAGGGGAGCTCGTGGCCGTCGTGGGCGCAAGCGGCAGCGGCAAGACCCTGCTAGCCGATGCTGTCATGGGGCTTTACGAGCCTAACGCCACGGTACGCGGCACTATCTGGTTCGATGGAGAACAGCAAGATGCCCAAGGCTTGGCGGCCTTGCGCGGGAACGGCATCTCGTATGTGCCGCAGAGCGCAGGTTGCCTTGACCCGATGATGCGCGTGGCAGATCAAGTGGCGGGCTTTGGGAGCGGTGCGGGCAAGAACAAGCGCGCGGCCCGCAAGGCAAAGGCGCTCGAGTTGCTGCAACGCTACGGCTTGGGGCAAGACGCAGTGCGCATGTACCCCCATCAGCTGTCCGGCGGCATGGCGCGCCGCGTGCTCATGTGCTGCGCGCTTATGGACGACCCAAAGCTCATCATCGCCGACGAACCCACCCCCGGTCTGGACGAGCATCTGGCACAGCAGGTCATGGGTGATCTGCGCGTCTTTGCCAACGGCGGCGGGGGAGTGCTGCTCATCACCCACGACATAGAGCTTGCCTTGCGCTACGCAGATCGCATCGCCGTCTTCAAGGACGCCACCGTCGTGGAGGAGACAAGCGTTGCCTCCTTTGCAAGCCCTAGTACGCTGCGCCATCCGTTTTCACGCGCGTTGTGGCATGCCCTGCCGCAGCACGATTTTGTAGCGCCGCAAGACAGTGGGGAGGAGTGCGCCCATGCTCAAGCTCGATAACATCTCGTTTGCCTACGGGAAGGCGGCTAAGGTACTTGACGGCATGTCGCTCGAGGTCGCCCCGCAAGAGCGCGTCGCCATCGTCGCGCCGTCGGGCACGGGCAAGACGACGCTTATGAAGATCGCTGCCGGCTACCTTAAACCGCAGGCAGGAAGCGTGAGTGTAGACGGTAAACCCCTGCCGCGCCGCGGCATATGTCCCGTGCAGATGATTTGGCAACACCCCGAGCAAGCGCTCGATCCGCGCATGCGCATGCGGGACTCATTGCTCGAGGCAGGGCCGATTAATGCTGGCCTCGTCGAGGCGTTGGGCATCCAAGACGAGTGGATGACGCGCTATTCGCATGAGCTTTCCGGCGGTCAGTTGCAGCGCTTTTGCATCGCCCGCGCGCTTGCCGCCAAACCGCGCTATTTGATTGCCGACGAGGTCTCGGCCATGCTCGATGCTGTGACGCAGGCGCAGCTTTGGGGCTTTTTGATGGACGAGTGCTCACGCCGCAACATCGGCATGCTCTTATCAAGCCACTCAGCTGCCTTGCTCGGCCGCGTGGCTACGCGCACAGTGGAGCTTCCCGCCTGCTAGCGGCGGTACCGCCTACATCGCCGTCATCGCCGCTCGCAGCGCTACTCCGCACCGCGGGTCCCGCAGTGCCCCACGTCGTCGCCTAGGGGAACATCCTTCCGCCGGTAGCGCCCACAGCCGCGTTATACATCGACTGTGTGGCCATGCCCACGGTGACGCCGTAACCCTTGCCAAAGCCGGTCTCGCCTGTGGCCCAGTTAAGGTGCTTTTTAACCATGGGAGCGTCAATTAGGCGGCGGAACTTCTTGCAGTGCTCCAAAAGCTCGGCCATGAGGTCTTGCGTCGTGCCCTCGTAGGACTCGTTGAGGTATTTCCTAAAGCCGCTGTAGAGCTCATAGGGGGTGTACTTCTCGAGCTCTTCGTCTTTGCTCACGAGCCACATACGCAGCGCGGCGTTGAAATTGCTTTCGTCTTCGTCCTCTTCAAAGAGCGCCTCGATCGGCTCCCAGTAGGTGGCAAGCAGGCGTTCTTGCTCGGCTTCGTCGTTGCCGTAGAAGAGCTTGTTGCGCAGCAGGTCGCCCGTGTTGAGCGCCATGCCCTTGGAGTTGATACCCTCAAAGATCAGCTGTGGGTTGTCATCGCCGGATAGCTCGACCACGATGGCAAAGAGTTGTCCCAAGCCCTTGAGCAGGACGTTGAAGTCAAAGCCTTCGCTTGCAAACTGATCGGCGAAGAAGCGATAGTTGCGCTCGATGCGCTTAGAGAAGCGGTAGTCCTCGGGCTTGTCTGCCCCCTCCAGCAGGTAGAGGTAGGTGGCGTGGTCTGCCGGCGCGGCGGTGAACTTGACGGAGCGCGTGCCGTCGGGTGCGGTGACGTAGAGGTAGCGGTCCTCTATATCTTGCGCGCTCAGGCCGCAAGTGTCGCCGTGCTCGCGCAGGTAATCGCGCAGCGCCGTGAAGAGCAGCGTTACGGTCGTCGTACGCTGTTGGCCGTCGACGATGTTGCGCAGCTCGCAGTTGCCGTGGGCAGCGTCGAGCTGCTCGGAGGTAAAGACGATGCTGCCGATGAAGTGCGTCTCGTCATTAGTGCCGGCCTTGACGATGTCGTCCAAAAGCTCCTCGCATTGCCAGGGACTCCAAGTGTACATACGCTGGAAGACGGGGATGGCCATCTTGGTGTCTGGGCGGCCGAGGAAGTCGAGGTAGGTTTCCTGTTGTGTTTTCATGTGCGGTTCCTTTGCGGGTCCGGGTTTGCGTGAATGGGTGTTTGTGCAGGCGCGTTGCGTGCTACTGTGCGGCCTTGCCGCTGCGTGCAGCCTCGCCTGCCGGGCATTGCGGCTGCTAAAAGCCGCTTTGGTGTCCCCAGCTGGGGAGCATGTTCTTAGGCTTGCCCTTGGCCCAATCCGCAGTGCGGAACACCTTAGCCTCGTTGAACTTGAAGTTTTCTGCCCACATGAGGCAGAAGCTGCGCAGCTCGTCGAGCAGCTCCTCGACCGTGCCGTCGTAGACGGTGGTCATGTATTCCTTGAAGGAGTTGTAGGTGTCCTCTTTGCGATGGAGGCGCTTTTTGCGATGGCGGATGTCGAGCCACATACGTATGCCAGCATTGAGCTTGGCCGAGTCGCGATCCTCGCCAAACATGAGCTCGATGGGGTTCCAGTATTCCGCATAGAGGCGCTCTTGCTCCTCGCGTGACTCGCCCACGAGCAGGTAGTTGCGCACGAGGTCTGCCGTGGTGAGCGGGATGCCCTTGGTGTTAAGGCTTTCGAAGATGCCCTGCGCGTTGTCATCCTCACCCAGCTGCGCGTCGATGATGAGCAGCTGCTTGAGGCCGGCCCAAAAGACCTCTGCGTCAAAGTCATCTTCTGCCATTTTCTTGGAGAAGAAGATGTAGTTGTTGATAACGCGCATGGACGGTTTGGCGGGTGTTTGCGTGCCAGCGATGACGGCTTCGAGCGTCATCAGGTCAAAGGAGAGCAGCTGAATTTTGGCTTGGCGCTGGCCGTCTACCTCTATGTGCAGGAATTTATCGTCGATATCCTGTGCGCTCATGCTGCCTACCGTGCCGCCTGTTGCGGCCAGATGTTCTTTGAGTGCGGCCAACAGGATGGTCATTGTGGCGATGCGCTGCTGGCCGTCGATGATATCCACGCGCCGCAGCTCTTGCGTGCTGTCCGGCGTGTCGCGAAAGAGCACCATGCTCATAAAGTGCGAGGTGCCTTGGCTACCCGCGCGCATGATGTCTTTATAGAGCTCGTTGCATTGGCGCTGGGTCCAGGAATACGGACGCTGGTACACCGGGATTACAAACTGGATGTCTTGCGTGCCCAAAAAATCAAGCAGGCTGTCTTGCTTTGTAATCATAGAGTTTCCCCCTCAAACTCAAGTAAAACCGCAGGTGAGAGTTTGTTTTTCTTTCTTCCCCAAACGCGGTTGATTATAGGGTCGGCCGCAGGTGGCTCATAAGGGCCACATCCAAGCCGTTGCCAATGCGTTGAATCATACGCCGCCTCAATTGCCGTTTTGTTTCCTGCGGCATGAAGCACGGGGCGCATTTCGCACGCTTTGGCAAGCCTCAGGCTGCGTCCTTGCCGACGCCTCATGGCACAGGGTAGATGTTCGCGATACGATAGCCACCACAAGAGAGAACGCAAGGAGAGAACATGACCCAAAAACTGCTGATGGGAAACGAGGCCTTTGCGCATGCCGCGCTCGAGGCCGGTGTCAACGTCGTGGCAGGCTACCCCGGCACGCCTTCGACCGAGCTCATAGAGACGGTGGCCTCGCTGGTGGCCCAGGGTAAGGCGCACGGCGTGCATGTGGAGTGGTCCACCAATGAGAAGGCCGCCTTGGAGCTTTTGGCCGGCGCGTCTTACTGCGGCGCGCGCGTGCTGTTTACCTGCAAGCAGGTGGGGCTCAACGTGGCAAGCGATGCGCTTATGAGCCTCAACTACATCGGCGTCAAGGGCGGCTGCGTGATTTTTGTGGCAGACGACCCAGGTCCCATATCGTCGCAGACAGAGCAAGACACTCGCCGCTTTGGGGCATTTGCCAAGGTGCCCGTGCTTGACCCTGCCACCCCGGAGGAGGGCTTTGCGATGATGAAGCAGGCCTTCGAGCTGTCAGAGCAATACGCCTGCCCCGTGATCGTGCGCCCCACGACGCGCATCAACCATGCGAGCACCTACTTTGACGTTGCCGACGAGACGCATGCTCGTCCGCTGCCGCAAGAGGGCTTTGTCAAGGACCCAAAGTGGATTATCTTCCCGCGCCGTGCCTATCAGGCACATGGCGAGATAAACACTCGTCTTGGCCTCATGGCGGGCGATTTTGCCCACGACGCGGCTTATACGCGCTTCAACCCGGTTTCTACAGTTGGGCAGGGCGTACCGAGTGTGGGCATCATGGCCGGCGGCGTGAGCGCGGCCTATGTGCGCGAGGCGCTGGCGCAGTTGGAGCAGCTGGCTTGCGCGGCACATGTGAAGCTACCCGCCCTGCGCGTCATGCAGGTGGGCACGCCGTATCCCTTCCCGCATGATGCTGCGTTGAATTTTGTGCAGGACTTGGATGCTGTCTTGGTCTTTGAGGAGCTCGACTACGTGCTTGAAGACGAGCTTGTGCGCCTTGCCGGACGCGACAAGCTTGCGTTTGAGGTTGCAGGCAAGCTCACCGGGCATGCGAGCGACCGCGGGGAGAACAGCACGGATGACGTCATGGCGCGCATCTGCGCCTTTGCCGACGAGCGCTTGGGCACAGATCTTGCAAGCCTCCTGCCGCAAGGCTCGCCCTACAGTTATCCGCAGGATGCGCAGGCACTTCCTGTGCGCCCGCCCGTGCTTTGCGCTGGCTGTCCGCATCGTGCGAGCTTCTATGCCGTCAAGCGCGCCTTGGGCCGCCGTGAGGCCGTCTACTGCGGCGACATCGGCTGCTACACGCTTGGCAACGCCGCTCCGCTTTTTACGACTGATACTTGCCTGTGCATGGGCGCGGGCATCACGATGGCGCAGGGTTTCTCTGTGGTAGAGCCCGATAAAAAGCAGGTTGCCTTCGTAGGCGATAGCACGTTTTTTGCCAGCGGTCTTACCGGCTGCGCCAATGCTGTCTACAACCAGCACGACGTGACCGTGTGCGTGCTGGATAACGCCACGACGGCCATGACGGGCAAGCAGCCGCATCCGGGCACGGGCGTGACGCTCATGGGCGGCCAGAGCAAGCCCATCAAAATCGACTCCGTCCTAAAGGCGCTGGGTTTTGAATGCATTGTCTATGCAAATCCTATGGACCACGCGGCCGCTGTGGCAGCTGCCAAGGAGGCTATCGACTTTGCCGGCCCCAGCGCAATCATCTTCCAAAGCCCCTGCGTGCAGCTGATAAAGCCCAAGACGGCATTTGTTGTGAACACGCAAAAGTGCTCCGGCTGCAAGCTGTGCATCAACTCCATCGGCTGCCCGGGCATTGGCTTTAACCCGACGGCGACTGGCCCCAAGAGTGACGATCGTGGGCAAGCCTTCATCGATGCAGGCCAGTGCAACGGCTGTGGACTGTGCGCGCAAATCTGTCCCGCCAAGGCGATTGCGTTGCCTGATGCAGTAGATGGAGAGGAGGCTTGCCATGCTTAACGTTCTCATCACCGGCATCGGCGGCCAGGGAACGGTTCTGGCTGCAAAGCTCATGGCCCAGGCGGCGCGCAGCCGCGGATGGAAGGTGCGCACAGCCGAGACGATCGGCATGGCGCAGCGCGGCGGCTCCGTTGTGAGCCACGTGCGCATGGGCGATGCGGGAGAGGACGTGGCCGCGCCCTTGCTCAACAACGCCACGGCAGACCTCATCGTTGCCTTTGAGCCGGCTGAAGCTGCACGCTGCTTGCCCTATCTTGCATGTGACGGCACGGTGGTGTGCGCCCAAAGCGCCATCCAGCCCGTTACGGCTGCGCTTGCCGGCGGCAGCTACAGCGCGCCCGAGGTGCTCGACGGCTTGCGGCGCGCGTTTGACGGCGGGCAGGCCAAGCTCGTGATTGTTGACGATGCGGCGCTTGCGGCCGCAAGCGGCACGCGCAAGGCGCTCAACGTGATGCTTCTTGCCTGCGCGCTGCAAAGCGCCCAGCTGCCCATCACGGTCGATGACCTGCGCGATGCCGTGCGCGTGTGCGTCAAGGAGAGGTTCGTGGACATGAACCTTGCCGCCATCGATGCCGCGCTCAAGGTCTTGGGCGAGTAATAGCGGAGTCTTTATCGCCCGCCGTGGCCGCGCTAGGCGTACAATGCTTCCCTGTAGCGCTGCTAGACGTCGGCAGCAAGAGACAAGGAGGCACTCATCATGCAGATGACACAGGACCAGTTTGACATCATCAAGAGCCAGATTAAGAAGCTCACGGCCATCCCCGGTGGCTTCTATCAAAAAAAGTTTGCTGGCATAGATGTGGATGCCATCCAGTCTCAAGAGGATTTTGAGAAGCTTCCCTTCACCGATAAAGGCGACCTGCGCGAGGCCTATCCCATGGGTCTTTGCGCTGTGCCGCAAAGCGAGATAGTTCGCATTCACTCCTCCTCTGGCACGACGGGCACGCCGGTCGTGATCCCCTACACCAAAAAGGACATCGAGGACTGGGCCATCCAGTTCGCGCGTTGCTACGAGTATGCGGGCATCACACGCGACGACGTCATCCAGATCACCCCGGGCTACGGTCTTTGGACGGCCGGCATCGGCTTCCAGGCTGGTTGCGAGCGTCTGGGCGCCATGGCCATCCCCATGGGGCCGGGCAACACAGAAAAGCAGCTCAAGATGATGCAGGACTTTGGGACTACGGTCTTTTGCGCCACGAGCTCTTATGCGCTGCTTTTGGCAGAAGAGATAGAGAAGCGCGGCATTCGCGACAAGCTCAATCTCAAGAAGGGCGTGATCGGCTCCGAGCGCTGGGGCGATAAGATGCGTGCTCGTATCTCCAACGAGCTAGGCGTGGAGCTCTACGACATCTACGGCCTGACGGAAGTTTACGGCCCCGGCATCGGCATTAATTGCAAGGCCGATAGCGCCATGCACATCTGGTCCGATTACGTTTACCTAGAGATTATCGATCCGGACACAGGCGAGGTTGTGCCCGATGGCGAGCCCGGTGAGATTGTGCTCACCACCCTGCAGAAGGAGGGCGCGCCGCTTATCAGGTTCCGCACGCATGACCTAAGCCGCATCGTGCCCGGTCAATGCGAATGCGGAAGCCCCCATCCGCGCATCGACATCATCACGGGCCGCACCGACGACATGGTCAAGGTGCGCGGCGTGAACATGTTCCCCGCGCAGATTGAGGAGGTCATCGCCTTTACCGATGGCGCCTCTAGCGAATACCAGGTCATGATTGACCACGTCAAC
Source organism: uncultured Coriobacteriaceae bacterium (assembly GCA_964418305.1). Lineage (GTDB taxonomy): Bacteria > Actinomycetota > Coriobacteriia > Coriobacteriales > QAMH01 > W2P13-069. The sequence continues at coordinate 304 of CAYQLX010000045.1, read as the reverse complement.
GGCCGCGATCATATGACGCTATTCTTTGAGACCGATCGCCCCAAGAGCGAGTGGCCCAAGATTGAGGAGAATATGGCGTCCATCTTCAAGGGCAAAATCGGCATGACGCCGCATGCCAAGGCTGTAGCGATGGGCGAGCTCCCACGCAGCGAGAAAAAGACTCGCCGCATCTTCGATAATCGCTATTAGCTCGCAAAAGCCCTGCGTAGGGGCGGGATCCTGTCCCGCCCGGTAGGGTGCGGCCTGCGTGCGCACACAAAATTCCCTCTTGCCTTGGGTTGCGCGCGCCGTTATCATAGTCAGG
>CAYQLX010000044.1:0-13081 GCA_964418305.1 uncultured Coriobacteriaceae bacterium | reverse complement strand
GTGGGCTCGCCCTTACCCTTGCATGAACCCGGCGACGAGCTCTTCCAGCTCTTCTTGCTCCATGGGGGAAGGGACGCTCAGCGCGGGGCCGGCGGCAATCTTGCTGGCAAGCGTGCGGTACTCCTGCGCCTGCTCGCAATCAGGATCGTTCTCGATTACCGTCTTGCGATTGACCTCAGCCAGTTGCACGGCGTTACTGCGGGGGATGACATGCACCAGCTGCGTGCCAATTCTGCGTGCAAACTCCTCTACGAGCGCGACCTCGTTTTCTACGTTGCGGCAGTTGCAGATGATGCCGCCGATGCGCGTGCCGCCGGTGGATGCGTAGCGTTTGATGCCCTTGCAGATGTTGTTCGCGGCATAAAGCGACATGAACTCGCCGCTGGCCACGAGGTACACCTCCTGCGCTTTGCCCTCGCGGATAGGCATGGCAAAGCCGCCGCAGACGACGTCGCCCAGTACGTCGTAGAAAACATAGTCGAGCCCATCGTCGTAGGCGCCTTGTTCTTCAAGCATGTTGATAGCAGTGATGATGCCGCGACCAGCACAGCCCACGCCGGGCTCTGGGCCGCCGCTTTCTACACATTGCGCGCCGGCAAAGCCGCTTTGCAGGATGTCGTCGAGCTCTATGTCATCGCCGCCGGCAAGCCTCATGGTGTCGAGGATGCTCGTCTGCGCAAGCCCGCCCAGCAGCAGGCGCGTCGAGTCTGCCTTAGGGTCGCAGCCCACCAGCATGCAGCTGGCGCCGTCTTCTGCCAGCGCGGCGACGAGGTTTTGCGTAACGGTCGATTTGCCGATGCCGCCCTTGCCGTAAATAGCGATCTTGCGCATGTGTATCCTCCATGCCGCTCCTGAGCGGCGAATTTTCCCTTAGCGCTGCAAGCTCAATCTGCAGCTCTCAAAAAATAGTAAGGGGTTCTTATTAATAAGGAATCTATATCGTTTGTATAGAATATATCCCATCTAAAATCATCTAGGCCTGCCCAAATACCTAATCCACTTCTTTGTCTTGTAAGGGAGATGCCCGTGATCGAGTTGTACCAAAACAGGATGTTTCCCATGCAGCTGCAGGCTGAGATGGATTTCACGTTGTTCGTGGGGCCGCCCACCTGCTTCTATCACAACTGCGGAATGCAGCAGGGCAACGGCCGCACCGCAGCGTTCATCCCAACAGACGTGCAGATGAGCTTAGGCCTTGTGGAAGAGCTCACTGTGCAAGCGGTGGGAGAGGTGCTCGCCGCCAATCCTTGGGTGAAAAGCATCGCTTTGTTCACCGCATGCCAGACGGCGTTTGCGGGCATCGACATGCAGGGCATCGCACGTAATGTGCAGCGCGAATACGGCATCTTGTGTATACATCGCCAAAACTGCCGCATCCTCAATCCAGCGCCAGGTAGGGCAAGAGGCGCCGAGCAAGGTGGCCCACGTCGCAGCAACGGCTCGTACACAATCAGCCAACTGCTTGATCGCATGCCCAAAGAAGCGGATGTACCGGGCATAGGCCTGCTGCTCATGAACGGTAACGCCAAGCTCGCTCCGCATAACGAGCTCTATTCCGCTGCACGCCAGTGGGGCTTTGATTGGGTGCAGAGCATGGCTGAATGGCGTTCGTTAGACGCCCTTGCTTTGGCTCGTAATGCTTCGCTCATTGTGGTGAGCGGCGAGCAACAGCTGTCCGTGGCGCAGGAGATGGAGGAGCGCTGGAACATCCCGTACCTGTACCTGCCGGATACCTGCAGCATCGCGGATGTGGATGGCTACTACGACGCCATCAGTAGCTTCATGGGCCGCGGCGTTGACGTGCGCGAAGCTCGCGATGCTGCCATTGAGGCTGTTTATTGGTTGGGGCAGGTTGCCTATGGCCGTGAGATAGAGCTCGCTGGTCCTGCATGCGGCGTGGAGCTACTGCAGCAGCTCGGAGCCAACGCCACGCTCGCCGAACCATGGGGCCCGATGGGTCCCGGCTCCCGTGGCCCGCGTCCGGGTGGCCCTGGTCCCCGTGGTCCGCGTCCTGATGGCCAGCGTCCGGACGACTCGGAAGGGTCCGCGCCCAAACGTCCGCCGTCTCGCAGCGGCGACGATCACTACCCCACATCCGGCCCCGGCATGCGTCGTGGCCCTGGCAACGGGTCGCGTCCGCCCAGGCCGCCCATGCCTCGTTTGGACCTCCCGCAGCGCGCCAGCCTGTGGGGGTACTGCGCCATCGAAGATTTTGCCCGCCGCATGACCGAGGAGCTGATGTAGATGCAGGGTCTGTACATGCGCCTCACGCCCTTCACGCCCGATAATGCCGGCGCAGCGACTGTCTTTGGCGATCTACCGGCCACGGTGGTTCCCTTCGACATGAACGGTACCGTCTCAACTTTTCGCAACCGCGTTGGCGTTGAGCCGGAATCCCAGTTCCAGATGATCTCTGCCCTGGGAACGCGCGAGGTTAACTACGTCTTGGGCGACGCGAGCGACTTTGCCGACGAGGCACTCAAGCTCATGGACATTTACGGCGGCGAGTTCCTGGTGCTTATGAACGGCCCTGTATCCGCCATGCTCGGCATGGATCTGCAGAGCTTGGCCGCTCAAGCAGCGCAGCGCTTGGGGCGTCGCGTCATCGCGATCGAGACAACAACGAGCGCTCTTCACGATGAGGGCCTCTCCAAGGCCATGATGGCCGTGTATGCGCAGGTCAAGGCAGAGCAGACGACCTCTGATGCCGCAAGTACCGCCGCATTCCGCCACGGCGTTAACATCTTGGGCCTCAACGCCATCGATCACGACCTGCCGTTGCGCAAGTCTCTCCTTAAAGCGATTGCAACGGCCACTGGCCAGCAGCCGCTCTCTGTCTGGGGTTGCCTGGGCGGTTGGGATGAATGGAAGCTTGCACCTCAAGCCCAAGAGAGCATCGTCGTCACGGCAAGCGCGCTCAAGTTGGCGCAGACCATGGAGCGCGATTGGGGTATCCCGTACCGCCGCATCGACGAGCTCGATTTGAGCCTTGCTAGTAGCATCGAGCCGCTGCCCGGTGCGCAGAACCTCAAGGTGTTGGTAGTCCACGAGCAGCTCATGGCCAACATGGCTCGCAAGGTGCTCCAAGCTTTTGGCTGCCAAGTGATCGTTGCTAGCTTCCAAAAGCTGCAACGCAAGGCAAAACAAGATGGCGATATACAGCTCAAGGGCGAGCAGCATCTTGTCGAGCTTTTGGCTAGCGGCGAGTACGATGTGCTCGTAGGCGATCATGCGTTGCTCGCATGCGTCCCGCAGGAGGACGGGCCAGCATTCATCGAGCTTATGCATTCAGCTGTGGCGCCCATACTCGGCGCGCACGAGCCGCAAGAAGAGACGTTTTCGCCCCAATGGCAGCAGATGGCACGCCGCGTTTTGGCAGACGCGATTACCGCTGCCGCTCTATTGCAACGCGAAGGATAATCGCTATAAGACCTGCACCAATTATCCTAGGCCTGCGCTATACTTTGGCAGGTCTAAACTCGCAGGAGGATAGAGTATTCATTGATTCAACTGGGAACAATACAAGACGGGCGGCCGCTCTCCTACGATGCCACGCTGTATGAGTTTCGCATCAGCCGCAACGTGGTGAGCTACGCAGATGTGGCCGAGCTTGACCGCTCTGCGCACATCGCTTGGCTCGCGCCCGAGCAGCGCGATTGGTTCTGGCATATCAATCCGCAAGACCTTGATCGCTGTAATCGTGAGGCGCTTGGCCGCCACGGCAACGGCTACGAGGGCCTCACGCCTGAGGAACAAGTACTGGCCGATGCCAAGCGCGACGATAGCGTGCTTGCCGGCAAGATTGTCGATGCAGATCCGGCGCTTGTACGCGCTGTTGCCGATGCGCTGGAGGCGCAGGGTTTGGTTGGTCATGCCAGCCACGCCCATGCTACGAAGCCCACGGTCGTCATGCCGCAGGGCATGGAGGCGCTCGGCCAGCTGCAAAACCAAGAGGGTCGCAAGATGACGCTCATGGAGCATTTCTTGATGCGCCAGATCCTCAAGGCAGATGACAAAGCCAAGCTCAAGCGCGAGAAAGAGGCCGACGCTATCGAGGCTGCCGCGCTCAAAGAAGAAGAGCGCGAGGAGGCCGCCCTTAAAAAGAACGGCAAGATCCAAAAGGGCCAAAAGCGCATGGAGAAGCGCGGGGCGCAGACCGAGCGCGAGATCAGGCAGCGCAGCGAGAGAATGCCGATGGGAAGGCAGGCTTCTGCCAAGCAGCATGGCATGACCGCCGAGCAAGCCCTTGCCATGGCAGAGACGGGCGCCAGTGCCCGCTTACATGTGACGGCCGATGCGATGACCACGGTGGCCGGCCAAGCTACAAGCGGCGTCCAATACTACGACAGCTACGGCAACCCCATCACCCCAGAGGCCGATGCCATTCGTCCCGGCATGACGCAGGTGGCACATCATCTGAGCGCCGAGGAAAAGGCCCTGGTCGAGATGCGCGAGCGCAACCTGGCGGTGCAGGCTCAGCTAGCCGGCCCTGCTATGGATGCGTACGTTCCCGGCATGGAGAAGCGCAAACGCCGCGGCATCAACGACGGGGCCAGTATCAATGGCCGCGCTGTCAATGCCGATGGATCGCCAAAAGAGACCGGCTTCACTAAGTTCGTGGGTGGGCTGGGCAAAGTCGTCGATGCGATATCGCCCTTGGCCGGTGGAGGCCGCGGTGGCGGTGGAGGCGGCGGCATGGGTAGCGTCCCCGGCGCAGGCGGCGGTATGGGCGGCGCAGGTCGCATGTAGCGCTTGCTGCAGATAGATGGCCCGGCTTCATGGCCGCGGCGCAAGGCAAGGTTTGGTAAGGAGCGGCGCGGCCCGGGAGGGCGGGCCGCAGTCTATAGAAAGGTGAGAGACACAATGCTTCCCGTAATCATCGTTGTCATCATCGTCATCGTCTTGTTCGTGTTGGGCGTGCGCATCGTGCGCCCGTACCAGAAGGGCGTTGTCGAGCGATTTGGTAAGTACAAGAGGACGGCTCAGCCCGGCCTCAACTGGATTATCCCCTTCGTCGACCGCATGACCCAAGTGGACATGCGCGAAAACGTCGTGGATGTTCCGCCCATGGAAGTCATCACCAAGGACAACGTTGCTGTGACGGTGGACGCCGTGGTCTACTATCGCGCCACCGACGCCGTCAAGCTCATCTACAACGTGACCAACTTCTATCTGGCCGCCACCAAGCTCGCGCAGACCAACCTGCGTAACGTAATCGGCGAGCTCACCTTGGACGACTCGCTCACCAGCCGCGACGCCATCAACAACCAACTGCGCGACATCCTCTTCGAGGCAACCGAGCAGTGGGGCGTAGAGATTGTGCGCGTCGAGCTGCAGCGCATTGAGCCGCCCGCAGACGTTACACAGGCTATGCATCGCCAGATGAAGGCCGAGCGCGAGAAGCGCGCCGTCATCCTCGAGGCCGAAGGCGAGCGCCAAGCAGCCATCGAGAAGGCCGAGGGCATCAAGCAGTCCTCGATTCTCGAGGCAGAGGGCAAGGCGCAGGCCATCCGCGAAGTCGCCGACGCAGAGAAAGCCCAGCGCGTACTGCAGTCCGAGGGCGAGGCCCAGGCCGTGCAAAACGTGTTGGCGCAGTTGCATGAGCAGGACACGGATACCTACCTGGCTGTGCGCTACGTGGAAAGCCTCAAGGCCATCGCCAACGGCAACGCCACCAAGATCTTCATGCCCACCGAGATGTCCAGCCTGGCAAGCGCCACTGGCGCCATCGGCGAGCTGTTCCAGAGCACCAAGGTCACGCCGCAGGTCAAAGCCAAGCAGCCCGGCGAGGTTCCTCCTCCGCCGCAGGTGTTGTAGGCTAGGCGCACTGGGCGCACGATTGCAAAAGGAGTGATATGAAGCTCGAGGTAAAAGACGCGCATTGCGGTTACGAGAAGGGCAAGCCCGTACAGCGCTATGTGAACTTCACCGTTGAAAGCGGCGAGGTCTGCTGCATGCTGGGCCCCAACGGCGTCGGTAAGTCGACGGTCTTTAAGTCGATTTTGGGGCTTTTGCCCTTGATTAGCGGCAAGGTCACCGTCGACGGGGATGACATCTCTAAGTGGTCGCCCAAGCGCTTGGCCGATACTATGGCCTATGTGAGCCAGAACCATACGCCGCCGTTTCCGTATCAGGTTAAAGATGTCGTGCTTTTGGGCCGCATCAACAAGGTGGGCTACATGGGCCAGCCCACGGCCAAGGACTACAGCATCGCAGAAGCAGCGATGGAGGATATGGGCATCTACCACCTGCGCGACAAGGTCTACACCGATATCTCCGGCGGCGAGCTGCAGCTGGTCATGATCGCCCGCGCGCTTACCCAGCAGCCCCAGCTGCTCGTCTTGGATGAGCCCACAGCCGCACTGGACTACGGCAATGCCATGCGCGTCATCTCCAAGGTGCGCGACCTGGCAGAGAAGGGTTATGCCGTCGTCATGACAACGCACAGCCCCGACCACGCCTTTATGTGCAACTCCAACGTGGTGCTCCTGCAAAAGGACAACCCCATCAAGTTTGGCCGCGCGGTAGACATCATCACAGAGAAAAACATGCGCCAGGCTTACGGCGTCAACGTCAAAATCGTCGAGTTCGTCAACACAAAGGGCCAGATCACCCGCATGTGCGCGCCGGTGTTCTAGCAGAAAGGAACCCCTCTTATGTCACAGGATATGCTGCAGCAAAGCCAGGTGGATGCCGCCAAGGCAATCATCGACAACGTGGTCGCTAACGTCGACACCGTTATCCAGGGCAAGCACGACGCCGTGGAGCTGGTGGTCTTGGCGCTCATTGCAAAAGGCCATGTGCTCTTGGAAGACCTCCCCGGCACCGGCAAGACCACGCTCGTGTCCACGCTCGCTAAGTCTGTGGACTGCGGGTTTTCTCGTATTCAGTTCACGCCCGATATCATGCCGTCCGATGTGTCCGGTTTCTCGATCTTCAACCAGAAGACGCGCGACTTTGAGTTCAGGCCTGGTGGCGTTATGAGCAACCTCGTTTTGGCGGACGAGATTAACCGCGCCAGCGCCAAGACGCAGTCCGCACTGCTCGAGGCTATGGAAGAGCGCCAGGTCACCGTTGACAGCCAGACCCACATTCTGCCCGAGCCCTTCATGGTTCTGGCAACCCAAAACCCCATCGAGCAGTTTGGTACCTATCCTCTGCCCGAGGCTCAGCTCGACCGCTTCTTGGTGCGCCTGTCCATGGGCTACCCGGACTTCGATCAGGAGGTGCGCGTGCTGGAGCTGGGCGACAGCGCCAAGAAGGCCATCAAACCCGTAGCCAGCGCTGCCGATATCTTGAGCGTGCGCGACGCGGCTGCCGCTGTGTACGCAAGCCCGCTGGTGCTGCGCTATGTGGTTGAGCTCGTGGCCTCCACGCGCTCCAACCCCGAGCTGCAAATCGGCTCGTCCCCGCGTGGCGGCATCGCGCTTACCGCTTTGTCGCGTGCCTATGCGCTGTCCCGCGGCCGCAACTACGTGTTGCCCGACGACGTCAAGCTCCTTGCCCCGCATGTCCTAAGCCACCGCGTTGCGCTTTCGCACGAGGCCAAGGTTGCCGGCCGCACAGAGAAGGATGTCATCGCCAGCATCATCAGCTCGGTTGCCGTGCCCTTCTACGAGGAAGGCGAGGTCAAGGGCCTCTAGGCTCTCTTTGCGCTATATCTCACTTGCTTGCGCCTGCTGGGCTTTGCGCCTAGCAGGCGCTTTTGCGTTGAACGGCTGTATCGCGCCGCGACTCTGTGCGGTGCCGATAGTCCCACGCGGTGCCGGCAGCCTTGGGGTGCCGCTGGCCGGCGCGCAGGAGCCGGCCAGCTTGCGAGCGTATAGGGTAATACCCGAGTTCACCTGCTGTGGGTGAGTTATCAGCCAAGCGTTGTGCCACAATGCAAAAGGCTCGCAGGCATCTTGCGCCTGCCGCGCCAGCGTTGCCGCAGCTTGGAGGCTTGGAGAGGCAACCTTACATAAAGGTTTCGGATGGGGAGAGAGGCCGTTTTTGAAGACAGGCGTTTTGCTGATGAACACCGGCACGGCCGACGAGCCGACTGTCGACGCAGTGAGTAGCTACCTGCGCGAGTTCCTTATGGACCCGGCCATCATCGGTGCGCCCGCGTTTATTCGCAAGCGCATCGTCAGCCACATCTGCCGCAATCGCCCCAAGCGTACCGTCGCTAACTACAAGGCCTTCTGGACGCCGGAGGGCTCGCCTTTCACTATCGACTGCCGCAAACAGGCCGCTGCATTGCAGGAGCTCTTGCGTCAGCGCGCCACCAGCGAAGACGTGCTTGTTGTTATGGCCATGCGCTACGGCAACCCCTCGGTGTTCGACGGCTTGCAGGAACTGTATCGCGCCGGATGCGAGCGCGTGGTTATCCTACCCTCGTATCCGCAGCAGGTAAGCGTCTGCGCCGGCACCTGCATCAAGCGCGCGCGAGAGGTCATGTCTCAGCTGCGCCGCCAATACGGCTGGGACCCGCAGGTGATTGAGGTGCCGTACTTCTACGATTTGGACAGCTATCGCAAAGCGCTTGCCGCGCAGGTTGCCTCTTGCTGGAGCTATACGCCAGGCGCGCGCCTCGTGGTGAGCTTTCACTCCACGCTCGTGGCAGACATAGAAGCCGGCGACCCGTATCGCGATCAAGCGCAGGCTACGGCTGCCAACCTGGCACATGACCTGGACATCCCAGAGGACGCGGTAAGCGTTACATACCAAAGCCGCTTTGACAGCCGCAAGTGGCTGCAGCCCTTTACCGAGGCCACTGTCCTAGAGATGGCCGCCTGTGGAGTGCGCGACGTGTGCGTCGTCTGCCCAATCTTTACCGTAGACAATATGGAGACAATACTTGAGGTGGACCGCGATTTACGCGCTATCTTCATGCAGGCCGCAGGAGCAGATGCGCGCTTTACCTATGTCCCGGCTTTGGGTTACGGCGCAGGTATCGCACTTGCCCTTGCCGATGCCGTAGATAAAGCGCTAGCCGGCGGCTTTGGCGCTACTTCTGCAGCAACAAAGTGCTGTGCAGACACAAGCATTCCGCATATGCTCGATCATCAGCACTAAAAGCGCGCTTGCTGCAGTAGCGTTGCAAGTGCACAGGTGTAAAGCGGCTTAGCGCCTCCCACCTAATGCGTGTGGGTTACGCCGTTTGCGTGCGTATGCGTATGCGGATGATGATGCTCGCAGGGGTGCGCGTGCTCGCCTCCCACGACGGTTGTGACCAAGTCTCCGTTGAGCACGCCCTTTGTTCCCAGCAAGGCGTCTGCAATCTCGCGCACGGTGGCGCTCTTGCCGCGCATGATGATGACCTCGAGGCAGTTGTCGCTGTCCACATGCACGTGCGTGCTGCTTACAATCTGCTCGCAGTGCGCATGCTGTATGCAGTCGAGCTTGTCGCGCAAATCGCTTGCGTGATGGTCAAACACCATCGTGAGCGTGGCAAAGACTAGGGCGTTGGGCTCTTCTACCGTATCGGCCACAAGGGCACTGCGCACCAAGTCGCGCACGGCCTCCGAGCGGTTGTTGAGCGTGCCGCGCCGCTGAGCATAGGCGTCTAACTCCTCGAGGAGGTCTGACGGCATCGTCACAGAAAAACGCACCAGCTCGCTGCTCATTGTGGCTCCTTGCTCGGCATTGCTTTCAACCCGTCAATGATACTCGTAAATGCACCAAGCGCTCCAGCTTGCCAGCTCGACACAGCAGCTTGACAGGCGCTGCTCGTTGCCGGCCGCTTGCGCGCACGTAACCTCACACCCCAGCTTGTTTGCCTATAATCGAGCATCGGTTGTTAGGCGTGCTTGCAGGCGCGTTAGTTTTTGGAAAGGCTGCACATGAAAGACCAGCTCGAGCTTCTTATCGAGTTCACAAAAGATGAAGACGCCCGCAGTCGCGCTACGGCTATAGCGGGCTTGGCCAAGCTCGCCGATCCGCGCGGTTTTGCCCCCGTGCTCGTCGCGCTCTTCGATCCTGTGGACGAGGTGCGCGTTACAGCAGCCACAGCGCTGGGCGTCTACAAAGATGACCGCGCCTTGGAGCCCCTAGTCTCATGCTTGAGCGACCCCTGCGAGCAAGTTGCTGTTAATTGCGTTTGGGCTTTGGGCCAGCTTCAAAGCCCTAAGGCGGCCAGCTGCTTGGTCGATGTCATCGCAGACGATACCGTCTCAAATGCTGTGCGCACGGCAGCTGTCACCGCAGCGGGGGAGAATGCATCCTCTCAGCAAAGTCCCCTGTTTGCAGACGAGCAGCTTTGCGATAGGGCGCGCACGTCATTGCTCGAGCTTGTGAGCTGCGAAGACGACGAGCTGCGCGCGACGAGTATCTGGACGCTGGGGCATTTGCCTTCCAACAGTCAGGCGGTCGATGCCTTTATAGATGCGCTGCAAGATAACTACGAGTGGGTGGTCCGCTATGCCATAGAGGCCCTTGCCAACGCGCATGACCAGCGCGCGGCCGGTCCGCTCCAAGCGCTTTTGGATGATGAGCGCGAACCTGTCCGCGACCTTGCCGCAAAGGCCATCGAGCAGCTGCAGTAGATGCGCGTTTTATGAACGCTTGCCCCGTGGGTGTAAAATCAGCCAGTTATACGTATCTTCGCGCCTGCTGGGCGCTGCAACCAAGGAGCATCCTTGTCCCAAAACGCAACGAACGATTCTCAGACTGCGCCGGTGCAACCCGGTGCTGGCCAAGTGCCGCCCGCTGCGCCGCAAGAGCAGCCCGTTGTCATAGAGTTCAAGCATGTCTCCAAGCGCTACAAGCTCTATTCCAGCGACCGCAAGCGCCTGCTGGGCTTGTTCTCTAAGAAGGTCAAGTACAAGACCATCAAGGCGAGCAACGATTTGAGCTTCACGGTGCGCAAGGGCGAGCGCGTCGCCTTGTTGGGCACCAACGGCGCCGGCAAATCCACCATCCTCAAGATGATTACCGGGGTCTCCTTTCCCACGCAGGGAGAGATTACCGTCAACGGCCGCGTAAGCGCCCTGCTCGAGCTCAAAGCAGGTTTTGATCGCAACCTCACCGGCAGGCAAAACATCCATCTGCGCGGGCAGATCATGGGCATGTCCCCTAAAGAGATAAAGAAGCTCGAACCAGAGGTGGTCAAGTTTGCCGATCTTGGGGATTACATCGATCAACCCATGCGCACGTATTCGAGTGGCATGAAATCGCGCTTAGGCTTTGCCTTTGCCAGCAGCGTCAATCCCGACATCCTCATCGTCGACGAGGCACTGAGCGTAGGCGATAAGCGCTTTAGGGCCAAGTGCCGCCGCCGCGTGGATCGCATGGCGGCAAAAGAGGGCCTGACCTTGTTCTTTGTTACGCACAGCACGAGTTCTGCCCGCAAGTTCTGCAACCGCGGTATCGTGCTGGAAAAGGGCACGATCCTCTTTGATGGCCCTATAGACGATGCCATTGCCTTCTACGAGAATGACGAGGATGCGCTCTCTAAGGCAGATGCAGCCGCCGAGGCAGCCGAGATAGCTGCTGCCGAGCAAAAGGCAGCCACCCTTGCCGCCGAGCAAGCAACCGATGCTGCTGCCAAGGCCGCACAAGACGCCGACGCTGTCCAACCCGGAAAGGAGGCCTAGCTGTCATGTCCTTTGCAGAAGACCTCAAGCTCACCTTCAAAGAGCTCTTTGCCGGCTTTGGCGCTTGGCGCCCACAAGTGCTCGCCCTCGCCAAAAACGAGCTGAGCAAGTCCACAAAGAAGAGCGCCTTGGGCTGGTTTTGGCTGTTCTTCCAGCCGGCTGCCTATATAGGGTGCTTCTGGTTTGCCCTCTTCCTTGGCGTCAAGGCCGTCAGGGGCGATATGAGCGGCACGGATTACCTGCTTTGGATATCGGCGGGCGTGGTGCTTTGGTGGTTCATGAGATCATCGCTCAACGGCGCGCCGGGTGTCTTGACCCGCTACGGTTTCTTGGTCAACAAGCTCAAGTTCCCTGTGGCGCTCATTCCCGTATTCTCAGAGCTGGCATACTTCTTCATGCATCTCATGTTGCTCGTGCTTTTGTGCATTGGCTACTTTGCCTGCGGCGGCCAGCTAACCATCTACTTTTTGCAGCTGCCACTTCTCATGCTTTTGATGTTGGCGTTTTTCACTGGCTACTCGATGCTCGTGGGCATTTTGTGCGCTTACAGCGCCGATCTGGCGCAGCTTCTGCGCGCGCTCACCACGCCAATCTTCTGGCTGAGCGGCATCCTCTTTGATGTCACGAGCCTGCAAAGTCACGCCGTGCAGACGGCGCTCATGTTCGACCCTGTGGCTACGCTCGTCGTGGGCTACAGAAAGGTCTTCTCTTTGTCTAATCCCGGCTGGATCTGGGACGACCCGATGATGTTTGGCATCTTTGCGGGCATCTTTGTCGTCACCATGGTCGCCGGTGTGCTCATGTTCGCAAAACTGAGGAAGGATCTGCCCGATGTTCTCTAAAGACCGCGGCAACAAAGGCAAGCACCCCGAGTCTTCTCAGGAGGGCTTTGACGGCGGGCAAGCCTCTGCAGACTTCGAGTCAAACCTGCAGCCTATAGACATGTCGGTCTTTGATAAGGAGCCGCAGCCTGCTGTGACGCCAGGCATTGTTGGCGTGGACACCGGCGATGTTGTAAGCGGGGATACCGGTGACGCTCAGCCCTTGGGGCAGCGCATCGACATGGGCGCTGTGGCGTCTTTGAACACGTCGCAGTTCTTGGCGACGGCTGTCGTGGCCGCGCAAGGTGCTGATGGTGACGCTGCTGCCGATGATGAGGCTGCTGATGAGGCACCCACTGCAGATGAGGCTGTCGATGAGGCGCCCGCTGTTGACGATGCTGCCGATGAGACACCTGCTGAGCCTGCGGCAACGGACAAGCCTGCGGACAGCGAGCCTAGCGATGCTGATGCCGCTGAGGATGCGGCCGATGACGAGCAGTCCGATGACGCGTCCGCGGAAGATGCAGCTGCATTAGGTGATGCGAGTACCGCGCAAGAGGACGCATCCGCGTACTCGCGCGAGAACGCGAACTATGTGCATCGTCGCGGATGGAAGGCGCTAAGCACTTCCAAGAAGGTGGCCATCATCGTCGTCATCTTGCTTGCGCTCGTTTGCGGCATTGC
>CAYQLX010000043.1:10886-13250 GCA_964418305.1 uncultured Coriobacteriaceae bacterium | reverse complement strand
CCGTAGAAGCTGACGCCGCAGCGGCCCTGCTCCTTGGTGTGGTACAAGGCAGCATCTGCATCCTCAAAGATGCTCTTACCTGGGTTGTTACGATCGGCAAAGGCAACGCCAACGCTCAGCGACACAGCAGGCATGCCCTCCTCGTTAAGCGCGGCCAGCTGCTCGTTGACGCTGCCAATCTTGTCTTTGATGGTGTAGGCAAGGTCGCTTGTCACATCCACCATGATGACGGCAAACTCGTCGCCACCTATGCGGCACACGTGGTCCTCGTTACGAAACGCCGTCGTGAGCAGCTTGGACACGCGTTTGAGGATCATGTCACCATCAGCATGGCCGCAGGTATCGTTGACATTCTTGAACATATCCACGTCGCACAAGATGAGCGCAAAGTGACATCTGCCGTCGTCGTAGAGCTTCAAGAGCCTGTCGAACGACCCGCGGTTGAGCAGATCGGTCAGAGGATCGTGTTCTGCCTGATGCTTAATGAGCATCTGAGTGGCCTCGTTCTCGCGAAAGACGCGATTGTAAGTCTCGGCCAGATTTTGGAGCTCCCATGCCCCCATCAACGGGAATATCTCACCCGTCTCGATGCATTTGTTGTAATGCGTAAGTGGCTTTACCACCAAGTGTCGCAAGATGAGCCCCACGACTATGGACATAAGGGCCAGCACGGCTAGGAATATCTCGAGTTTGAGGTAGATGTCCTCGAAGATCGAGGTGGCACGATTCTGGCTGTTTTGAGCCTTGGTAACGATGGCGTTTGTACATTTGGAAAGATCAGCGTCGATGGCAGAATGTGCCTCTTGGTAATCCTCGTTTGAGACGAGCTCGCGCGCTCGGTCGAGCTTGCCGCTGGAAGACAGCGCGGCATCCTTGGCCTTGAGCTTGAGGGTGCGAATCGCCTGCGGCTGATCGGCCTTGGACGTGCCGGCGGCCTCTTCCACGAGTTTCATGGAGTAGTACTCGGTATCCATAAGCTCTTGCGAGGCGTTTAGCGCATCCTCCAGCGCCGCGATGGACTCTTCATCGGCGTTGCTCTGCTTCAAGGTCCTTACTGCGCGGTCGCGACGATGGTAAACGTCTACCTCGGCAAAATACTCGTCAACGTAGCGCGTATCGCCGCTCATAGCCGCAAGGCGCACCTTGTCGGTGAGGTAAGCCGTGCCCTCCTCCAGCTCGACCGCCGTCTCTTGGCACAGGGTATAGGCCTCTGTGAGCGATTTGAGCTTGCCGAACTGCCTGTCGCCATACCAAAAACATGCGATACAGGCAACAGACACGATAATGGTGAGAGCTATGCTGACGATGCTCACGCGCCGTACGCGGATCTTATATGCCATAAAGCCCTCCCCTCCTAGCTTAGATAATGCTCGTCGTGGCAAAGGGCGCGGCGGGCGTTGTATTCAGACGCACATTAAATCTATTGAAGAGCAAATCCGAGCTTTTTGCTAGCAGTTGCGTACGCAATGGAGCTGATTTTATCAGCTGTTAACATCGCCCACACAGCAAGCGCAACAATTTGCGCAACACTTGAACGCAGCCTTGAAAATCTTACAAAGATGCTGGTAACAAGCATGTGCCTCCTAGTTGTCGCACCGCTGCGCACGATCGACAGCGTGAGCAACACGCCCAATCGACACTTGCAGCGCGTAGTTGCACGCCGTAGACTTGCCAAGCACGAAAACCCTATCTTGAAAGAAGATGAACGACCTTGATAGCCCAGATACTCGAAGCCGCCATGCTCATCTGCTTTGGCCTGTCCTGGCCCACCAACGCCTACAAAAACTACCAGGCCCGCACGGCGGCGGGCACGAGCTGGCAGTTCATCATGCTCATCACCGTCGGTTACTTTGCCGGCATCGGCGCCAAGCTCGCAAGCGGGTCCATCAACTGGGTTCTGGCCATCTATATCCTCAACCTGGTGTTTCTGGCCGCCAACTGGGCCGTCTACTTTAGGAACAGGGCCCTTGACGCAAAGCGCGTCGCGCATTCCGCGCAAAAGACCGCAGATCATCTGCATCACGACTCCATCCTCAAGAAGGTCGTCATTGCCACCGACGGCAGCGATCCCTCTGTGAGGGCTGCAATCTTTGCGGCAAAGTCACTCGACTTAGAAGAGGCCAACGTCGAGGTCTTGTGCTGCTACCCCGATGAAAAGAGCCTTGAGCGCGCTAAGACCGCTGCGCACAAAACCGCCGACGCATTGAGCAAAAACGGCATCGAGGCAACCTGTACCACCGCCTGCGGCAACGTCGCGACGCAGATTGTGTCGAGCGTGGACAGCAGCAAGGCCAGCCTGCTGGTCATGGGCTCGCGAGGGCTTACTGGCCTTAAAAGTGTGCTCTTGGGCAGTGTGAGCCGCGA
>CAYQLX010000043.1:0-10786 GCA_964418305.1 uncultured Coriobacteriaceae bacterium | reverse complement strand
CGCTCAGGGTGACACGGGTAGAGGCTCCACATCATATGCCAGCAGCACCAACAAGCAGTAGGCCCGCTCCCCATCGCTCCCCCGCCGCACCTCTCCGCACCGCATACTCGCGACACACAGCGGCGCTATACTTGTCGCTACCTGTTTAACACGCGCGGAGGGGGCGTCATGGACAAGACGGCATTGATCGCAGGCTTTGGAGCGGCGGCGCTAAGCGCTGCGACTGCCTTGCGCAACAGCGGCTTTGAGGGCATGATTCGCGTGCTGGCCAAGGAGGAGCGCCTGCCCTATGCGCCCGTACTCACCTCGTATGTTGCCGGCGGCTCAAAGGAGCAAGACGCCTGCAACCTCATCACCCAAGAGCAGATAGAGCGCTTGGGGCTGGACGTTATCTACGGCGTTGCTGTCACCGGCATGGACACGGCGGCCAAGACTGTCACCTGCGGCGAGTCCAGCTACAGCTATGACGTCTTCCTTATCGCCACAGGCGCACACCCCAGCCTTGCCGGCTTTGACTACCCCGGCGTGACCCCCAAAACCCTGCGCACTATGAGCGACGCCACCGCGATTGCGCAGACGCTGTGCGCGCATGAAGGCGCGCGTATCCTCGTGAGCGGCACCTCCATGGTGGCACTCAAGACGGTCGAGGCGTGCCTCGAGCGCGGCGCGCAGGTCACGCTTTTGGGGCGCAGCAGCCACATCCTCAAAAAGAACGCGCTACCCCAAACAGCGCAGGCCTTTGAGGAAGCCCTTGCTGCAAACGGCGTGAAGCTACGGCTAGGGCAAACGATTAGCGGCGCTCAATCTAGCGAGCAAGGCGGTACGGTTGTCGCCTTTAGCGATGGCAGCACCCAAAACTTTGACGACGTGATTGTTGCCCACGGCATGGTGCCCAACATCGATTTTGCACGCGATGCGCTTGCTTGCGACAAGGGTCTAACCGTGGACGAGCACATGCGCACGAGCGATGCGTACGTGTACGCAGCAGGCGACGTAGCGCAGGTGCAAGACCTCTGCAACAAGACAAGCGCCATCGCCGGCACTTGGAAGGAGGCCTGTCTGCAGGGGCAGATTGCCGGCCGCGCTATGGCCGCAGCACTGGCGGGAAGCGAGCCTACCGCAAGCTATCCCGGCTTCACCCCCGGCAATACCGTGTTTACAGGCCTTGTGACCATGATCTTTGGCGGCAGCATAGAGCTTAGCGGCGATCGCTACATAGCCACCACCCAAACGCAGGACGGCTTCATCGCCGCTGTGATGGAGCCACGCGAAGGCAGATGCGACAAGCTCGTGGGCTTCAACGTCTTTAACACACAGGGCAAGCCCGGCGGTCATGTCTTTGACGAGGCAAACGCCTATAGGCTCCGCTTGAGAGAAGAGCTCGGCAGCGATGTCAACAAGGCTCTTATCGCCGTGGAGACATTGTCGCAGCATGTCTTTACCCCGCACCAGGGCGCGCTTCTGGCCAACGCCGGGCTGTTTGCAGAGATGGCTTCATGCTGTGCAGAGTGCGGGCGTTGCACCAAATCCTGCTCGAACCTGACCGCCGCAGGGCTCACCTTGGGCGGCATTGCAAAGGGGATGCTCGAAGCGCAGGCCGCCAGCGCGGATGAGAGCGATCTGATGATGGAGCTCATGGGCAACTACGAGCTCACGCAGGCCGTGCGTGGGTGCTTCCTGTGCACCGGCTGCCAGCAAACCTGCTTTGCCCACAACGACGTAGTAAGCCTCATCTGCGCCGCGCGTACCGAGTTCCAAAACCTCGGGCTCATCCCGCAGTACGCATATTCGAGCGTGCAGGTTGACCAGGAGTGGCATATCTTTACCGCGTATCGTGCCATCTGGGGCATCGGCTACCCGGATCTGGTGCGCCATCTGGATCAAGAGCACAAGCCCAACGGCAAGAGTTTTGACGTAGCATTCTTCCCCGGATGCTCACTTGCCGCCTACGGCCCCGAGCTTACGCGCGAAGTTATGGCGCAGCTCGAGCAAAATGGTGCAAGCGTGACCATGATAGACAGATGCTGCGGCTCGTCGCTCAAGAGCGCGGGTTTTGCAAGTCGTGCCACAGCCCTACTGGATAACATCGCCCAAGAAATCGCCGCAAGCGGCGCCAAGCAAGTAGTGTGCGTATGCCCCGGCTGCCGCAACAACCTTGAGGATGCCTTTGTGCGCAACGGTCTAGACATCAAAGCAGTGAGCCTCGTGAGTGCGCTCGCTGCGCAGGGTTTCAAGCCCAAGCATGACTTGAACGGCATCAAGATTCGCCTCTCCAAGTCCTGTCAAGACCATGACGGCACTTACTTGCAGCAGACGCGCGAGCTCATGGACTTGCCAAAGGACACACCCGTTGCCTTTGGCGGATGCTGCGGCGCCGGCGGTGCCGTGGGCCCCTACAGCGACGAGCAGAAGAACGCCCAGGTGGCACGCAAGCTGTCTTGCGCACAAGAGGGCGAGACGCTCGTGACCATGTGCCCCACCTGCACCTACACCTATGCCTTTGACCTGGCGTCCAGCCCGCGTCCCATCCAAAGCAAAAACTACCTGGAGCTGCTCTTTGAGTCGCAGTTTGACTGGGACACCGTCTTTGCCCAGCTCAACGGTATGTGGACAGGCGAGTACGGCCCCTGGCTGCAAAGCATCTTTGGTTAGACGGCTTAGTCGTCGAGGCCGTGATAGTCCTTGTTGGTGGCGTCGTTGATCTGGATATGCGTGTGGTTGCCGTTGTCACCCTCAGCCGTGTACTGCTTGAGCTGCATCTCCTCGCCGATGTAGGCGTAAACGTCCCTAATCTGCGCGATGGGCGTCACACCACCGATGACCTGGTCGCCTTCTTGAACCTGCGCGTTTTCCAGGTGGATGAGCACGACGTCTAGGTCGCTGCGGCCGTCGGGCTGGATATGAATCTGGATATCGGGATACTCGTTGTAGAGCTTATACTTCTTGACCTTGACCACCGTACCGGACACGGGCGCGTAGACGGTGGCCCCAACAGCGCCGCCGCAGTCGATGGCGCTCATCTTAGGCCCGGCGTTGCCATCGCGATAGCAGCGTATAAACTCGCCAGTAAGCCAGTTGTCGCCCGTAGGCTGCTCGCTTGCCACGCGACCGGTACCATGCGCCGCCATGACGTCGACGTTGGTAGCCTCGGTGAGCTGCGTGGTTAGGGCGCAGGCATACGAGTAGCTAGCGTTGTGAATCAGAATCTCGGTAAGTTGATCGGTGCGAACGGCACTATGCAATGTGACTCCGTCACCTTGGGCGATAAACGGCGTGGGAAGATACTCGCTTCCCTCTACGGCGCTTTGGGACTCCCCGACAATCTGATTGGCGCTGCCGTCCGAGCCACTATCGGAGCCCAAGCTGCCCACGCAACGCGCGATGCCAAAGACAGCAAGCGCGATGATGACAATCAATATGACGATAATCAGCCTCGATGGTCTGTTGCTGCGGCTTTGTACGCTGCGGCGATCAGCACTGGCAGAGCCGTCGCGCATCGAATGCTGAGCCGTATGGCGGGCTGAACGGTTCCTCGTTGCGGCCTTCCTGTCGCGCACCTGGTATTGGCCGTTTGAGCGAGAAGCGTAAGCCTCGTCGCGGTTGCGCGCGCGGTAGCTCGACTTATCGTAGAAATGCTGGTCAGACGGTGCGCTCGTGCCCTGTCGCACACCTGAGCGCGATCTGGAGCGCTCATCATAGCGGCGCGTGTAGTTGTCCCTGTAATCAGCCATTGCCACAAGATAGCACGACTCGTCCTTCCGCGCCCGTCCACACCTGCCTGCATCGCTCTGCAACCGCCAACCATCGCCCGCAACACTCCGCCGGCATGCGCTCCCCTACTGCCCGCCAACAACAGCGCGACCTCATCGTCTTCCCGTAAGCGCAAGACGACCCCGCCGCCAAAAGACAACGGGGTCGCATGAGCGCCGCTCAAAGCAAGCAAGCGCTAGAGCCTAAAGCAGGCAGAGCCTAAGCAGCGGGCTCTTCCTCGGACTCCTCCTCCTTGCGCAGGGGATGGTAATCCTCGGGGGCCTCACCCAAGAGATCCTCGCCGTCGATGCGCTGCTCCTTGGTGTTCCAAGTGAGGCCACCATGCTCCTTGCGGAAGAACATGATCATCGTGGGAGCAAAGCCCTCGATGTTGGCCAGGTAGATGTGAATCAGCATGAAGCACACGAACCAGAACAGGCCGCAGTAGTGGATGATGCGGACCTTCATCAGGCCGCCCACCGCGTTGGTGAACCACAGGAAGATGGGCATGTTAGCAGTGGTCTGCCACAGGCAGAAGCCCGTGTAGGCCATGACGAAGATACCCAGGATGACGAACACGAAGTACGCAATCTTCTGAGGCACGCCGTACTTGCCGGACAGCGGATGCTCCTTCTTGATGAAGAGGTAGTACTTGATCCAGGGGATCAGCTGATGACGGTTCTCCTTCTGAGGAAGGAAGGTGCGGGCGTCCATAACCTGCTCGCGGGTGCCGCCGACGTTGGCGCTCTTACCAAAGAACGACCAGACAAGGCGGAAGATCAGTGCGATGGTGATAACGATGCCGCAGAAGATATGCACACCGCGTGCAAAGCCCATGACGTCGGGCAGGACGGGGTAGTGAATCTCTATACCGGACAGAATCAAAAGAATCATGCAGATGAGGTTGATCCAGTGCCAGATGACAGTGGGCAGCGGATGGGCCTCACGGTAATGTGCCATATGTGCCATGGCTTATCGACCTCCCCAAGGAGTAGTGGAAAGCTCGAACTCCTTGCCAGTCTTGGGCTCAACCACGTGGATTGCGCACGCGATGCAAGGATCGTAGCCGTGGACGATACGCAGGGCGTTGAGAGGTGCCTTGATGTTGGTGACGGGCGTGCCGATCAGCGCCTGCTCGATGGTGCCGGGCAGATCGTCGTTGTCACGCGGGGAGATGTTCCACGCAGTGGGGACGACAGCCTGGTAATGGGTGATCTTGTTGTTCTCGATCTTCTCGCAGTGCAGAAGCGAGCCGCGGGGTGCCTCCCACAAGCCAACGCCCTCGCCAGTGGTGCGGGCGCGCTCGGTGAAGAAGTCGGCGCCACCGTTGGCCAGGTACTCGACCAGCTCGGTGACCCAACCGTCCATGAGGTCGACGACAACAGCAGCCTCGAGCGGGCGGGCCAGCAGGCGGCCGCCAGCGGTATTGAGAAGGGTGAGATCTGTGATACCCAGGGCCTTAGTGGCCGAGTTAACCTGCTTGACGACAGCATCGACGCCACTCATGTAAGCGACGAGAACGCGTGCCAGCGGGCCGACCTCCATGACCTCGTGCTTCTCGCCGTAACGAGGAGCCTTGCACCAGGAGTACTTGGCCGAGGTGTCGTAGCCGGGGAACTCTGCAGGCGGGTTGGTCTGGCCCTCGAGAGGTGCCAAAGAATCCGAGTCGCCCTCGTAGGGATCGTAGTAGGAGTGCTTGACCTGCTCTTCGATCTTGGTGTAGTCGAACTCCTCCAAGGTCATCTTGCCGGTCTCCATGTTCATGCGAACGATGCCCGGGGGAAGGACGCGCTTGGTGTGATCGTACTCGGTCTCACCGGCATCCTCGTCAATCTTGGACTCGAACACGCCGTAGCTCATGAAGTTGCCATGCTTGTTGCAACCAAAGGACGTTACGTCGCCCAAGTAAACCTTGGCGATGGCGATGGCGTCGGGAAGCATGGTGTCGTTGATAAAGTGGTTGAGCTGCTTGACGCGAGACAGGATATCGTCTAGGCGCTCGACGTTGGGATAGAACGCAGTGCCGCCGGGGCGAGACGTCATAACATGGGGCATCTTGCCGCCGATGATTGCAGAAATCTCATCTGCGGTGGCCTGGGCGTCCAAGGCCTCGATGTAGTGAGTGGTTGCGATGAGGTCGACCTCTGCGGGCAGCTTGTAGCCGTTCGGGTCTTGGCCCTTGTTGAACCAGCCGCCGCTCAGCCAGGAGTACTGGCCGTTCTCTGCAAACTCCTTCAGGCGCTTTTGCACACCCGTGAAATCGGAGACATGCATGCCGTTTGCGATGGCAAACTGCTGTGCGGCCTTAGGATCGGCGTTAAGAGCGTTGAGCGGGTTGACATAGTCAAGCGCGGACAGCTGATAGAACCACAGGATGTGGGAGTGCAGGTACTGCGCGCCCTCCAAGAGGTTGCGTACCAGGCGTGCGCCCTCGGGGTGATGGATGCCGTAGGCTGCCTCTGCTGCGTACGAGGACGCATGGCAGTGGGAGGTGGGGCAAACACCGCAGATGCGCTGCGCGACGAGCGCTGCGTCGTCTGGCTCGCGACCTTCGACGATGAGCTCCAAGCCGCGGAAGAGACCGCCGGAAACCCAAGCGTCAGTTACGACACCGTCTTCGACTTCCATCTCGATGCGCAGATGGCCCTCGATACGGTCGATCGGGTCGATGATGGACTTTTGCTTTGCCATGGCTTACTCCTCCTCTGCAGGCTTCTCGTCGGCGGATACCTCAGGCTCAGCCGCAGCGACCTGCTCCGGCGTTGCCTTGCCGTGCTTGATATCCCATTCCTTGGCAGCCTCGAAGTCTGCGCCGCCGTCGGTACGGCCGGTGAGCTTGAAGCCAAAGCCGTGAACCACCAGGGCGGCAGCCACGATGCCGGTGATGCCCAAGGCGATGGGCGTGACGTTCATGCGAAGATCGCCCAAGCGGACGGTCTTGAGACGACCCAAGACGGGCGTGTTGGAGTCGTACCAGTTGTACGTCGTGGTCGTCGGGTCTGCGCAAGAGCAGCCGATGCAGGGGGAGCCGGAATCAATGCACCAGCTCACGCGGCGGTTCCAACGAACCTGTGCGCAGTTGGCCTTGGTCTGCGGGCCCTTGCAGCCCATCGGGTACAGGCAGTAGCCCAAAGACTCCTCTTTGGAGCCAAACTGATAGACGAACTCGCCGTTCTCAAAGTGGCCGCGGCGCGGGCAGTTGTCATGGATGGTCTGGTCGTAGAACGCAGACGGCATGTTGAAGCTGTTAAGCGCGGGCAGCTTGCCGGTGAGGATGAACTCCACAATGACGGCAACGAGACGAGCCGGGTTGACGGGGCAGGACGGGACGTTGACACAGGGAGTGTCGATACCGTTGTCCTTCATCCACTTCTGCATGCCCATAGCACCCATGGGGTTGGGGTGTGCAGCGACGAAGCCGCCGTCGACGGCGCAGGAGCCAGCTGCGATAACAGCAGCGGCGTTCTTGGCCGCACGGCCAAGCGGGCCGTCCACAGTGCACACGGCGGTGGGCTTGTGGGTTTCCTCGTCGTCACCAACGGTGAGCGAGTAGCCGTCGCAACCAGTCATGACGGCACCCTCGATGACGAGTACGTACTTGCCTGCGGCTTTCTCGACGGTCTCCTCGCGCGCCTCCTCCAAGGAGTAACCAGCTGCTGCGCAGAGGGTCTCTGCGTAGTTGAGCGAGATGTACTCCATGATGATGGTTGCAGGGTCAGGGTCGTCTGCCTGAGCAAAGGACTCCGTGCAGCCGGTGCAAGACCCCAGCTCCATCCAGATCACCGGGAGCAGCTTGCCCTCGGCGGCGCCGATGAGGAGCTTTTCCTCGATCGCCTGAGCCACTTCGACTTCCGTGATGCCCTCGATACCAATCGCAGCAGCGACGGTACCGCAGAAGGCCAGGAAAGAGCGGCGCGTAACACCACGCGACGCCAGCGGCTCACACAATGTATCGGTCATAGATACCTCCAATATCCGTGTGAGACTCCCGCTGCGAAGCCCTCCTCCCCCAAAAACTAAGAAGGTGCCAGTGGACCTTAGCAGCGGTTTTCTTGCGGGTCGATAGTATCAAAACCGCGCACTCGCTTTGTCTAGTCAACGGATTAGTGACGCTTATCTTTGGCAAACGGGACGAAATAATCGGCCTTTGTTATGAAAACGTTAAGAGTTAGATAAAGCTTACTTAATCGCAGGCCAGCACTATATAAATGACGCACAGCTACTTGCGAGGTCAGCCCCCTGTTGCCCAACTGTCAAGGCCCGCTGGCAGGCATTGCACCGGCCCATCTGCTATCTTGATACGCCATGAGCAAGCAGCGTACGAACATAGCCAAAAACCGCAAGGCCTTTCACGATTACTTCGTGGACGAGACCATAGAATGCGGCGTCGTGCTCACCGGCACGGAGGTCTGCTCTTTGAGGGAGAACTCCTGCCAACTGCGCGACTGCTACGCCATGGTCCGCAAAGGTGAGGTCTGGATGCATGGCGTCCACATCTCCCCTTACAGCCACGGCAATGTTTGGAACGTGGATACCGAGCGCGCTCGCAAGCTTTTGCTGCACAAAAAACAGATCCTCAAGCTGGCGCAGACGGTCAAGGAGAAAGGCTTCTCTCTCGTGCCGCTGTCCATGTACTTTGACGAGAACAACCGCGTCAAAGTCGAACTGGGGGTTTGCCGCGGCAAGAAGAACTACGACAAGCGCGCCTCCATCGCAGAGCGCGATGCCAAGCGCGATTTGGAGCGCACCATGAAGGAGCGCTACCGCTAAGGTGCCCGCTGCTGTTGCGCCGTTTGAGCGGTGGCGCGTGCTCGCACTTTGACAACGCTCGAAACCCGGGGGTGACTGGTTTCGACATGATAGCTTTGACAGGGGCAGCAGGCCGTGGTCTCCTCGCCACGTTAAACAGGGGTAAAGCCAATTAACTGGCAAAGTTGTTTCTTTCAAGGGTCAGCGTCAGCTGGCTCTCGCTGCTTAGTCCAACTAAGTTCAGCACCCTCAATCCGGGGTTAAATCCCTGGCGCCGGTGCGAGGTCATTTAAGGGGATTGCTGCCGCGGACGCAGCTGGCATGCCGCGGAGTAAGCCTGGACCAGCAGGGATGCGCAACGTTTGTCGGTTCACTTAGCGCATTCCAATAAGAGAATCGACTAAGCCTGAAGACACCTCTCGATGAGCTGTTGTGGACGTGGGTTCGACTCCCACCACCTCCACCAAATGCCCAAGCGGCTGCAACGGTTGTTGCGGCCGCTTTTTATTTGGCTGACGATAAGGAGCGCTTATGATTCTCGAAAGCAGGCACCCGCCATGTGCCCCATGCAGCCCAAAGACTATAATGCCAAGCTATGAACAACGCACCCATCGGCATATTCGACTCCGGCTTTGGCGGCTTGACCGTTGCTAAGGCCATCCACGACAAGCTCCCGCAGGAGTCCATCGTCTACTTGGGCGACACCGCCCGCTGTCCCTACGGCCCGCGCCCGCAGCGCGAGGTGCGCTCGTTTGTGCGCCAGATTTGCCAATGGCTGCAGGCACAAGACGTCAAGCTCATCGTCATCGCATGTAACACGGCCACGGCGGCAGGGCTTGCCATGGCGCAGCGCGACTTTGACGTGCCAGTGATAGGCGTCGTGGAGCCGGGTGCCCGCGCTGCCACGCGTGCCACCGTCAATCGCAAGGTGGGCGTGATCGCCACGCAGGGCACCGTCGACAGCTGCGCTTACAGCGACGCCATTCGCGCACGCGATGCCGGCGTGACCGTTTTTAGCACGGCGACGCCGCGCTTTGTAGAGATAGTGGAAGACGGCCTGCGCCGCAGCGACTCTGCCATAGAGAAGATGACGGCCGACGCAAGCGACGTCTACCTGCGCCCCGCCTTCCAAGAGATTGCGCGTGACTACCTCGACCCGCTTAAGAAGGTGGGTGTGGACACGCTCGTCTTGGGCTGCACGCACTTTCCCGTGCTCGCACCGCTCATCCAGCAGGCTATAGGAGAAAACGTCCAGCTCATAAGCTCGGCCGATGAGACCGCATCCGACGTAGCGCACACGCTCAAGAGGCGCGGACATCTGGCCGATGCAAAAAGCGGCACGCTGCGCTTCTTCACGACCGGCGACGATCTGGATGACTTCATAGGATTGGCGCGCCGCGTAATGCACATGGACAGCATCGACGTAAGCCACGTAGAGCTCCCCTAGCAGTAAGGCTGCAACAGCAACACAGTGGCAGCGGCGCACGAGCAGTACGCGAGCGACAAACGGATTCACACGCTAGCACCAGCGAGATAACATCGGCACCTCACTTAGAAGGAAGGACCAACACATGACAACCAACATTGGCCTGGGCCGCAGCTTTGGGCGCGACGCCGCCACCAAACGCCCCTGCTCAATCATTCGCCACTACCAGACCAAAGCCGCCGGCAGCTGCCTCATCATGACAGGCGAGACGAGGGTACTTTGCACCGTGAGCATTGAAGAGAAGGTCAAGCCCTGGCGCCGCGGCAGCGGGCTGGGCTGGATTACGGCGGAATACGCCATGCTGCCCGCGTCTTGCGGCAAGCGCACCCAGCGCGAGCGCGCCAACCGCCAGGGGCGCAGCATGGAGATTGAGCGGCTCATCGGCCGCAGCCTACGCGCAGCCGTGGACATGAGCGCCATGGGCGGAGAGACGACCTTCTACGTAGACTGCGACGTAATCGAGGCCGACGGCGGCACGCGCACGGCAAGCATCACCGGTGCTTGGGTAGCGCTTTACGACGCCTTTGAGTACTGGATCAGGGCCGGCAAGATTCGCAAGAATCCCATCACGAGCCAAGTTGCAGCCATAAGCGTGGGCCAAGTGGCAGGGCAGCTGCTATGCGATCTGGACTACCAGGAAGACAGCGCCGCCGACGTGGACATGAACGTGGTGATGAACAGCGCCGGAGAGATGATAGAGATCCAAGGCACTGGCGAGCAGGCCACCTTCAGCCGCGCCACGCTCAACAGCATGCTCGACTTGGCGCAAGCCGGCATCGAGGAGCTCATGGCCGAGCAGCG
>CAYQLX010000042.1:0-13367 GCA_964418305.1 uncultured Coriobacteriaceae bacterium | reverse complement strand
TGGTACGACAACGAGTGGGGCTACAGCCAGCGCGTTGTCGACTTGGCCAAGTACATGATGGACCAGGCCTAAAGGCAACAGGCTACATAGCTTGGCAAAACGGGCTGGGGCACATCCCCGGTCCGTTTTTTGCGCTTGGCTCCACCCGCCCTTGCCACGATGTGGTTACGGATGGCTTGCGTTTTGTGTGCAGCCTCGCGGCAGTACGCATTCATGCTGCAAGTGCTTGCTACACTGGGCTGCGTGCAACAAACAGGAAGGACCGCCACTATGCCCGGAAAGCTCGTCATCGTGCCCACGCCCATAGGCAACCTAGGGGATATGACCACCCGCGCCTTCGATGCGCTGGAGTCAGCGGACACCATCTGCGCAGAGGACACGCGCGTCACGGGCAAGTTGCTACATGCACTGGGTATCGACGCCCATCTCGAGCGTTGCGACGAAAACGTCATCGCCTCGCGTGCGGCCAAACTCGTAGAGCGCATGCAGGAAGGCGAGGTCATCGCCTTTTGCAGCGATGCGGGCATGCCGGGTGTAAGCGACCCAGGCTTAGTTCTAGTGGACGCCGCGCATGATGCGCAGGTGCCGGTAGAGGTTCTGCCTGGCGCCAGCGCCGTTACCACAGCGCTCGTAGCTGCTGGTTTTGCGGGGACGGCTTTCTACTTTGGGGGATTTTTGCCACGCAAACAGCAGGCACGCTTCAAACTTCTGCAGCAGCTTACGTCTTTGGATGCAGCGCTTATCTTCTACGAGTCCCCTTATCGCGTAGCCGCAAGCGTCGCCGATATCGCTCATGAGTACGGCAGCCGCCCCATTGCCCTGTGCCGCGAACTCACCAAGCTGCACGAGGAAGTCTTGCGCATGCCAGCAGACAAGCTTGCCACAGAGCTGGAGAGCCGCGAGAGCATCAAGGGAGAGATCGCGCTTGTCATCGCCCCGCCGAGCAAGGAGGACCTTGCCGTGGACCTAGACGACGATGCAATCCAAGAGCGCATCCGCCAAGAGCTCGCTGCCGGCACGCCCAAATCGGCGCTCGCCAAGCAGCTGGCAAGCGAGCTGGGCATAAGCAAAAACGAGGTCTACGACATGATTCATTCGATGTAGCGAGGGTGCGATGGAATCCCAAGAACAGCAAGACGGCGGTAGCCAAGGCAGTACGCAACAGGACGCGCCGGCGTTTAAGACGCCTGCAAGCGGTCTGAGCACCGCACAGGTGCAAGAGCGCATAGCGCGCGGACAGGTCAACGCCGACGCCAATGTCAAGACAAAGAGCATAGGCCAGATTGTTCGCGACAACATCTGCACGCTGTTTAACCTCGTCAACATCATCATCGCCGCCGCCATCTTCTGGACGGGCGAATATCGCAACCTGCTGTTCATGGGCGTCATCTTGTGCAACATCGGCATAGGCATCTTCCAAGAGGTGCGCTCCAAGATGACCATCGACAGGCTGTCTGTCATCACTTCCACCAAGGCCCATGTGATCCGCGACTCGGCCAGCGCAGACGTTCCGCTCGATCAGATAGTTATCGATGACCTTGTGCTCCTCAAGCGCGGCGACCAGGTCCCAAGCGACTGCCACATCATCGAGGGCAAGTGCTCGGCAAACGAGAGCTTACTCACGGGCGAGAGCGATCTGGTGGCAAAGGCAGCAGGCGACAATCTCTACTCGGGCAGTTTTATCAGCTCGGGCACATGCACGGCACAGGTCGTGGCCGTGGGTACCGACAACTACGCTACGCGCATCAACAACGCGGCAAAGGTTCACCGTAAAGTGCAGAGCGAGATCATGGATGCCCTCAATCGCATCGTCAAGTGGGTTACCGTCGCCATCGTCCCCTTGGGGGCGCTACTCATGGTCAAAGAGGTACTTTGGGCAAACGGCACCTTGCAAGACGCCATTCTGCATTCGAGCGCAGCACTCGTCGGCATGATTCCGCAAGGGCTTATCCTGCTCACGTCGTCGGTTTTAGCCGTGAGCGTTGTGCGCTTGGCACAGCACAAGGTCTTGGTGCAGGAGCTCTACTGCGTGGAGACTTTGGCGCGCGTGGACGTGGTGTGCCTGGACAAGACGGGCACGATCACCACCGGTGCCATGGAGGTTGATGAGGTTATCCCCGTACAAGGCCACGATTACGATGAGGCGCTTCATGCCTTGGTAGCGCTTGACGCGGTGGTGGACGAGTCCAACTCAAACGAGACCAGCAAAGCAATCAGCGCGTATCTGGCAAACCTGCACGAGCGCCCCGACGCTCCCCCTGCAATAGAAGGCCAAACGCGCTTCGTGCCCTTTAGCTCCGAGCACAAATACTCCGGCGTGGTCTACGGCTCAACCGTGGGCAGCTACGCCTTGGGTGCGGCCGAGTTCGTCTTGCGCGATCATCCGCGCCTAGCAGAGGTCAAAGATGCCATCGAGCGCTTGGCCGGCGTGCGACGCGTGCTCGTCGTGGCAAGGGTGGGTGGCTTTGACGGGCAGGACGTCATCGCAGGCGACATCGAACCCTTGGCGCTGGTCTTCATCAAGGATTGCGTGCGCACCACTGCGGCCCAGACGCTGGCGTACTTCGATGAGCAGGGCGTACGCATCAACATCATCAGCGGCGACGCCGTAGAGACGGTGAGCAACATCGCCCAGAGCGTCGGCGTGCCCGATGCAGACCGCTGCGTGGATATGTCCACTATCAAGACCCAAGAAGAGCTCGAGCGCGCAGCAAGCGAGTGCCGCGTCTTTGGGCGCGTGAGCCCCGACCAGAAAAAACAGCTCGTCTTGGCGCTGCAAAAGCAGGGACATACCGTGGCGATGACCGGCGACGGCGTCAACGACGTCTTGGCTTTGCACGCCGCAGACTGCAGCGTGGCTATGGGCAGCGGCAGCGATGCGGCGCGCAACGTGGCCAAGCTCGTCTTGCTCGACGATGACTTTGCTTCCATGCCGCATGTGGTGGCAGAGGGCCGCCGCAGCATCAACAACCTGCAGCGCAGCGGCAGTCTCTTTTTGGTCAAAACGATTTTCTCGGCGTTTTTAGCCGTGGCCTTCATCCTTATCCAGGCGTACTCCTACCCGTTTGTGACCATCCAGCTCACGCTGATAAGTGCCATGACCATAGGGCTGCCCAGCTTTGTGCTGGCGCTCGAGCCCAACAAAGAGCGCGTGCGCGGGGATTTCCTGCGCAACGTAGTGACCTTTGCGCTGCCAGGTGCCGTGATGGTGATTGGGGCCGTACTCATCTCATGCGTCTACGGCGTGATAACGGGGCTTTCGCAGGCGGAGTTTTCCACGTTGTGCGTTGTGCTTGCCAGCGTAGCCGGCCTCAACCTGGTGGTAAGGCTGTCGGTGCCCTACAACCCCATCCGCACGCTACTTAGCATCGTGTGCATAGGCGGCATGCTCTTGGGCGTCACCGTTTTTGCGGGTGTGTTCAACATCGTCGCCTTCAACCTACAGATGCTCATTGCAACATTCATACTAGCCGTGCTCATTACCTTGCTGTTCCAGCTGCTTTATGGCATAGCCAAAAAGAACCAGCAGCGCTATCTGGCAAGGCTGTAAAGGAGGCTAGACGCCGGACAGAGGTACGTGATCCCCAATCCGACGTCTAGCCACATGTGTTATTGCAACGTAAAAACGCTAACGTCTTACACGTGCATACGTATAGCCCTGTGCACCAAGCTTCTCCCAATTGTTCGTATCGGATGTTGTCCACTCGTTGTAGTTGCTTGTATGCTGGGCTACCTTATATGGATAGTAATTACCTGTTTTCGAGGTTGCGACTCCTGTCACGAATCCAATATGGTCGTAGTCTCCATCGCTGTTCTTATCAAACGCGATGAAGTCTCCTTTTCTGATGTTTGCGCTAAAAGCTTTATTGCTCTTTGTCGAGTAAGTAACACCCATATACTTCGCAAACGTCTTCGCCTCGGTCCAAGACCTAGAATGTGTATGGGGATTGAAGGCATTGTTGATATTGTGAATATGCCACCATCCGCTAGTTTTGTCAGGCGATTTATTAACTTGTTCAACCCCGCCTGCTTCAAGTATTTGGGAAGCAAAGTTTGCACAATCTCCATTGCTAAAATATCTGTATATCTTGGTATTGGGTTTCGTCGCGTATTCCTTAGCGTACGCTAGGCCTTTACCAATATTGAAACCTAGGACTGTAGTACAAGGCATTGTCAAATCAGCTAATGTCGCAGCTTGCTCATTTCCCAACGCTTTTTGATCAGGTAACAGTAAATCGAGAGTCTCCAGAACCTCCTCGTTTTCTGAAGTAATCACCGAAGTTGGTTCGACGCTATTAAAGAGAAGCTTTATTTCGGCATTGTTTGAAGCATTTTCATAGAGATCAAAAAATCCAAAGAGTGCTTCGTATTCCTCTGACGTTTCTACATACCAATCAGGTTTATCGGCATTGTTGAGCATATCGAGCATAGCATCGCGGTATTGCTCCCAACTGCATGAAGATAATTCCTCAAGATTGTACGTGCTCGATAAGAGGTTCAATATCTCATGCGCGTCCGTCTGAATCGCTTCTATCGCTTTTTCGGAGTTATCGAACGTTGGATAAAGCAGATAGTTACTATTGTTTATACGCAGATTGTTCTTTATGGATGCAGCGTATGAAGAATTACTTTCGCTTAGTTTGCATGTAAAAGGTATATTTGTTGAAACTTCATAAGAAGAGGCTATCTTCAAGCTGCCGGCGCAGTCTGCATATGCTGCACTTTGGCCGCAAAGAACGACAGCAGCGGCTGTCACAAACATCGGGATAACATACACTGGTGGCGTTTTCTTCATGGTTTACCTCCGTGGTTTGTATTGTTTCTGGCCGTTGTACTCAACAAGGCCATCTTTAACCGCATTAAGTCCCTTGGTGAACGCCAAGCGTTTTAGAGAACGGTTTTCCTCGTCGTTTTCATACATGTCGCCAAACTTCTGAAACACAAAGTAACCGTCCGAGCTCGAATATCCTGATGGGCAATCCGGATCGCCTTCCAGGTAAGTCGATAAGGTTTCGAACAACTTGTAAGTCAAGCATGTGAGGGGGATATACATATGATATTTCGACCTGAGGGCGCTCAGCATCTCATTCGATTCCTTGCGAACGTATTCCAAAGCCTCTGATGTGCTGTCAAACGTTGGATACAGCAGATACGTCTTGCTTCCGTCAGTAAGCGCTTCTTTTACAGAAGCTCCGCCATAATCTTCGAACCCCTCAAACTCAACATAGACTGTGACAACCCTTACATCGCTTTTATATTCCATCACCTTGTCGATAGCGCCTGGAAGAAGCGCAGTAGTTCCAAACGCTAGAGCGCCGATAACAAGCAAAACCAATGCAAGCCTTTTTACAAGCGATTTCTCGTTTGGACTTTTACTGCTAGGACCCGCACGTCCAAATTTCTCGGTCTTATCCTTTTTATGCCGAAGCTGCATTGCATTCTCCTTTCTGCATAATATGGCAGTAGGGAGAAAATGATGCATATTTCTGCGCCTGTATGTAGTCAGGACATGTTGACTGTGATAAATCTGCTGATTACAGGCGTTTTGCAGGACAATTACATGGCGAGGAGTAATTGGCACTTGCTTATTTAGGCGCTGTTAGAGAAGTGTTTTTTGTTGAGAGTGGGTTAACCTTCTATGAGATCTTGGTTTCAAGGGCTGTGGGTTCTCATACTTGTGTCCACTCCTTTTTCGTTAGATGGCTATTTAGGCGAGTCGTCTTTCCCTTATTACTATGCGTATGTTGCCACGGGGATCTTGCTGGGATCTTTGGCTTGCCCTGTTGTAATGGCCTTCGTCACTTCCGCAAAGAGGCCGCTGTTTAATAAGGCTGTTGCAACAGTCGGAGCGGCTCTCGGCTTGGTGTTGCAGTTAGGAATACTTGATTTTGCAGGTTTTGATCTCTCCTGGATATCTCTGTCTTCTTTTCCGCCTGTTCTTCATCGCATCTTGCTAATTGCCGAAGGATTCTGTTGTGCTTTCTATGTTGTCGGATCGCCTGTTTTTGCCACCAAGAATGAGAATGAGGGTTCTGCTCCGGACGACAACATGACGAGCGCTTTCACACGTTTGGCTATGTTTATCTGCGGATTGCTATTTATTTTTGGTTTTAGTCGTTTGGGACAATTTGCCTTTGTGCTGTGCTCTGTTCTTTCTCCTTTTAACGTCATACCGGAGTTTGTCAAACTGTCCATCTCATTTGTATTCGCCCTGCCAGTTGCAGTTGTTATTGCAGTGCTAGGCTCAAGATCGCGTTTGCTTAGGCTTGAGGATTCGACATGTAATCATTTCTTAAGAATTGCGCTTATGTCTCTAGCCAGCGGACGCATTATCTGGGGATTGATTTCGCACGCATACGGCAGAGCAAACATCATGCTCTCGGTTGCCTTGCCGATGACAACTCTGGTTGTTTTAAGCGATGTTGCGCTTCTATGTTGCTGCATAGTTATTTTAAAAAGGCACATTAAACCCGCAGAATCACATGGCGTAGAGGCAAAAAATGGTACTCTCGCCTTGCTCAACAATATCAAAGACTTTGCCACATCACATGGGTTGACCGAGCGCGAAACAGAAGCCGTTACTCATTGCCTTCAGGGTCTTACGTCGGCTGAATCAGCTTCTCAGATGGGACTTAAGCCTTCGACCGTAAGATGTTATCTGCAGCGTGCTTATAAGAAAACAGGCGTCTCAAATGCTATTGAGTTCGCAAACCGTATCGGCGAGGTCCCTTTGACCAAAGCTTCACCAGAAGCCGTTGAAGCTGGAGATGAAACAAAAGCCAGCGATGCGTCCGATCCTTCCAAACAAATTCTTCGCTTAGTGTTATTCGTCCTTGTTGCGATCTTCGCATTTCCTCGTTTTGGCAGCGATACTATTTCTACATGGCATTTTAATCACGCTACTATCGTTGGTTTTGGGCTGGGCGCACTTCTGGCAGCCGAATACATTTTCTTCATCAAAACACTAAAGCGAAATTCACTTGTCCGTCATAAGAAAAAATGGCATATTGGTTGGTTGGTCAGTGGCGTCTTGACATTGATTGCGTGCCTGCAGTTTGTAACGGCTTGCGTTTTATATCCTGAGTTGTCCTCTCAAGTTGACTACGGCACGAACATAGTATTGATCGGGTCAAGCAGCTGTCTGGTTTCTTTAGCGATTTCTTTGCTCTACTGCTCGACAATTCGAATACGGCGCAATGTTATCAAGCGCAAAACACTTACGTTTGTTGCCGGAGCTGGAGCTGCACTCATTTTGCTGTCTCAAATTGGCGATATTGGATGGTCGATGAGCGCCGTGATTTCTTCGGGACTGTTTGTCGTCGTATGCTCAGTCTTGAGGAAAGAAGGGTCGTATTCCCAAGACAAAAAGATTTCTAACGAGTTTGTCGAGCTTACTGGCGTGCAGGGTGCTTTGCTGTTTGGAGCTGCCTTTGCCGCTGCTTTTGCCTTTGGAGAACGATGGCATGCAACACAAGAACCGTTCATGGAGCTGATACAACTACTATTTCTCATAAGCGTTACAGCGTTGCTTCTCTGGAGAAGATGGGAAATGATCAAATCTAATCCTGTTTCGTCAGCCTTAGTATCCACTCTTATCCTGCTCTGTTGCTTGCTCTCCAGCTATGACCGTGGTATTCAAGTCTTGTTTATGCTGCTCTTGCTATTATCGCCTGCGGTTTCGATAGATTGTCTATCGAATAAAAAGAGCTTGTATTGCTTATTTGGTTGTGGGACCGGACTTCTAGTGGGAAGACTGCTTATCGATCGTTGGTCAGAACTTATGCGCCTTCCTTTAGAGAACCTCACAGCGCAAGGAAACCCCAGTTATATATCGTTTGCAACGCCGCTTCTCACAGCATTCTTGCTGCTAATCGGCTTTATATGTGTCTTCGTCTTGGAGGGTTTGGACGCTCCCCAACACAAAGATGTCGCTCTTACGGAGCGTTATCTTCTGTTTCTTAGGAGTCAAGGCCTAAATGAGCTGGAGGCAAACGTACTTTGCAAAACGGTTCAGGGTATGACGGCAACTCAGATTGCGATGGAGACGTGTTATTCGGTTGGACACATCGGAGCTATTCGCGCGCAAGGCTATGAAAAGCTCGGAATACATAGCCGCTCTGAGCTTTCTGACCTCTTAGAAGAATTGGTTACTTTGCGTTAGTAGTTTAGATATTCGTTAACCGCTTTCTATAACGCCATAGCAACCTTCCTCATACTCCCCTTGAGCAGATAATCCACAAAGCGCTGAAGGGCGAGGGAAGATGCACCCTTGCCTCGATAGGCCAAGACGATGTCTCGAAACACCGGCTCGGCCAGCGGCCTTACGGCAACATCGTAGGGACAGCGCCGCAAAATCATCTCGGTGAGTATGCTCACGCCCAAGCCCTTTTCCACCATGGCCATGATGGCGTAGTCATCCCACGCCTTGAAGGCAACCTGCGGCTTGAGGCCGTGGGCCCCAAAGACGTTTTCAACCTCGGCACCGTTGCCCTTTGCCATGATCATAAACGGCTCGCGTGAAAGCTCCGCAAGCGACACCTCGTTCTTGCTGGCAAGCTTATGGTCGCTGGGCACCACAGCCATCATCTGATTGTGCTCCATGAACACCGTCTCGAGCGATGAGGGCACCGGCAGCGGCAGGAAGCCACAGTCGGCATCTCCGTTAATAATCCAGCGCTCGATATCGGTGTAGTCGCCCTGCATAATCTCGAAGGTGACGTTTGGGTAGGACTGTCTGAACCCCTTGATGATATTGGGGAGCAACTGCGTGGCACCGCTCGAGAACGTGGCTATGCGTACCACGCCGGAATGCAATCCCTGCAACTCGTCCACTGCCACGGCCAGGTTGTCAAACTGCTCGCACAAGCCTTTGACGTAAGGCAGTATGCGCTCACCGTCGGGGGTGAGACTCACTCCACCTTTGTGCCGCTCAAGGAGGTTTACCTGCCATTCACTTTCCAGATCGGCCACCATGCGGCTCACACCGCTCTGCGAATATCGCAGCACCTGAGCCGCCTTGGTAAACGAGCCCTGCTCCACTGTCTGTGCAAACGCTTGATATTTGAGGATATTGGGGTCCATTATGAGGATTCCTTCTAATTGCAATGAGAAATATTCAATAATCGCATGATACATCCTATGGTTGAATGGTTCCCACGCAAAACAAAGGTGAATATTCGCCAACACGCGGCCGTCCGGCCGCTTTCGTTTTAGAAAGGATTTGGTCATATGGAGCGCTCGACTGTCGAGCTGATTGTCTTCATCGTCTACCTGGCCTGCATGCTGGGCATAGGCGTCTTCTTCTTTGTGAAGGGCAAGCGCCTGGGCGGTGACAAGGAATACTTTTTGGGTGGCCGCGAGATGGGCCCGTTTGTCACGGCACTGTCGGCAGGCACGGCCGATATGTCGGCTTGGGTACTCATGGGTCTTCCCACTTCCATCTACGCGCTGGGCATGGGGCAAATCTGGATTTCCGTCGGCTTAGCGCTGGGCTATGCCATCAGCTGGATCATCGAGGCTCCACGCCTGCGTAAGTTCTCCATCGTAGCCAATGACTCAATCACCATCCCGCAGTACCTCACTAACCGCTTCTTGAGCTCGTCAAAGGTGCTGCAGGTGATCTGCGCGATCATCTTCTTGGTGGCCTACACCATCTACGCTGCGTCTTCCATCAAGGCATGCGGCACGCTGTTCAACACAGTGGCCGGCGTCGACACCAACATTGCCATGTACGTAGCAGCGCTCATCACCATCGGCTACGTTTTCTTGGGCGGCTTCAAGGCCGCTTGCTGGACGGACTTCTTCCAGGGTCTGCTCATGCTCGCCGCTATGATGCTCGCTCCCATCTTTGCCGCCGCGATGCTGGGCAGCATGGACGCCGCCCCCGTGCCCGAGGGCTACTACAACGTCCTCACCTCCCCGCAAGACATCCTGTCTGGTCTGGCCTGGGGCCTAGGCTACTTTGGCATGCCGCATATCATCGTGCGCTACATGTCGCTTCGCTCCCAGCGCGAGATGAAGAAGTCTGCCACCGTGGCAATCTTCTGGACGGTCCTCATCGTCATCTTTGCGGCACTCATCGGCATCATCGGCCGCCAGTTCTTGGGCTATGACCCTGTCACCGAGGAAAACTCGCTCGTATTCATCCTCATGGTGAGGTCAATCTTCCCGGCTGTGATTTCCGGTGTGCTTTTGGCCGCTATTCTCGCGGCGTCTATGTCCACTGCCAGCGCGCAGATGCTCTCTGCAGCGTCCTCCTTGGCCGCCGATGTTTACAAGCCGCTTGTCCGCAAAGGGGATGTGACCGAGCGAGAGATGTTCTGGATGAGCCGCTGTGCCGTGATTTTGATTTCCATCGTGGCGGTGCTCATCGCAGCCGACCCCAACGCCGGCAGCATCATGAGCTTGGTTTCCAATGCCTGGGCCATCTTTGGCGCTGCCTTTGGCCCGGCTATCCTGCTCAGCCTCTTCTGGAAGCGCTTCAACTTCACTGGTGCCATCGCAGGCATCATCGTAGGCGGCGTAGTCGACGTCTTGTGGCTCGTCTTTCTCACGACCCCAACCGGGCTCTACGAGCTGCTCCCTGCCTTCATCGTGGGCCTTGCAGCTGCCGTGATAACCACGCTTGCAACCAAAGAGCCCGGCAAAGAGGTCACCGAGCTCTTCGACCGTGCTATGGAGTACGAGGACTAGCGCTCGCGTTCATCTACGGCGCCTATGCGGCGGCCCCGCTGCTGCAGGATCGCCCTAGGGCACGGCAAGGCTCTTTGAGCGACAGCGCTAAGCGACAAGCATTAGAAAAGCCGTCTCGCAATGATGCGAGGCGGCTTTCTCATGTGCTGCGTTGTTTGCTGCGTTTAAGCTGCGTTTTGTTTTGCGGCAAGCGCCCTTACTTGACGGGACGCGTGGCGCCAACAAAGTTGCTGCGGCTGGAGAGGCTGTCGATGCTAACGGTCTCGCCGCTTTGCGGGGAGTGGATGTACTTGCCGTTACCCACGTAGATGCCAACGTGTGTGATGTTCGAGGTGCTCGACCCGAAGAAGACCAGATCGCCCTTCTTCATGTTGTTAGTAGAGACCGATTTGGTCTGATTGAACTGAGCCTGTGCGTTGTGAGTCAGGCTCACGCCGGCTTTGCCATAGCAGTACATGGTGAAGCCAGAGCAGTCAAAGCCGGACGGTGTGCTGCCGCCGTAGACATACGGAGTGCCCTTGAGGCTCTTAGCGGTCTTGAGGGCCTTAGTCACCTTAGCGGTCTTCTTGGCCTTGGCAGCTGCCTTGGCCTGTGCCTTGTCTTGCGCGGCCTGCTCGATGACTTGGGAGGCAACTTCCTCCATTTGGATTGCGTCGTCTTGGGTGGATGCGTAATCTGCCGCGCGAGCGACGACGTGTTGGATGGCCGAGCTGATGTCAAAAGTCTTGACGATTGCGGTGTGCGTAGCGTATGCGCTGCCACCAGCGATTCCAGATTCGTTGCTGGCTAATGCCGCGGGCGCACAGGCCAGAGAGCCTGTCGTGAGCGCCATGGTTGCCGCCAGCGCAAGAACACTTGCCTTGCGGGCGTACGAGCGATCATTGCCAAAGGTCCGGGTTCGCTTGTTAATCATGTTTCTCCCTAAAACGGGGACAGGACAGCCAACGGCGCCATATCGCGCGTTTGCATTAGATGCGGCGGGCTGGCTATCGATGCGCGTAGAGTGCGTTTGAGCTTGATTGCGCAACGACAAGGCAAGAGATTACGAGTCTTGGTCGCTCAAGAGCTTCACGCAAGCGCGTTTTCACAAGATGGTTAGGAGCTCTCCACAAAAGCCACACTTTTTTGACAACCGAAGTTTTTTGTGTTTCACGAAGGACAAATCGCCTATATGGGATGTTTGACGCTCGTGCGGCACAAGATATGGGCATGAAGTTTGCCCAAGAACGCGATTTGAAAAGTCAAATCACAAAATGAAGAGCATGCGAGGCCTCTCCAAAAGTCACGGTCAGGATTTAGATATGACCCCATCGCGAGAAAAATCCCAAAGAAATTCTGCCGAAAATGGCGCGTTATGGGCCGATTTTGTTCCAAACAACGATGCAACAGCTGTTTTTGGCTTAGACGAGAGCAACATTTGTGAAGAGGCATCCGTCATGCATGAGGAGACTCAGCACTCTATCGCAAAGACGCAATGTGACCCTATCGCCCTAGCGCATGGACGCCGCCGTGCATCTGCAAAGCCATCGAGCTTGCTTCAATCTTGGTCTTTAGTGGGATTCCTTGCGGCACGAGCGTATATCGGCGTTAGGCAACGGTAGAATATTCGAATGCAGTAAAGCCGCCATGAGCGGCGGTTCAATAAGGCAAAGCACAATCACAAGGAAGGCAGGCCCCATGGTCTCACGCGTGTATGTTGAGAAGAAGCCGGGTTTTGACGTCGAAGCTCAGCAGCTTTTGGGAGAGCTGCGCAGCATTCTGCAGATAGACGCCCTAAAAGGGGTGCGCTTGGTTAACCGCTACGACGTGGAGGGCATCAGCCAAGAGCTCTTTGACCGCTGCGTTCCCACGGTCTTTAGCGAGCCGCAGTCAGATGACGTGAGCTTCGAGCTACCGGATGCAAAAGGTGCCGCCGTCTTTGCCGTGGAGTACCTGCCGGGACAGTTCGACCAGCGTGCCGACTCTGCGAGCGAGTGTGTGCAGCTCATCAGCTGCGGCGAGCGCCCGGACGTGCGCAGCGCCAAGGTCTACTACCTCGAGGGCAATCTCTCGCAAGAGGATGTCAGCGCTATCAAGCACTATGTGATCAATCCCATAGAAGCGCGCGAGGCCTCATTGGATACGGTAGCCACCCTCAAGATGGACTACCCCCAGCCCGAGCCCGTAGAGATCTTGGAGGGCTTTAACGAGCTCGACCAAGCAGGCTTGCAGGCCTTCATTGATGAGCGCGGTCTGGCCATGGACCTCGCCGACATCACCTTCTTCCAGCGCTACTTCAAAGACGAGGAGAAGCGCTGCCCCACCATCACCGAGGTCAAGGTCGTAGATACCTATTGGTCCGACCACTGCCGCCACACCACCTTCAACACGCAGCTAGAGGAAGTCACCATCGACGACCCCAAGGTCCAAGCGGCGTTTGACCGCTACATGGAGCTGCGCCACGAGCTTGGACGCGATGCTAAGCCCGTCTGTCTCATGGATCTGGGAACCATCGGCGCGCGTTACCTCAAGGCCAAGGGCATCCTCAAAAACCTCGACGAGTCCGACGAGATTAACGCCTGCACCGTCAAGGTCAAAGTCGATGTTGACGGTCAGGAAGAGGACTGGCTGTACCTCTTTAAAAACGAGACGCACAACCACCCCACAGAGGTCGAGCCCTTTGGCGGCGCGGCAAC
>CAYQLX010000041.1:0-13528 GCA_964418305.1 uncultured Coriobacteriaceae bacterium | reverse complement strand
CTTGCGTCTTGGTGTGGCAGATAGTAGGCGTCGCGTTAGCGTGCATGAGCATCATGGCGACGGGACGCCCCACGACGAGGCTGCGCCCTATGACAGCCGCGCGCTTGCCGGCCGTTTGAATGCCGTAGTGATGCAGGACCTCCATACAGGCGGCTGCTGTGCACGGGGCAAAGCCTTGGCCGCTGTTGGCAAAGACGCCGGCCAGGCTTGCTGTCGTGATGCCGTCGACGTCCTTTGCTGCATCAATCAAGGCCTCTGCCGCTGCTTGGTCCAGATGCGCGGGCAGGGGTCTGAACATGAGGATGCCATGCACGTTTGCATCGCCGTTAAGACGCTTGATGCTCGCCTCGAGCTCTTCTTGCGTACAGCCGGCGTCTAACACGACCTGCTCTACGCTTATGCCGCAGTTTGCTGCGCGCTTCATGGCGCCGCGCTCGTAGGAGAGGTCGTCTTCGCGATCGCCCACGCGCAAAATGGCAAGCTTTGGCTCGATGCCGCGCTCTTTAAGCGTCGCTACCTGCTCTTGGACTCGGGCGCTTATGGCGCAAGCGACCTCTTTGCCGTTCAAAACTCGCGCCATCGTCTACCTCCTTAGCTCGGTGACGACGGTGGCGTAGACGGAGTCTGCCATAGCGCCGTAGACGTTGAGAAGACGGTCT
Organism: uncultured Coriobacteriaceae bacterium; assembly: GCA_964418305.1. Lineage (GTDB taxonomy): Bacteria > Actinomycetota > Coriobacteriia > Coriobacteriales > QAMH01 > W2P13-069. The sequence continues at coordinate 12,869 of CAYQLX010000041.1, read as the reverse complement.
GCCTCTGCCTCGATGCTTAAGCAAGTCTCGCGGTCTTTCATCGAGTTCGTGTTGATGTAGATGTTGAGGCACGCGCTTTGCATGCCGGCTTTGGCAACAGCGGCTCCCGCGGCGACGTCGCTGATGGCCATGCGCGACCCTATGCGTGCCATTTTGTCCAAGAGCTCAACTACGTTGCCGATGGTGCGCATGGTCTGCAGCGGTGCGGTGCAGGCGCCGATGAGGGCGCGCTCCATGACGTCTTGGCGCTTTGGGTCGTCCTTGGGTATGCCGTAGGCCCGGGCCAGCGGCTCGAAGCACTCTGCGTCGGCGTCGATCAGGCGTAGCAGCTCTTCGCGCAGCTCTTGTGCCCTCGTCGTGAGCTTGCGCGCTTCTTCGTCTACATCGGCGTACTTCTTTTTGCCTACCGTGAGGTTTCCCACCATGGAGCAAAGCGCTGCGGCAAGCGCGCCGCATGCTGCAGCCGCGCCTCCGCCTCCCGGGTAAGGGGCGTTAGAGGCGAGCTTTTGCGTAAAGAGGTCGAGCGAGTCTTCGTAAAGCGGCATAGCGTCATCCTTTTATCTTGTGCGTGCAAGGCGCAAAGCCTGCTGCGCGAGTATGTTTCTGCCATTTTATGCGAAGCTTACGTACGGCGTGGCAGCATGCGCAGACGGACCATAGAAAGCCGCTTGCAGTCTTTGTGTGCAAATACCCAAAAACTAGCGCCGTACTGGGTAATTAAGCGTAAAATATCGTGCATTCTTTAGCCGACAAGTGCCCTCAAAAAAGACGTGGGGCACCGTGGATATTGAAAGGAAGCTTCGTAATGGCAATCACAATCCTTTACGAAAAGGACGTCAACCCAGACATCATCAAGAGCAAGAAGGTGGCCATCATCGGCTACGGCTCCCAGGGCCATGCCCATGCACTCAACCTGCATGACTCCGGCGTCGATGTCCGCGTCGGCCTGCGCGAGGGCTCCAAGAGCTGGGCTAAGGCAGAGGATGCCGGCCTCAAGGTCATGACTATGGAAGAAGCCGCAGAAGAGGCAGAGATCGTCATGATCCTCATCCCCGATGAGATTCAAGCTGCCACCTACAGCGCCTCCATCGCAGATCATCTGCATCCCGGCGACACCCTGGCCTTTGGCCATGGCTTCAACATTCACTATGGCTACATCAAGGCCCCCGAGGGCGTCAACGTCATCATGTGTGCCCCCAAGGGTCCCGGCCATATCGTTCGCCGTCAGTTCACCGAGGGCTCCGGTGTGCCCGATCTGATTTGCGTTTATGAGGACGCAACGGGCGACGCTTGGGATATCGCTCGCTCCTACGCTTGGGGCGTCGGCGGTGCTCGCACCGGCATCATGGAGGGTACCTTTGCTCAGGAGACCGAGGAAGACCTCTTTGGTGAGCAGGCTGTCTTGTGCGGCGGCTGCGTCGAGCTTGTCAAGGCCGGCTTTGATACGCTGGTCAACTACGGCGGCTACCCCGCAGAGCTCGCTTACTTCGAGGTCTATCACGAGCTCAAGATGATCGTGGACCTGATGTACGAAAAGGGCATCGGCTTCATGAACTACTCCATCTCCAACACGGCAGAGTACGGCGAGTACTACGCTGGCCCCAAGGTCATCAACGAGCAGTCCCGCGAGGCCATGAAGGTCATCTTGGACCGCATCAAGAACGGCGAGTTTGCCAAGGAGTTTGTGGCCGATTGTGAGAACGACCACAAGTGGCTGCTTGAGCAGCGCGCCGCCTGCGACGACCTCCTGCTGGAGAAGACCGGCAAGGAAGTCCGCAAGATGTTCTCCTGGCTGTAAGCTTCAAGCTAGCTAAAAGACCCAAAGAGCGCCCCGGGAGTTTGTGCCTGGGGCCTCTGCGCAAAGGGAGCTTGCTTCTTGCGAGCTCTTTTTGCGCAGAGCAGCAACAGCTCTGAAGAAGATGACAAGCGGCCCAGGCCGCGAGTGCACCCGCGCGCAAGTAGCTCCGGCAAAAGCCCAGGCGCACCCATTGACTGAAAGGAAGTTGCACTATGAAGGTCCTTATCCCAGAGAAACTGGCCAAGGAAGGCATCGCCGTACTGGAAGACGCGGGCTGCGAGGTAACGTTTAAGCCCGATACCACGCCAGAAGAACTCGTCGACCTCATCCCCGATTACGACGGACTCATCGTCCGCAGCGCCACCACCGTTACGCGTGAGGTCATAGAGGCCGGCACAAAGCTCAAGGTCATTGGCCGCGCAGGTGTGGGTGTGGATAACATTGATTCAGAGGCCGCAACCGAGCACGGCATCATCGTCTGCAACGCCCCCACCTCTAACGTCGTATCCGCAGCAGAGCAGACTATCGCACTCATGCTGGCAGTTGCCCGCAATACCGCTGTGGCAGATGCCTCCATGAAGGCTGGCAATTGGAACCGCTCCAAGTTCACGGGTGTAGAGCTCCAAGGCAAGACACTTGCCGTCTTTGGCTTGGGCCGTGTGGGTATGCTCGTTATCGAGCGCGCCCAGGCCTTTGGCATGAAGATTGCTGGCTATGACCCCTACGTCACCGCAGAGCGCGCTGCCTCCATGGGCGTCGAGCTCTACGACAGTATCGATGAGCTGTGCCGCGTGGCAGATGTCATCACCGTCCACATGCCCAAGACCAAAGAGACAACGGGTATGTTCGGCGCAGACCAGTACGCCATCATGAAGGACGGCGTCATCCTCATCAACTGCGCACGCGGCGGCATCATGGACATCGACGCCATGGCCGGCTTCTTGGAGAGCGGCAAGATTGGCGGCGCAGGCATCGACGTCTGGGAGCATGAGCCGGTAAGCACAAGCCCCATTCATGGCTTTGATAACGTCGTCCTCACCCCGCATTTGGGCGCTTCTACCAAGGAGGCGCAGGTCCGCGCCGCAACGCAGATTGCAGAGTTCGTGATCGCCGGCATGCAGGGCAAGGCTGTTCCCACCGTCGTTAACTCTGCGCGCATCCCCGAGCAAGTCATGGAGAACCTGCGTCCTTACATTGGCGCTACGCAGACGGCAGCCGATATGGCCACGCAGATTGCCGGCGCTGCTGTGGGTGGGGTTTCCGTCACGGCCTTTGGCGGCATCGCGACCGAGGACCCCGAGGTCTTGGGTACGGCTGCTTTGGCGGGCATCGTCCAGTTTGGCTCCGAGGTTCCCGTCAATGTCATCAACGCACGTTACCTGGCAGATCAGCGTGGTATCACCGTCGAGACCGCAGTGGACCCCGCAACAGAGAGCTACTCCTCCTACGTTGAGATTGTGGCGCATACCGCTAACGGCGATGTGGATATCACCGCTGCGGCTGCTCCCAACGACGCTGTGCGCATTACCTCTGTCTTGGGTTACAGCACCGATCTTATCCCCGGCAAGAACCTCATCGTGATGCAGTACGTCGACGGTCCCGGCCGCATGGGCAAGCTCGGCACGGTGCTGGGCAACGCTGGCGTCAACGTGGAGACGATGCAGATTGCTGTCAAAGAGGGCAGCGACATCGCAACGGTGTTCATGAACGTCGACCGCGCAGTGAGCGGCCGCGTCCAGACCGATCTTAAAAACGTTGTGGACGCCGTCAACGCTTGGTTCATCGAGCTGTAGGCCTTGCAACAAGGCAATAGCAGCTGGTAGAAGCATCAAGCACCCGGCCCGGGACCTCCCGGTGTCCGGGTGCTTTCTTTTGTTGTACGGGACTTTCGGCGCGGGACGCGAGTCGCGCCGTTTAAACGGGCAGCTCTATGGTGAAGGTGGTAAGCCCGCCTGTGCTTGCTGCGCGTATGGTGCCGCCATGGGCCTCCACAATCTCTTTGGCAATGGCAAGACCCAGCCCGGCGCCGCCCTTGTTGGCGTTGCGGGCGCTGTCCTCGCGGAAGAACTTCTCAAAGATTGCATCCAAGTGCTCGGGCGATATCTCTTTGCCTTGGTCGCTTATCTCCATGACGGCCTTGCCATCAGCGCAATGGGCGGCAAAGGTGATGCTTGTCTGCGGGTTGGCGTAGGCGATGGCGTTGCGCAGGATGTTGCCCGCCGCACGCGCCATCTTGCTTGGGTCGATAAAGACCTGTTCTTGATTGGGCACGCGCACCTCAACCTCGAGCTGTTTTGCCTGGGCCTGCGGGTAGATGGATTCTGCCACCTGGTGGCAAAACAGCTGTAAGTCTATTTGCTCGCGCTCTATTGGGATGCTTTGCAGGTTGTAGCGCGTTATCTCAAAGAATTCCTCGATAAGCTTGTCTAACTGCTCGGCCTTGTCGTAGGCGGTGGCGGCAAACTTGGCACGATCAGCTGCGGGGATGTCGGGCGATGTGCGCAAGATATCTAGATAGCCTATGACCGATGTGAGCGGTGTGCGTATGTCGTGGGCGAGATAGGCCACGAGCTCGTTCTTGCGCTGCTCTGCCACCTTTGCCGCCTGTTCGTTGTGCAGCTCGCGGTTTTGGATGTCCAAAAGCTCGCTACGGGCATCATTGAGCGATTTGGGAAGCTCGATGGGAGCGTCTTTATCGGCAAAGAGGCCTTTTATCGCCATGGCGAGTTTGTCGATTTGGCTTATGAGGCGCGGGGGCAAAAGCAGCAGCAGCAAGACGAGACCCAACAGGTAGCACGCTACAAGCGATGCCGGCTTTGCGTCGACGAAGGCGTGATACACGGATAGGTCGCGCCAAGCGTAAAGACCCTTGCCCGACCAAAAAGCCATGTCCTCGTAGCTGTCGCTGCTTATGGTGAGTGAGGGAGTGAGCTCGGCTGCCTCCATGGAAACGCCGTCAAGCAGGTAGTCTTCGCTTTGGTCGCTGGAATCCTCATTCTCAGCTGCGTAGGCGGGGTTATTTGCCTCGAAGTCGTCGACGTCCATCTGCATGTTGTAGGCGGCGTCTTCGTATAGGGTTAGGTACTCGTCTTCTGTCACGTAGTTCCAGGGGGCGGTGACGGCAGCCACCTTGTAGGCAACCTTCTGGTAGGCGCTGTCCCAAAACTGCATCGCGCTCAAGACAAAGACGAGCGTGTAAGCCACGAAGATGCAAAACCCTACGAGCAGCGTTTTGTTCCTTATGGATTTTGCCTGGACGCTCTTGACTGCCATAGCGCTCCTGTTTTGATGTTAGCGGCCCTTTGCCGTCGGGATTTTGTAGCCTACGCCCCAGACGTTGACGATAAAGTCCTTGGACGAGTCAACGGCGGCGAGCTTCTCCCTCAAATGGCGTATGTGCACCATTATCGAGTTGCCGGCGGCGCTGTCAAAGCAGCTTTTCCACACGACTTCGTAGAGTTCTTTGGCAGACACTGTGGCGCCGTCGCGCTTGAGGAGCAAGACTAAGATGCCAAACTCTTTTGGAGTGAGCTTGAGCGGTGTTGAATGGAGGTATACCGCATGTGTCTCTAAGTTGACCTCAATGCCGGTGCCGCTGGTAAGCATCTTGTTTTCTTGGTCTAAGCCAGGGTTTGCTTTGCGGCGCAGGCGTGCCTTGACGCGCGCGATGAACTCATGGGACCTGAAGGGCTTGACGATGTAGTCGTCTGCACCCATCTCCAGGCCCACCACCTGATTTATCTCCTCGTCTTTTGCAGACAAGAAAATGATGGGCACGTCGGAAAACGAGCGGATGAGCCGGCAGGTCTCGTAACCGTCCATGCCGGGCATCATGATGTCGAGCACGATGAGGTCGTAGTTTTTGTCATGCATTGCTTGGAGCGCTTGCTCGCCGCTGTAGCGTATGTCGGCGGCAAAGCCCTCTTTTGACAAAAGGGTGCCGACCAAGGTGGCGATACCCTCGTCGTCATCTACGACCAGTATGTTTTGCTTATCATCCATTGTTCAGATTATAGGCGCCGGGTAAAACCATGCGATGAAGCTCCCAAATATTAAGCAGCCTTAAGAAATCGCTTTGAGCGCAGAGCGCATCGCGAGCGGTATGGGTTGGGATTGGTCGATTGAAGGCGGGCCCGTAACAGCGCGCGTGAGCCCTGTTTGCTATGGAAGAGGCGCTCTTTTTGATAATCTATGAGGATGCAAAAACAGCTGCGCTGATTCAAAGGACGCCCGATGCCATCAAAGAGCATTCTTCCACATCTCCATATGATTCTCTTGTGTGAGGATTATGGCTCGCAGCTGTGGCCTATCGCCCGCGAGGAGGACCCTTCGTGTGCGGCGCCCGTTGCCCCTGGCTCTTCAAAGACGCTTCTAGCAAATACTGTCGAGCGCTTGCTTCCCTTCACAGATCAAAAACTCCACGTGGTCACCACCGTCAAGATGGCGCAAGTGGTAGACAGCCTCCTTGCCAGCAGTTGCAAGCTCAAAAGCGACAAATACGAGCTTTTAGTTATGCCCACACAGCGTGGTACGGCTGTTTCTGTTGCCTTGGCTTGCGCTAGAATCCGCAAGCTCGATCCGTCGGCTGTCGTCTTGGTCTCAAGGACAGATCAGCACACAGAGCACGACGAGCGTTGGGACAGGGCGGTGTTCGACGCGTACCAAGTGGCCCAGCAAGACCGCATCGCCGTCATTGGCAGCGTGCAGGAGACCAAATGCGCCGATTGGACCTACATACGCAAGGGCAAGGAGTTTCCCGGTGTGGACGGCGCGCACCATGTTCGTCTCTTTACTGCTGCGCAAAGCCCGGCCGCGGCAAAACGCATCTGCGCGCAGGGCGCGTACTGGTACACAGGCTGCATGGCCGCGCGTGCCGCTGTCGTTCTAGGCGAGCTTGCGCACGCGGGAGACGCCGCGCGCACCAAGGAAAGCGAAGGCTCGCATCGCATCGCAGAGACCGCAAACTTCTTAGCGCAGCTCGAGCCCAAGGATTGGCTGCATGTAGCAGCGCGTGAGCTTCTAGACGCGCTTCCCAACGCGAGCTTGGAGGAGGCCTTGCTCGCCGTTTGCGACAACATGGTCTTGGTGGCATCCGGCACACGCTTTGACGCGCTCACGTCGCTTGCCGATCTAGACGCTACCTGCTCGCCTGATCGCGACGGCAACAGGACCATAGGAAAGGCCGTGCAGACGCGCTGCCGCAACACTACTGTCTACTCCCAGGGTGTGCGTCGCAAGGTGGTGACGCTCGGGCTCAAGGACGCCTTGGTCATCGAGCTCGATGACATGACCTTGGTCGTCGCAAAAGATCAAATCGACAACATCGACGACGCCAAAAGCGAGCTCTCCTAGCCGCCGCCGTTTTTTCGACCAAATTTGTGGGTTTGTGGATACTCGTTCTTTTTCGCAGGTCATGCGCAACCCGTGTTTCACAAGGCCTGTTGACGGGCGTGACGTGCCCTCCAAGGCGCTTTTGCATGCGCTATCTTTGAGCGGCACCATCTACGATAGAAAGGCACGTCATGGCCTCTTACAGCAAGCAACCGCGCAATTCATATCAGTACCAAAACTCCATGCAGCTGCCAGAGGTCGACAGCTTTGACCGCGTCATGCCCCAAAACATCGACGCAGAGAAAGCCGTCCTTGCCGCCATGATGCTCTCCCCTGACATCGCAGAAGAGGCCATGATGAAGCTCTCCGCAGAGGAGTTCTACCGCCCCTCGCACCAAAAGATCTTCGAGGCCATGCAAGACCTCTACAACAGCGGAGACCCAATCGATCAGCTCACCTTGGCAGACAAACTCAACTCTCGCGGAGAGCTCGAGCAAATTGGCGGTCGCCCCTACATCATCGAGCTAGGCAACAACTCGCTTGCTATGTCCAATTGGTCGTATCACGCAGATATCGTCCGTCGCGAGTACATGCTGCGTGAGCTCATATCCGCATCCGTCAGGATTACTGCCTTGGGCTATGACGCTCCAGATGATTTGGACTCCGTGGTAGAGGAGTCGGAGAAGCTCCTCTTCAACGTCACCAACAAGCGCGTCTCCACTAACTTCAAAAAGGCCGATACCCTTGTGATGGAGACCTTCAACGAGCTCCAAGAGCTCGCACTCAACAAAGACAAGTTCACCGGCGTGCTCACGGGCTTCAAAGACGTGGACGATATATTCGGCGGCTTCAACCCCGGAGACCTCATCATCTTGGCCGCGCGCCCCGCTGTGGGCAAGACGTCGTTTGCGCTCAATATAGCCAGCCGCGCCGCCCAGCTGGGAACCTCGATTGCGTTTTTTAGCCTTGAGATGAGCTCTACGCAGCTCATCAAGCGCATCATCTCCACCGAGGCAAAAATCGACGGCAAAAAGATGCGCACGGGCGGTATGAATGCCCAGGATTGGACGCGCTTGGTTGCGGTGAGCAACACGCTCTCTAAGCTCGATATCTGGATCGACGATACCCCCAGCGCAAGCATCCTAGAGGTGCGTGCTAAGGCGCGTCGTCAGCTGCGCCACGTAGAGCCGGGCCACGGCATGATTATCGTGGATTATCTGCAGCTCATGCAGCCTCAAAACTCCCGCTCGGAAAGCCGCCAGGTAGAGGTCGCCGAGATATCCCGCGGTCTCAAAATCCTTGCAAAAGAGATGGGCATGCCGGTCATTGCGCTCTCACAGTTGTCGCGTGCCGTAGAGTCGCGCCAAGGCAAGCGCCCCATGCTCTCAGATTTGCGAGAGTCCGGCTCCATCGAGCAAGACGCCGATATCGTCATGTTCATAGACCGCTCCACCAGTGAGAAAGAGGCCGAGGAGCAAGACCGTCCGCCCTTGGGAACGGCCGATATTATCGTCGCAAAGCACCGCAACGGCAGTACAGGGGTCGCGCACTTAGCCTTCCAACCCGATTTCACGCGTTTTGACAACCTCGCGTACTCTCACGACGATTACGGCTCCTACTAACCCCTAGGGGATACGCCGTCTCTTGCTCAACCGCAGGTCGCTCTTCTGACCTGCGGTTTCTTGCTTTTTGAGCTTGGATACGGATGATTTGCTCTCTGGTGACACGACGTAAATACGCATTTTTTGCCGGACAAAACCCGGAAACCGTTCTTATTTTGGTCTTGGTTTGGTCGGAGGTCTGTTTAGATTTGCCTGCCAAGATGCTCATGTCTGATCCTAAGGCGAGCGTTGGAGGCAAGCGATGAGGAAGACGATTAGGATGCGCAGGTTAGGCCGCAGCTGGCATGGTTGCGTTGCGTTGCGGGGTGTAGCAAACGCAGCGAAGGCCATCGCAGTGGTTGCCCTTGCCTGCTTATTTGCAGGTCTTCCGCTGAATATGGGTATCTCAAGCCCCTCATATTGCGCTTATGCGTCGACTTGGCCTACAGCCTCGTCTTGGGATGACGTCTTAGTCGGTTTCCACGACACCTATACAAGTGGCAAATCGTCTTACGTCCACAGCGGCGCCGATATCCAGTCTCCAGCAGGTTCTAAGGTTGTGGCGCCGCTTGCGGGCAAGGTGTCTTTTGTGGGCAGTGTGCCTGCCGGTGATACTTCCGGCGGCAATGCAAGCCAGCTAACCATGAACGCTGTGAGCATCAAAATTGCAAGCGGCAAAACTGTGACGCTGATGCCTGTTGAAGACGTGACGGTGTCCAAGGGCGACAGCGTGGCAGAAGGCCAGACGCTGGCTTGCCTTGCCGCCTTTGGGGACAGGTCTTGTAAGCAGACTCATCTGCATATTGGCCTCAAGGAAAACGGCGTCTACTACGATCCCATGAGCTTGTTTGGGGCAACCGGCGCATCTGGCGCGCAAGCTACAGGTGCGCTTGCAGGCGCGGCCAAGAAGGGCAAGGCGCTAAGCACGGGCGTTGAAGCCGCGCCTGCAACAGCAGCGCAAAGCGCAAGCGCGCCCAACGCGCAGCCTGCCCAGGAGTCTGCCGGCAGCGTGAAGGGGCAAGAGCAGGAAAGCTTTGGGGCTATCAGCTCCAAGGTTGATGCGGCTTCTGTAGTGGCAAACACAACGTCTGAAGATGCACAGGCTGGCGTTCTTGCTTTCTTTGAGGGCGTGGCCGCGGCCTGTCAGAGCCAGGCATGCTCGTTTGCTCAAGGGGCGGCAGCATTGTGTGAGAGAGCCGGTTTGCCTGTTGGGCTGGCCGTAATGCTCTGCCTTGCGTTGCCGTTGCTTGCCGTATCTTTGTTGGCAAGCCGCATTATCGTGTCCATTAGGCGTGGCAGAACGCGCTTTCAAGATAGAAAAATTGCCCCCTTGTTCGCTAAAAGAGGGGGTGCTAGTATACACAGGTTATTTCCTGCTCCGGGAACATCCTTCATAACCCGGGGCCGTTTAGCCCAGAGGAGGTGACCAATGAAGGCTTACGAACTGCTGTTTTTCGTCGATCCGTCCATCGATGAAGAGACTCGCCTGGCTGCTATGAAGCGTATCGACAACACCATCGTCGAGCAAGGCGGCAAGGTTGCTAACGTTGAGGAGTGGGGTAAGAAGAAGCTTGCCTACGAAATCAACGATCTTACGGACGGTGACTACACTCTCATCGAATTCCAGGCTGACCCGGCTTCCATCGCGGAGCTCGACCGCGTCTTGCACATCATGGACGCGATTGTGCGCTACATGATCGTCCGTCGCGACGACCTGGACGTTGAGAACGCCTAATGGAGCTTTGATCCGCTCACGTCCATTGGAAGGAACGCACCATGAGCATTAACAAGGTACTTATCAGCGGCAACCTCACGCGCGACGCAGAGCTTCGCAGCACTGCAAGCGGCACTTCGATTCTGGCTTTTGGCGTTGCGGTCAACGACCGTCGCCGCAACCAGAACGGCGAGTGGGAGGACTACGCAAACTTTGTCGATTGCACCATGTTCGGGCGCCGCGCAGATGCGCTTGCCCAGTACCTCACCAAGGGTACCAAGGTCGCAATTGAAGGGCGCCTGCATTACAGCTCTTGGGAAGACCGCAACGGTGGCGGCCGACGCTCCAAGCTCGACGTCACAGTCGACGAGATTGAGTTCATGTCGTCCCGCAACGGTGGTGGCAACCAGTCGTACAACCAGGGTTCTGGCCAGCACGGCAATGCTACTAACCAGCGTTCCCCGCAAATTTCGGAGGCACCCGCACCGAGTGCCTACAACGAAGATGACATCCCCTTCTAGGGGTTTTGTCCTAGAGAATTAGTTAGGAGGAAGCAATGGCTGAATACACCCGTCAGCCGCGTCGCAAGCAGTGCCCGTTCTGCAAGGACGATGTCGCATACATCGACTACAAGGACGCGCAGATGCTTCGTCGTTACATCACCGACCGCGGCAAGATCAAGTCCCGCCGCGTCACCGGTGTTTGCACCCAGCATCAGCATCGTCTGGCTGTGGCCGTTAAGCGCGCACGCGAGATGGCTCTTCTGCCTTACGCCGTTAAGATCGTCAGCGGCAACGGCGGTCGTCGCAACCGCTAAGATTGCGTTTTCTGAAAGCTGCGGGCATATGCTCGCAGCTGTTTAGGCGCCTACATATATGTAAGCAGCCTTGCGCCATAGCAAGGCATTTCGAAAGGTTATTAACATGAAGGTTATTCTGACTCAGGAAGTCAAGGGTCGCGGCGGCGAGGGTGACGTTATCGACGTCGCTCAGGGCTTTGCCGTCAACTACCTGATCCCCAACCGCATGGCCATCAAGGCTACCAAGGGCGAGCTCAAGCAGCTCGAGCAGCGTCGTCATAACATCGCCAAGCGCGAGCTGGCTCGTACCACCGACGCAAACACCCTCAAGGCTGCCTTGGACGGCAAGTCCATCAAGGTCTTTGCCAAGGTCGGCGAGGAGGGTCAGCTCTTTGGCTCCATCACCGCCGCCAAGGTCGCCGAGGCTATCCTGGACCAGATCGGCGTTACTATCGATCGCAAGCAGATCGAGCTCGGCAGGGCCATCAAGGTCGTTGGCGAGCATCCCACCACTATCTCCATCTACCGTGACATCAAGGCCGTTATCACTATCGTCGTCGTTGACGAGGCCGCAGATATCGAGGTCGTCGAGGAAGTCGAGGCTGCTCAGGAGGCAGACGAGGCTGCAGAGGCCGCAGAGGAGATTGTCGAGACTGAGGAGGCTGCCGAGTAGGCAACTTTCTAGGTTCGTCTTGAAAGGGCGGTGCTCGCGCACCGCCCTTTTTTCGTGCAAGCTTCATGGTTCTGTTGCCGGCTGGCTGGCCTAGCTGTGGTTGAATGGAGGCTGTGATGTTTGCGTCTCATGCAAGGAGCCAGGATGTTTGGAACGTTTGAGCCTAAGGCCTTCATATTCGACTTTGACGGAACGCTGGCCGACTCCATGTGGGTATGGAGCAACGTCGACAAGGAGTTCGCCCGCCGCAGAGGGCTCGACTTTACCGACGAGGACTCCGAGATAATAGCCGCCTTGGGTTTTGAGGGCACGGCAAAATGGTTGCTCGAGCATTTTGGCTTGGAAGAATCTGTGGACGACCTAATCGCAGAGTGGTATTCAATCGCGGCAGATAGCTACGCGCACGACGTGCCGCTCAAACCCGGTGTCCGCGAGTATCTTGCAATGCTCAAGGAGCATGACTACCCCCTTGCTATTGCGTCTTCGCTGGACAGGCGTTTGCTTGAGTCTGCGCTCGACAACAACGGCGTGCTCGACTGCTTTGATGTCATCGTCGTCTGCGACGAGGTGACAGACACAGGCAAGGCGACGCCTGTCGTCTACATAGAGGCGGCCACGAGGCTCGGGTTTGCCTTGGAGGAATGCGTCGTGTTCGAGGATGTAGCCATGGCGGCACGCAGCGCCAAGAAAGGCGGGGCATATGTCGTGGGCGTGAGTGACGAGCATCCGCAGCAGGCACGCGACGAGCTCGAGAAAGCGGCCGATCTTTTCTGCGAGGGCTTTAGTGCGCTTTTGCCTCGGGCCGTCTGATTCGCATGCAAAAGGCGCTGCTTGACAGCTAAAAATTGCTGTTGACATGCAAAATCTCGATGGTAATATAGACAGGCTTTTGATTAACGCGGCATTAGCTCAGCTGGATAGAGCGTCTGACTACGAATCAGAAGGTCGGGGGT
>CAYQLX010000040.1:7730-13552 GCA_964418305.1 uncultured Coriobacteriaceae bacterium | reverse complement strand
GGCCTCCAAGGCGTCGGGCTCGTAATCCAGCTGAGCGCCCTGCGGCACGACATCCGCATCGACGGCCTCTTGCGGGCCGTGTATCACCGGTTCAAAGGCCCCGGTGCCAAACGTGCCCTCACCTTGCTCGGGCATGAAGGTCTCAACGGGAAGCTCCTGGCCGTCAACAGCGTCAAAGTCGCCCTCTTCTTGGCTGGCGTTTTCTCTTGCATAGCGCTCGCGCTCGGCCGGGTCCAAAAGGCGACGCGCAAGGTCAAGGAGCACAGCCAGAGACGAGGCGTTGTCATTTGCACCGCTCACATAGGGCATGAAGCGGTTGACGACGATGCAGATGGCGCAGATGAGCAAGAAAGCGCCGACGATTATGCTGATAATCCACAAGACAAAATCGACCATATCAGGCCAAGGCAAGGGCAGCATGCGCACAAGGAAGATCACGCCCATGGCGATCATGCAGTAATAGATGGCCTTTTTGAGGGTGGGCATGATGTTGACGAGCGCGGGCATGGCCTCAGGCTGGGCGCGTACCGTGTCGACGTGCGCGACAACGATAATCTTGCGGCGGCGGCGCTCACGTGCAACCGAGCTGGGCACGTAGCGGGCGACGACATTTTGCGAGACACCGCGGGTGAGCGCCTTGGACAAGATGGGGTAGCCGAGCCTCTCGGTGAAGTAAAAGACCAGCGCGGCAGCCACCAAGAGCAAGCCGGCGGCAAAGAAGGTAGTGGACAAACCGGGGACGAACTTGCCAAAGCCGGACACGACCGTGCCCAACATGACCAAAAGGAAGCTCAAGGCATAAGGCCAACGCACGCCCGTAGGCGTTGCGAACTCCTCGATATTGACTTCCAGCCCGTTGTCTTGCAGGTTTTGGGCTACATAAAAGGAGGCTTGGTGCTCTTCCTCCGTGCTAACAGGGCGCGGCCCGATGTCATCGGCCAGCGCCTGAACATGTTCCATGAGTTCGGCCATAGAAAAGGCCCCTCCTCTGGGAATAGGGTATAAATCAGTTTATTTTATCGTGCTTGCTATCGTCGCGCCAATTTAGCAGGTAGCTCGGCAGGCGCCCGCAGCAAAAAACGGCTAGTAGCAGGTATAGCGCTCGCCGTCGCGCACCAAGGTAACGGGCACGCCAAAAAGCTCGCGCAGGTTGCTTGTCGTGAGCAGCTCTTCCTTAGGGCCGTCGGCCACGATATGCGCATCTTTGAGGAACACCACCCTTTCAAACTGCGGCATGATGTCGGCTACGTCATGCGTGACCAAAAGCATCGAATGGCCCGCGTCGCCCAAAGCACTAAAGCTCTGACGCAGGTTCCAGGTTGCCTCGGGGTCAAGGCCGATGCACGGCTCGTCAAAGACGAGCACCTCGGGGCCATTGATGAGAGCACGCGCCACGAGGGCACGGCGCTGCTGGCCGGTAGACAAGGTTCCCAGCGTGCGCTTGGCCAGCTGATCGATATGAAGCTCCTCCATGGCCTTGTGCGCCGCGGCTATCTGATCGTCCGACACGTTGATGTGGTACGGCACGCCAATGGTGCCAAAGAAGCCGCCCAAGACGACGTCCATCACACGGCGGTTGGCCGTCATCGCCTCTGCGTACGAGGTAGAGACGACGCCAACCGTCTGCTGGATAACGCGCAGCTCGGTGCGGGGGTTGCCACGAAAGAGCACCGGCGGCTCCTCGCGCCACAGGGGCATCATCTCGCGCGTGAGCAGCTTGATGAGCGTGGATTTACCCGAGCCGTTGGGCCCCAAGATGACGATGCGCTCGCCTTCGCGCACGACAAAGTCGTCCACGTCCAAAATAATGTTGCCATCGCGCCTAACCTGCGCGTTATGCAACCTGAGCAGCTCCTGGGCCATTGTCGTATCCCTTCTTGCAAGCAGGGGCCGGATATCCGGCCCCTAATGCGCTATCTGTTCTTGCTCCCATGCACCCACGGCCCCTCTGGGGAAGTAGGGTGCGTGCGATGCGGAGCCCGCAGGCGAGGCCGACGCGTACTTAGGCCACGCTCAACCAGGGCAACCTCCCATACACCCACAACCCCTCTGGGGAAATAGAGTGCGTGAGATTGCCGAGAAGGGAAGGCCGACGCGTACTTGAGTTACGCGAGGTCTTCCCTGAACGGCAAGATCGCGTGCTCTATTTTCCCAGAGCTCTGGCGCGTTCCTTTTTGCGGCCTATCTTATCCAGCGTGCGCTTGCGCAAGCGGATGGACTTGGGCGTGACCTCGACGAGCTCGTCGTCTTGGATGTACTCGAGTGCCTCCTCGAGGGTGAAGACGACGGGCGGGGTGAGAAGGATTGCTTTGTCGGCGGTGGAGGAGCGCTGGTTGCCGAGCTGTTTAGTCTTGGAGACGTTGACGTCCATATCGCCTTCCTTGGCGCACTCGCCCACAATCATGCCCTCGTAGCATTCGTCACCGGGGCCGACGAACATGGTGCCGCGCTGCTGAAGCGTATCGAGCGCGTAGGCGACGGCCTTATCGGTTGCCATCGCCACCATGACGCCGTTCTTGCGGCCAGAGATCTGGCCGGTCACGGGGCCGTACTCTGCAAAGCGGTGGCTGAAGATGGCCTCGCCGTGGGAGACGTTGAGGACCTTGGTGCGCAGGCCCATGACGCCGCGCGTAGGAATCTTAAAGCGCAACGTGGTGCGGTCGCCAAAGGTGGACATGTCGACCATGGTGCCGCCGTTGAAGCCAAAGACCTCGATGATTTTGCCCGCGTACTCGCTGGGAGTCTCTACGGCTGCGTCCTCGATCGGCTCCATCTTGGTGCCGTTGACCTTCTTGATGAGGACCTTAGGCGTACCTACCTGGAACTCGAAGCCCTCGCGGCGCATGGTCTCCATCAAAACGGACAGGTGTAAAACGCCGCGGCCGGCGACCTCGATACCAGATTTGTCCTCGAGCTCCTGGATGCGCATGGAGATGTTGGACTCGCCCTCTTTGAGCAGGCGCTCCTTGAGCTGGCGAGCACCCACGATATCGCCCTCGCGGCCCACCAGCGGTGAGGTGGAAGCCTCAAAGACGACGGACAGCGTGGGCTCCTCGACCTCGATGGGCTCCATCTCAACGGGATTGTCTATATCGGTGACGACGTCTCCGATATCGGCGTCGTCAACACCGGTAATGGCAATGATGTCACCGGCAAAGGCCTCGCTTGCCTCTTGGCGGCCCAAGGCCTCAAAGGTGTAGAGCTGCTTGACGGTGGTCTCGTAGCGGTCCTCGCTGTTGTTCTTGACGACCAAGACCTTGTCACCTGTGGCAATCTTGCCGCTGTAGAGGCGGCCGATGCCGATGCGACCCACATACTCGCTGTGGTCGACCGTGCAGATCTGCATGGCAACCGGGCCGTCGGGGTCGACCTCGGGGGCGGGGATGTTCTCGAGGATGGCGTCGAGCAAGGGCAGCATGTCCATGTTGCCGTCGTCGACATCGGTGCGTGCGTAGCCGTTGACAGCAGACGCGTAGATGACGGGGAAGTCGAGTTGCTCGTCGGTGGCGCCGAGCTCCATCATGAGCTCGAAGACCTCGTCGATAACCTCATCGGGACGGGCGCCGGGACGGTCAATCTTGTTGACGACCACCATGGGGCTCAACCCGCAGGCCAGGGCGTGCTTGAGGACAAAGCGCGTCTGGGGCATAGCGCCTTCGAAGGCGTCTACCAGCAGTAGGGCGCCATCGGCCATCTTGAGCACGCGCTCGACCTCGCCGCCAAAATCGGCATGGCCCGGGGTATCGATAACGTTGATCTTGACGTCCTTGTAGCGGATGGAGATGTTCTTGGAGAGAATGGTGATGCCGCGCTCGCGCTCCTGGTCGTTTGAGTCGAGCACGCGCTCTTCGACCTGCTGGTTCTCACGAAACACGCCAGCCTGCTTAAGCAGCTGATCGACCAAGGTGGTCTTGCCGTGGTCGACATGCGCGATAATTGCGATGTTGCGAATATTCTCCTGAATCATTCCCTATATCCTTAACCGTCTACGTTTCTTAGTATTCTCATTAAAAGGCAAGCGCTAAGGATACCACGCCCAACGCCCGCTGTCGCAGCTGTGAGCCGCGCCTGAACACGAGCGGTCGTCCGCAAGCGCAAAATCAGCAAGATTTCGATTGCAATTAGAACAAATGTTCTGTATCATCGTAAACCCGGTTTTGAGGATATGGAGCACCGATGAGCACGACCACACGCAAGGCAAACGCAGCAGAGCGCCAAATAAAACTCGCGCTCTACGTCAAGGCGCATGGCCCCGTCTCGCGTGCCCAGATCCAAGCGGCCCTTGCAGAGTACGCCCCCGCACCCAAAAAGGACGCCGCCGCGCGCAAGCGCGCAGAGGCATCGGCACGCAGGCGCTTTGAGCGGGACAAATCCGCGCTTTCAAACGTCGGTATCGTGCTCGACGCGGATGAAGGCGGCCTGTACCGCGTCTTACCGGCAGATAACGGCGATATGGGATTGCTGGAAAAGGGCAGCACGCGCGCAGCATTCATGCGCGTCGCCTGCACGGCCCTGCTGCAAGATCCGGATTTTCAAAACGGCGCAAGGCTCAGGCAGGCCATGGCAAAGCTCAGCAGCACACTAGAGGTTCCAGATACCCTACCTTGGGTTGAACAAGATGCCATGGACAGCCTCAGGCCCGCTAGCACAGCAGAGCAGGGCACGCGCCGCAAGGTAAGCTGTGCCCTAGAGGCAGGCAAGGTCTTGAGGTTCGAATACACAGACGTCAACGGCAAGCTGTCAAAGCGTCAGGTCGAGCCAATAGGCTTCTATACCGCAAACGGACACGAGTACCTGGCGGCGTGGGATAGGTCCAAGCAGGGGTGCCGCAGGTTCAGGCTCGACAGGATGGGACGCGTCAAGGTCAATGAGAGCGGGCGTGGCAAGCGTGATTTCGAGGCGCATAAGTTTGACCCGGCGCAATGGCAAGTACTGGATTTTCAGATAGGAGAGCACGCAACGCAGGCTGTCGTCCGTATATCCCCTTGTGCGCTTTGGCAGGCGCGCAACCTCTGCAGCGCGTACGGCAAGGTGTCCAAAGACGCTATCGGCACAAGCGAGTGGCACGTGACCTGCGCAAACGTCAGGAAGCTTGCGTCTTGGTGCATCGCCAACGGGCCAGGGCTCGTCCCCACGCAACCTCAGCAGGCAGCAGACGCCTACCTTCAGCTTATAGATGAGGCCTCCCAATGGGCATCCAGCACTGCGTCAAAAAGCACGACATGTCAGGCGGGCAACGCGTGCGATCAAAAGAGCCAAGAGGAGCCTTTTGTATATGACGCGTCCCAAGAGCCATGCGCGCAAGAAAGCCCTTTGGCGCTCGAGCTTGCAAGCTGGGCCGATGGTCTGATGGTAAAGTACAGCACCGCCAGCACAGAGAAAGACACCTGCCAAAAGCTCGCAGATGACGCCTTGCTCTTTGCCGTGCTGGCGCTGATAGAGCAAGCCGGCGCCGTCTCTATTCCCCAAGCCGCGCAGTTCCTCGACGTCACAGAGGGCGCAGTCTACAAAGCGCTCGAGTCCCTCGCCTTTTGCTACGACGCCGCATGCGGGATGCGCCTCAATCTGGGAGAGCCCGGCTGTGCCTACGCATCATTGGAGCAAAGCGTGGGCCTGCAACCTTCTTTGACCGCAGAGGAGCTAGGCATCCTGGCAAGCGCTGCCGCAACGTTCACGTCCGGGGCCGTCATCAGGAGCATTGCGTTTGCGTGCCTGCAAGACAGTGGTGCAACCGTGCAGATCGACTACTGGAAGGAAGGCGCGCCTGCTCCGCAGTTGCGCACCATACGTCCGCAGAGCATAACCGTGCGCGACGGGCACAC
>CAYQLX010000040.1:0-7630 GCA_964418305.1 uncultured Coriobacteriaceae bacterium | reverse complement strand
AGCGGCGTTGCAACCTACAGCATCCCATGGTTTGGCAGCCTGTGGCTGCCCAAGCAGCTGGCTGCTTACGGTGCAAGCGTCACGCACATAGACCCGCATGAGCTCGCGCAGGCAACGGGCGATTACGCCCGCAGCCTCAAGGAATAAAAACTGCGCAAAGGCTACGCGGCTGCCCTGCCGCTATCCCCTCATAGAGAGCACAGCGTCAATCCTCGACTGTATACCGTCACGGATATAGCTCAGGCGCGGCAAGGCAAAGATGCTCTCCTCGAGGATTGTGGCAGCTTCATCGGCAAAGCCCGCGAGGGCCTCTGGGTCCAACCACTCCATGCTCCCTGCCAGATACAGCTGCCTGTTTGGCACGGCGTCAAAAGGTCTTGCGATAAAGCTCCAATCACGCTGTGCAACTGCGGACTCATCCTTGTCGAACCATAGGCTATTGCCCGAGTCGAACAACGGCGCCATACGCAGCTTGAGGCTGTCGATATCACGGATGAAGCCAAAGTTGCGAGTGTGGCGGTCTCCGTTGGCAAGAATCGAATCGCATACGATCATCTTCGAGATGAAGAGCTCGACCTCGCCTTTTGCGACACCGAGCAATCGCGCGTGCCGGACCAAAGCGTCATAGATTGGCTCTCCGGCCCGCTTGCCTTGCGTCTCTATGACGCGCGCAGCAGGGATGAACTCCTCATCTGAGCCAACGAAGCAAGGGCAAGAGCATGCAACGACGTCGCCGCGACTATCGCGGACAAGCTCATAGGGCACGTACTCATCAGGGTTCAAGATGCGTCGATAGAGAACTGTTGCCACGACCTCGTTGAAAGGTTGCTGATCGATCCAAGGGTTTGTCCCTTTGAACAGCAGACGTTTATCGCCGTCGCAGACCCACCTCTTTGGCAAAACGCCCTCGGAGGTGTTATCCGGAGAATCCAAGCCGACTTGAGAGAGCCATGCGTCCCACGGTTGCCCGCCACCGTCTTTGCCTGCTACAGGACCAAAGGAGTTTTCAAAATAGTTGATGTCATGCCAATCGAGTTTGGAGCCGGCAGGACAAATCCAATATTGATCTGAAAGCGACAACCCCAGGTTGCGGAAGGGGATCTGCTCTGGAGACTCGAGGCCAAGCTGGGCAAGCTTTGCATCCAAGCCAGCGCGTGACTCTGGAATGACGCGGTGCTGCCACCAATCCTGAAGGCCACTGGCATTGCCCCTCCCATTGCGCGTGACTGTTCCCAACGGAGCACGCGCCGCATCGAAGACCTCGAAGGTCTTGAAATCCCCGGTAGCCTCACGATAGTTGAACTCCATCACACGATAGGGCCCGTTCATCAGAACGTAGGCAGCCCCTTTGCGCGGACGGCCGGGGACAGCCGGGACAAGGATGGAACCTTCCTCATCGTTGAGCATCCAACGGCCGTTGACTTGGATGGCATCAAGCGCCCCTTGACGAATCCTCTTGTAGACGGCTTGGACGGTAACGCCCAAGCGCTTTGCTGCCTGAGCAACTGTGAGCGTGTAGGCCATCGCAAACTCCATCCTTTGCAGCTATCTTGTTTGCTTAGTTTACAACCAAAATGGTTTAATGAAAAGCCATAAAGGTTTAATTAGAAGCCATATTGGTTTAATTGCAGGCGCATCTTTTGTAATGACAGCTCAGATGTAGACAGTGGGTATAAAACCGTCCGCCGCATCACAACCGACAGGCAACGCGCAGCAAAAGCAAAGGCGCCTTGCGGCGCCTTTGGCTACTTCTTCTTGGCCGTTGCTTTCTTCTTGGCAGCGGGCTTCTTCTTTGCCGCGGCCTTCTTCTTGGGAGCCGCCTTCTTCTTTTTGGCGTCTTCCTCGCGCTTGGGACAGCTCATGTTCACGCAGATGCGCCAAGGGCCACGAGCGGTGTTGACAATGACCTCGGGGGCACCGCAGGCATCGCAGACCTCGCCCGTTGCCTCGATTGCGCCGCGCTGCGGAAGCGGATAGCTGTTCTCGCAATCCGGGTGGTTGCTGCAACGAATAAAGCGCTTGAGCGTACGCGGGTTCTTCTGCGCGATGAGCCTGCCGGCGGCACGCCCGGCCTCCTTGCAGACGGGACACTCCCCCACATCAACGCTGGGCTCGTGGTTGCTTTGGCATTCTGGGTCGAGGCAGTGGTTGTAGCCCTTGCTCCTAAAGGGCGTGACTTTGATTTGAGCGCCGCCGCAAACGGGGCACGGCTCCTCCACCACGTCGTAGCGGCCCTGCGGCAGCGGATAAGTGACGTCGCAATCCGGCCAGTTGTTGCAGCCCACAAAGCTGCTACGCGTCTTGGCGCTGGTCTTGACGCAAAGGTCTCCGCCGCACTTGGGGCAGGTGCCCACGCGGCTGTCGGCAATAACGGCCTCTGTTATGGCGTCGGCCATCTCGTCTTTGCGGGGGATGAGGTCTTCCATAATCTGGCCCAACAGGCGGCGCGAGTGGTTGACGACATTGTCGCGCTCGTCTTTGCCGTTGGCGATGTTGGTCATCTCCTGCTCGAGCTCGGCCGTCATATCGGGCGTGGTGATGGCCGGTGCAAAGCGCTCCAGGGCATCGATCACCGCAAAACCCAGCTGTGTGGGCTCTATCGGGTCATTGACGATGTACTTGCGGCCATAAAGCTTCTCGATCATATCGGCACGCGTGGCCTTGGTGCCTAGGCCGCACTTCTCCATCTCCTGCACCAGCTTGCCGGTGCTGTAGCGCGCAGGCGGCTGCGTTTGCTTCTTGTCGCAAGCGGGCTCTGCAAAATCGAGCACATCGCCTTCATGCACCTGCGGCATCTGCTCGTCCTTCTTGAGGCCGTATTGATAGACCGCGCGCCATCCGGGCACGACCAGCACGTCG
This sequence comes from uncultured Coriobacteriaceae bacterium, assembly GCA_964418305.1. GTDB lineage: Bacteria > Actinomycetota > Coriobacteriia > Coriobacteriales > QAMH01 > W2P13-069. Next base: position 4,771 of record CAYQLX010000040.1, on the reverse strand, counting down.
CCTTTGGCCTTGAACTGCTGGCCATTGACGTCGAGCAAAACCGTGGTGCCCTCGATCTGGGCCGGATCCATGAGCGTGGCCATGAAGCGGCGTGCGATGAGGTTGTAGAGCTTCCATTCCTCGGGGCGCAGCTTGTCCGGGTCGCCCAGGCCCGTAGGGTAAATGGGCGGGTGGTCGGTGGAGAACTGCTTGCCGCGTGTGGGGTGGTAGCCGCCGCTTTTCGCGGCGTCGATAATTTGGTTGGCGCAAGCCGTGTAGGCGGGGTTGCCGGCCAGCATCTTGAGCGTGGCCGTGTAGTCTAGGCCGTCGGGGTAGACGGTGTTATCCACACGCGGATAGGTAATGTAGCCGCTCATGTAGAGGCTCTCGGCGATGCGCATGGTGCGGCTGGGGCGCAAGCCTATGCCCGATGCGGCGGCCTGCAGGCTAGTGGTGTTAAAAGGAGCCGGCACGGTAGCGCGGCGCGTCTTCTTGGTCACCGATGTAACCGTGGCAGCAGTCTGGCCCTCTACCTGCGCAAAGGCGCGCATTGCGGCGGCCTCGTCTTTGAAGTTGTTGTCCACATGACCGCCAGCAAAGGCATCATCCGGGCTGCCTTGCGGCGCGAACTTGCCACTGATAACCCAGTAGTCCTCGGGCACGAAGGCTTGGCGCTCCTTCTCCTTCTCCACAACCAAGGCCAGCGTGGGCGTCTGCACGCGGCCGGCGCTGCGCACGTTGCCGATGCCGCTGTACTTGACCACCGTGAGGTAGCGTGTGAGCACCGCACCCCAAATAAGGTCGATATGCTGGCGCGACTCGCCCGCATGGGCAAGGTCAAAGTCCAGCTCCACGAGCTTCTCTGCAGAGAAGGCCTCTTGTATCTCCTTCTTGATGAAGGCGCTATAACGAGCGCGGGTGATGGGCGCCGTTGGGTTTTGCTCGCGAACGATACCCAAAGCGTCCAAGCCTATGAGCTCTCCCTCACGGTCAAAGTCCGTGGCGATAACGACGCTATCGGCCTTCTTGGCCAAGTTACGCAGGCTGCGGATGATGCCCTTCTCCTTGGGCGATTTGAGCAGCGGAGCAAACGTGAGGTAAGGCAGCGCCTGAATCTTCCAACCCTTAAGGTCGATGCCCTCTGCCGTAAACGGCTTGCGCTTCTTCTCCCACGGCGGCGTAGGTAAACTCGCGGGGACCTGCGGTGCCTCGAGCACCTCGCCCTCTGCCGTGAGACCAACCCAGCCGTTGCGCTTACTCCACACCAGCTCTTCAGGGAACTCGACTTCCAAGATATGGCCGCGCAAGCCTATGGTCACACAGTCGTCGCCGTTACGCTTAAAGCGGTAAACGGGCGTGTCGTAGACCTTATCGGCCTTGACCGGGCCTTCTGCCAGCAGCTTTGCAATGTTGCCGGCGGCGTCGTTTTTCTCTGTAATTATCAGTTCCATAGAAAGGCATCGCTTCCTGTTTGACGATGTGGTGCGCAAGGCAAGGCGCGTCATATAAGATAGACGCGAGATACCCATACGCAGCGGAGGACCACAAAGGCGCCTCCATGCTTGACATTCGCAAGATAATAGCAGCGACACGCGACGCAGTTGCCGAGACTTTGTGCCCAACACGCTGCATAGGCTGTGATTATCCGGGCAGTTTGTTATGCCCTACCTGCGAAAACGCACTTAATCGAATAGATTTGAAATTAGCTTGCACGCGTTGCGGCGCGCCATGGGGCTCATCGCTTTGCACAGAGTGCCCACCGCCGGGCGCCACAGACACGCACGGGGTGCTCCTGCCGCCGCCCTTTATGTTTGATGCCGCGCGCTGCGCCGTAAGCTACGAGGACCTAGGCAAGATGATTGTGCACGCCTACAAAGACGGGTTCGAGCAACGCTTGGCACAGCACATGGCCGATGAGATCTGCCGGGTGCTGGCCTTTGAGCCCAGCTGGATTGCCTGCGCAGACATGCTCGTACCCATACCGCCCACGCCGTCGCACGTACGCGAGCGCGGATGGGATCCATTGGGCTGCATCGCCACCACAGTGGCAAAACAATCGCGCCTGCCCCTTGCTTGCGCGCTCAAAAGCGCCACAGCGGCCGATCAGCGCAAACTCACGCGCAGCCAACGCGCCGCCAACCGCCAGGGGTCCTTTGCCCTGATGCCACAGTTTGCGCCCCTCATGGCGCAAGGCCCCACCGTCGTATTGCTCGACGACGTTCTCACCACCGGTGCCACCTGCAACGCTGCCGCTCAGATACTCAAAGACGCCGGTGCGGCCAGAGTGTTTGTCGCCACCTATGCACGCGTGTGGTAAAGTATCGACCTTGCAGGGAACCGAATATCGAACGAAGGATGCTAATGCTAGGTATTGGCTCTACCGAGCTTGTGCTCATATTGTTCTTCGGATTCCTTATCTTTGGTCCGGAGAAGCTCCCCGAGATGGGACGCACCGTAGGACGCGCGATTAGGCAGTTCCGCGCCGCGTCAGACGAGGTCAACACCAAGTTCAAAGAAGAGGTCTACGACCCGTTCCAAGAGGCCATCGACCCTTATAAGAGCGAGATAGAAGAGACCGTCGCCCCCATCAAAGAGGACATCGAAGCCATCAACTCGTCTTTCAATGACACCAAAGACGCGCTAAAAGACCCGCTGGACCTCAAGGGCAAAAAGCAGGAAATGCGCAACCGCGAGCGCGAGCTCAAGGAGTCCATGGGTGTTGCCCCGGGCAAGAACGTCGAGGACAAGATCAAAAAGGACGCCGATTTCAAGGCGAAGAAAAAGGTCGAAAAGGACGCTGCCGCAACAGCAAGCGCCAGCGATACTAAGGCTTGCGCCAAGGCCACGACAAGCGCTAAGCCTTCCGCCGATACCAACGTCGACGACCCCTTTGCCGACAGCCAAGCATCTGACGCAAAGCCCAGCGACGAGCTGGCATCCCTGTACGACTTTGACACAGAGGACGGTGAGTAAGCATGCCAATCGGACCGGCCCGCATGCCGCTGCTCGACCATCTGGGCGAGCTGCGCCGCCGCACCGTCATCATCGTCGTGTGCGTGCTCATATCTCTGTGCGTGCTCTACATAGTGTCACCACAGCTTGTGGAGTTTCTCAAGCAGCCCATCGCGCAGTACCTGCCCGATGGCGGAGAGCTCTACACCATCAAGGCTTTCGAAGGGTTTACCGTCAAGGTGATGGTGTCGCTCTTTGGCGCCGTCGTCGTCTGCAGCCCCATCATCATCTGGGAGGTGCTGGCGTTCTTCCTGCCGGCGCTTAAGCCCAACGAGCGCAAGTGGGTTCTGCCCACCTTTGCCGTGGCCTGCGTGCTGTTTATCATCGGCGTGGTGTTCTGCTACAACTTCTGCCTGGGTGCGGCCTTCCAATGGCTCACCGGCGAGTCAGACTCCATCGCCACGGTACTTCCGGCCGCAAGCGATTACATCAAGTTCCTCATCCTGTTTTTGATTGCCTTTGGCGTGGCCTTCGAGCTGCCTTTGGTGGTCTTCTACTTGATCTTGTTTGACATCATCCCTTACAAGAAGCTCCGCGATAACTGGCGCGTTGCCTACATAGCGCTGCTGATCCTGTCCGCCGTGGTCACCCCCGACGCAAGCCCGGTGACGATGTTCATCATGTTCGCCGCGCTGGTGGCGCTCTACGAGATAAGCCTGGCCTGTGCGCGCGTGGCCCTGCAACGCAAAATCAAGCGCCAAGCAGAGCGCGAAGCCACAGAGGAAGCCTAACTCATGCACGAGCTCAGCTTGCTGCAAGGAGTGCTCGACTCGGTCACCCCGGTTGCAAAGGACGCCGGCGCAACACGGGTGACCCAAATCACGCTCGACATAGGCGAGATGACCCAGGTAGTAGACGAGGCCATGGACTTTGGCTGGAGCGTCCTCACAGAAGACGACCCTCTCTACCAAGGCGCAAAACTCGTGGTCAACCACATAGACGCAAGCTCGCTTTGCTTTGACTGTGGGGAGGAGTTCTCTCACGACCGCTTTCACATGCGCTGCCCCAAATGCGGCAGCGGGCACACCGTGATAAAGAGCGGCAAAGAGATGAGCATAGCCTCTATAGAGATAGAAACGCCCGACGACCAAGACTAAGGCGCTTGTTGCGACGCATGCGCCAACGCAGCGCTATCCTTGGGATAAAGAAACGCTCAACGCTGGAGGAACACATGGCGCACATAGACCTAGACAAGAAGATTCTGGACAAAAGCGAGCGCTATGCGCAGGAAAACCGCGAGCTGCTGGACGCAAACGGTGTCTTCATGATCGATTTGCTGGCAAGCCCCGGCGCAGGCAAGACCTCCACTATCAAAGCGACCATCAACGCACTGCGCGATAAGTACAACATCGCCATCATTGAGGGAGACATCGCCAGCAACGTGGATGCCGTGCGCATCAAAGAGATGGGCATCCCCGCCGTTCAGATCAACACAGGCGGCAGCTGCCACTTGGAAGGCGACATGGTCAACAAGGCCCTCAAGGTGCTCGACCTTGCCAACACAGATCTGGTAATCATAGAAAACGTGGGCAACCTCGTTTGCACCACTGACTTCTATCTGGGAGAAGACGTCAAGGTGATGATTCTCTCGGTGCCAGAGGGCGACGACAAGCCGCTTAAATACCCCGGCATCTTCCAGGCGAGCAAGGCGATCATCCTCAACAAGGTGGACACGCTGCCCGTCTTTGACTTTGACATGCCGCTCTTTGAGGAACACATCTCCAACCTCAACCCGCAGGCGCCGCTGTTCAAGATTGCCGCGACCAAAGAAGACGGCGTC
>CAYQLX010000039.1:0-13885 GCA_964418305.1 uncultured Coriobacteriaceae bacterium | reverse complement strand
ATTGCGACCGAGCCAGAAAGCCCCAAAAGCTCGCTGCAGGAGTACCTGCAGGCGCGCCGCAAGAAGCCCTACTACAAGATCACCGACATCATCGGTCCGCCGCACGACCGCGTCTTCCAAGCCGAGGTCTACTGCGACGAGCAAGCGCTGGGTGCCGGCGAGGGCCACAGCAAGAAGGCCGCCGAGGCAGCAGCCGCCGCCCAAGCGCTTAAGATGCTCGGCGCCGATAAGCATCAGTAGCGCCGCAAACCCTGCGCGCTTAGCTAGCTGCAATATGCCCGTAAGCAGGGGCGCTTAGGCGTCATGCTAGAATCTACAAGTTACGCCTGATTTCGAGAAAAAAGGATTCGCGTGTATCTCAAGTCACTAGTCTTAAAGGGCTTCAAGTCCTTTGCCGATCGCTCCGTGCTCAAGCTCGAGCCGGGCATGACGGTGGTCGTGGGCCCCAATGGCAGCGGCAAATCAAACGTGAGCGACGCGGTCTTGTGGGTTTTGGGCGAGCAAAGTGCCAAGCAGCTGCGCGGCCAGGCGATGGAAGACGTCATCTTTGCCGGCAGCTCGGCACGTCAGGCCGTGAGCTTGGCAGAGGTGGACCTCGTGCTCGACAACAGCGACGGCACCTTGCCGCTCGACTTTACCGAGGTCGTAATTACGCGCCGCATGTATCGCAGCGGCGACAGCGAATACCTCATCAACGGCAGCCCCAGCCGCCTTATGGATGTGCTCGACATCCTTAATGACTCGGGCCTTGGCCGCGACACGCATTCCATCATTTCGCAGGGTTCGCTGCAGCATATGCTGCAGGCTCGCCCGGAAGATCGCCGCGTCCTCATAGAGGAGGCTGCCGGCATTCTTAAGCACAAGAAGCGCAAAGAGCGCGCCGGTCGCAAGCTCAAGAACATGGACGTCGAGCTTGCGCGCGTCAACGACATCGCAGCAGAAATAGACCGCCAGCTCAAACCCCTGCAGCGTCAGGCGAGCCGTGCTCGCCAGTACGAGCAGCTTGCCGGCGAGCTTAAAGAAATCGAGCTCACCTTGGCCGTGGATGACCTCCGCCAGCTCCAAGGCCAATGGAATGACATAGAGAAAAAGGAGCGCGAGGCCGACGCAGCCGTTGAGCTCGTGCGCTTTAGGCTCGAAGAAAAGCAACGCGAGCTCGAGAAGCTGCAGCGCCTCTTGGAGGAGAAAGGCCTCTTTGCGGGCGATTTGGCCGAGCAGCGCCGCCGCTGCCAGGTAGTGCTCTCGCAGCTGGACTCTGGCATGCTGCTTTTGGAGGAGAAGGGCCACAACATGGTGACCCGCCTGTCCGAGCTGCGCCAGACCATCCACCAAAATGAGAAGCGCCTGACAGAAAATCGCGACCAGCTCGACAAGTCGAGCGTGGAGCAAGTGGAGGCCGCGGCATCGCTTGAGACCGTGCAGGCCCAGGTCGAGGAAGTGCGCGCCGCCATGGAGGACGTGCGCAAGAGCCGCAAAGAGCTGGATGCCCAGATTGGGCGCCTCAACGCGCAGCAGCGCAGCTTCTCAAAACAGCTCGACGACGTGGCGCTTGCCACTCTCAAGGCAACCGAGTCCATCTCCACTGCAGATGTGGAAGACGATCTTTTAGCCCGCCGCGCCACGCAAATAGAAGAGTCACTTGCCGCAACAAAGGCAACGCTTGCCGCGCGCCGCGGCCGCATAGAGGAGCTCGAAGAGGAGCTTGGCCGCTTGCAGAGCGAGTCCGCCTTGGCAAAAAGCGATATCGACAAGCGCGTGCGCCTGCTTGACGACGCCCGCAAGGAGCAAGGCGCTAAAGTCGACGAGCTTTCCCAGCTCAAGGCAGAGCTTAAAGGTCTCGAGGAGGTCGACCGCGCCTTTGACGAGTCAAGCCCGCTCTTAAGCTGGGTGATGGAGCGCAAAGATAGTATCGATGGCATCGTCGCGCCTTTATCCGAGGTGATAAGCGCCCCGAGTGATTTGGAATCCTTGGTTGAATCTCTCATGGGTGCAGACCTCTTTGGTCTGGCCGTAAAAGACGCCCAAAGCGCGCAGGCTTTAGTCGAGCAACTCTTGGCCGGTGGCGCTACAGGGGGCGAGCTTTCCTTGGTGCCTACAAGCATCAAGGGCGCAAAGCGTCAAAGCGCAAAGGCTGGACAGCGTCTGTTGGACATGCTTGCCTTTGACGAGGCTCACGCGCAGGTGGCCGACGCCTTGTTGGGCGATGTTTACATCGTCGATGATGTGCAAGCCGCTATCAAGGCGGCCGCCGCAGACGCAACGGGCGCGCGTTTTGTGACGCGCGACGGCGTAGTCGTGTGGCCTTCGGGTAAGGTGACCTGCGGTCAGCGCACGGCAGATGCGACGGGCGTGCTCGCACGCAAGCGCCGCATGAGTGCCTTGCGCGACGCTCAACCCGCAGCCCAGGAGGCATTGGAGGCTGCGCAGCAGGCAGTGCAGGCAGCGCAGGAACGTTTGCAGGTTGCCCAAGCAGATGACTTCGAGCTTTCGCAATCCATCGCGCAGCTCTCTGGAGAGCGCGACTCGGCGCGCCAGGAGGCAGGACGCCTCGAGGCGAGCATCACGGGCCTCATGCAAGAGCAAACACAGATAGAGCAGCGTCGCCAGAAGGTCGCCGAGGACACACAGACCACACGCGAGCGTATCGAAGAGCTGGCCTCTAAGAAGGATGAGCTCACTGCTCAAAAAAATGACGTTGAAGAAGAGCTCGCATCCGTCAAGGAGCAGCGCAGCAAGCTCTTTGAAGAGGAGACGCTTTCTTCCAACCGTATCCAGCAGCTACAGGTTGAGCTCGCCACTGTTAGGGAGCGCGAGCGTCATCTGCGCACGACGGTACAGGCGGCACAGCGCAGCATAGAGCAGTTGGAGGAGTCACTCGAGGTCTCACGCCAGACGGAGCGCAACCTAGAGCTTTTGCGTCAGCGCGTCCAACCGCTTCACGGGACTTTGAGCGATCTGCGCGCCTGCGTGACCGAGAAAGCCGAGGCCCTGCGCGATCGCGCTCAGCTCGAGCAGACCGGTCAGGGTGACCTGCGCAGCACCATCGATAACGTGCGCAATGCCATTGCTCAACGCCAAAAAGAAGTGGACGAGGCAAGCGAGGGCTTGGTGCAGACGCGCATAGAGAAGTCCAAGCTTGAGGTGCGCGTGGAGCAGGCCATCAAGGCCATCACGCAGGACAACGGCGTGCTTTTGGAGATAGCCCTCGAGCTGCCCGCGCCCAAAGACCGCCATGAGACAGAGCAGCAGCGCGACCGCTTGGCGCGCCGCATCAAAAACCTCGGCAGTGTGAACCCGGTGGCTGTGGATGAGTACCGCAAGCTCAAGGAAAGGCGAGACTTTATCGCCATCCAAGTAGATGACCTGCAAAGCGCCGCAAAGGCACTCGAGCATATCGTGGCTGCCATCGATCGCAAGATGCGCAACCGCTTCATGGAGACCTTCAACCAGGTCAACGCCAACTTCGAGGAGATATTCGCCAATCTCTTCCCCGGCGGGCAGGGCCACCTCGAGCTCACCGACCAAGACAGCCCCGAGACGACAGGCGTGGAGGTTCATGCCCAGCCGCGCGGCAAGACGGTACGCAAGCAGAGCCTTCTTTCTGGCGGCGAGCAAAGCCTCGTGAGTCTGGCCTTGATGTTTGCCGTTTACCGCGTGAGGTCGACGCCGTTTTATATTTTGGATGAGGTCGAGGCCGCGCTCGACGATACCAACCTGCGCCGCCTGCTGTCCTATCTGGACAGCATCCGCAGCACCACGCAGGTGATCATGATTAGTCATCAACGTCGCACGATGGAGATGGCAGACCTCCTCTACGGCGTATCCATGCGCAGCGACGGCGTGTCAAAGCTCGTAAGCCAAAAGCTCGACCAGGCCATACGCAGCGTAGGCAAAACGCGCGACGTGGATTCGTTTACAGGAGCACAGTAGGGGGAGTGAATCCCCAAGGGATACAAGGGAGGTGCGTTGGCGATGGGACTTCGCGAACGCCTGGCTAAGGCAAGGCTGAGCCTGACTCAGAACATGAACGTCCTCTTTAAGAGAGGGCCCAAGGTCGATGACGACTTCTGGGATGATCTGGAAGAAACGCTCATCTTGTCGGACTTAGGCGCGCAAGCCGCCGACGAGATTGTCGAGCGCTTGCGCGATACCGCTACGCGCAACGCCCTGCCCGATGCCTACGCGGTGCTCGACTTGCTGGCAGAGACCATAGAGGGGCTTTTTGCTGTGCCCGAGCAAGATCCCTTTGATCAAGACCCCGTCTGCATCCTCTTCGTGGGCATCAACGGCGCGGGCAAGACGACCACGGTGGGCAAGCTGGCCAACCAGGGCCTTGCCGCCGGCCGTAAGCCGCTCATTGGCAGCGCCGATACCTTCCGTGCAGCGGCTATAGAGCAGCTCGACGAGTGGGGTCGCCGCAGTGGCGTGGAGGTCGTCAAGCGCGAGCGCGGGGCAGATCCTGCAAGCGTGTGCTTTGACGTTATCGATCGCGCAGAGGCCGCAGGCAGCGATCTTGTGCTCATCGACACATCGGGGCGCCTACACACAAGCGCCGACCTTATGAGCGAGCTCGAGAAGGTCGTTGCCGTCACGCGCAAGCGCGCCAACATGCCCGTCAAGGTTGTGCTTGTGATAGATGCCACTACCGGCCAAAACGGCTTGCAGCAGGCACGCGAGTTCAACAAGGCGCTGGGCCTTGACGGCTTGATAATGACCAAGCTGGACGGCACGGCCAAAGGCGGCATAGCCGTCGCCGTGAGCCACGAGCTCAACCTACCCATCTTGCGCATGGGCGTGGGAGAGGGTATAGAGGACCTGCAGCCCTTTGACGCACATGCGTACGCCGAGGCGCTCTTTGGCGAGATGCGCGACGCAGGCGACGATGATGTCGCCGCGTCTGAAGAAACCGCGTAAGACACAAACAAGAGGTAAGCCATGTTTGAGAACCTGTCAGAGAAACTCCAAAGCGTCTTTGGCGGCCTTAAGAGCAAGGGCCGTCTGACCGAGGCCGATATCGACGCCGCCATGAAGGAAATCCGCATGGCGCTGCTCGAGGCAGACGTCAACTTTAAGGTGGTCAAGGGCTTTATCAAGCGCACCAAGGAGCGCTGCCTTGCCGCAGACGTCATGGAGAGCCTCACGCCTGCACAAAACGTCGTCAAGATTGTCAACGACGAGCTCACCGCTCTTCTGGGCGGAGAGACCGTGCGCCTAGATTTTGGCAGCCGCATCCCCGGCGTGATTATGATGCTAGGCCTGCAGGGCTCGGGTAAGACGACGGCCACAGCAAAGCTCGCCTATCGCTTGGCCAAGCAGGGTCACAGCCCATTGCTTGCTGCTTGTGACGTCTATCGTCCCGCTGCTGCTGATCAGCTGCAGACTTTGGGTGACGAGCAAGGCGTTCGCGTTTATCGCGGCGACGGCAAAGACCCGGTGGCCATCGCTCAAGGCGCCGTGCAAGACGCCATCGACTCGATGCGCGACGTGGTCATCGTGGATACGGCTGGCCGCCTGGCCATCGACGACGCCATGATGGACGAGGCCGTGGCCATCCGCGATGCCGTCAAGCCCGATTATGTATTCCTCGTCGTTGATGCCATGACCGGCCAGGATGCTGTGACCACGGCGTCCGCCTTTGCCGAGCGCGTGGACTTTGACGGCGTGATCATGTCCAAGATGGACGGCGACGCCCGTGGTGGCGGCGCTCTCTCTATCCGCGAGGTCACTGGCAAGCCCATCGCCTTCATATCGGCCGGAGAGAAGCCAGATTCCCTGGAGGTCTTCCACCCCAACCGCATGGCCAGTCGTATCTTGGGGATGGGCGATGTCCTCTCCGTCATCGAGAAAGCCGTCGAGGTCCAAGACAAGCAGATAGCGGCCGAGGAGGCCGAGCGCCTGGCTAAGGCCGAGTTTACCTTCGAGGACTTCTACACCGTCATAGGTCAGACGCGCAAGATGGGCGGTTTGGGCAAGCTCGTTGAGGCCCTGCCCGGCGGCGCCAAGGCGCAGGCCGAGGGCCGTGTGGACGAGAAAGAGCTCGACCGTGTGGAGGCGATGATTAACTCCATGACGCCCGAGGAGCGCAAGAAGCCCCAGGTCATCAACGGCAGCCGCAGGGCGCGCATCGCCCAGGGCAGCGGCCTTACCGTGACCGAGGTCAACCAGGTGATCAAGAAGTTCAACGAGACGCGCAAGATGGTCAAAAAGCTCACGACCAAGGCCCGCCAGATGGAGCAGCAGTCCGGCAAGAAGGGCAAGAAGGGCAAGAAGAAGCGCGGCTTCTTTGGTCGCGGCGGCGGCATTCCCGGTATGGAGGGCGTCGACGTGAAGGCCATCGCCGACATGATGAAGGACGGCGATTTGGGCCTCAAGTAGCGCAAGCCCAGCATGAAGCACCCAGTAGTGCCCGTCGGCTCACAGAGCTGACGGGCGCTTTGCTGCGTCCGGCACCATGTGGCCTAGGGTATAAGCGCGAAAATTCACTCAAAAATCTTGCGAGTGACACTTGACAAAAAAGTCCTCGCTCAAAGGTTCCCGATTTGCTAATCGAGTGCAAATTTATCGTCATTTACGATGTTTTGTGTCACACCTTGGTCGTATACTGCGAAAAGCATCAACACACTATATCTATGTCTTAGATAGACAATTAAGCACAATATATTGTGGTTGCTCTAAGTTTTTCAAGGTAAAAGAAAAGGTGGGTACAACATGGCGGTAGCTACTATTCGCAAACGTGACGGACGCTCGGTTCCCTTTGACAAAGAGAAGATCACAGACGCCATCACCAAGGCGTTCAGCGCATCGGGTGCTATGCAGCGCCGCAACGTCGCAGAAGACATCACGCAGATGGTCGTCGATAAGCTTGAGGCCTCCCAAGAAGAGCCCACGGTTGAAGGCGTCCAAGACTTGGTCGAGGAGAGCCTGATCAAAAGCGGCTTTGTGCGCACCTCCAAGAGCTACATCCTCTATCGCGCCGAGCGCTCTCGCTCCCGTGAGGTCAACTCCCGCCTCATGAAGACCCTCAACGACATCACCTTCTCCAAGGCTAGCGAGTCCGACGTCAAGCGTGAGAACGCCAACATCGACGCAGACACCGCCATGGGCACCATGCTTAAGTACGGCTCAGAGAGCGCCAAGCAGTTCTACGAGATGTGCGTGCTTAAGCCAGAGCATGCCAAGGCCCACTCCGAGGGCGATATCCACATCCACGACCTTGATTTCTATACGCTTACCACTACCTGCTGCCAGATCGACATTATCAAGCTCTTCGAGGGCGGCTTCTCCACCGGCCACGGTGTCTTGCGCGAGCCCAACTCCATCGCAAGCTACGGCGCGCTCGCAGCTATCGCCATCCAGGCCAACCAAAACGACCAGCATGGCGGCCAGTCCATCGTCAACTTTGACTATGGCATGGCAAAGGGCGTGGTCAAAAGCTACAGGAGCCTCTACACCAAGGCCGTGATTGCTGCGTTCGATTTGCTGTGCGACAACACGGATGAAGACGCCATTAAGGCTGCCATCAAGGCAGCGCAAGATGAGACCGATGACTTTGCGCGCTTGGAGACCTCGCAGGCCTACTTCGACGCAGAGGCTGCGCAGTTTAAAGAGCGCTTTGGCTTGGACGATGCCTGCATCAAGCACATCCAGACCTACGCTACCAAGGCAGCCACGCGCGATACAGACCGTGCCACCTTCCAAGCTATGGAGGGCTTCATCCACAACCTCAACACCATGCATTCCCGCGCTGGCGCGCAAACGCCGTTTAGCTCGATTAACTACGGCATGGACACTAGCCCCGAGGGCCGCATGGTCATGAAGGACCTCCTGCTTGCAACCGAGCAAGGCTTGGGTCACGGTGAGACGCCTATCTTCCCCATCCAGATCTTCCGCGTGGCAGAGGGCTTTAACTACAACCCGGAAGATCCCAACTACGACCTCTTCAAGCTGGCCTGCCGTTGCTCGGCAAAGCGTTTGTTCCCCAACTTCTCGTTCTTGGATGCGCCCTTCAACAAGGAGTTCTACAAGGGCACGCCAGAGACAGAGGTTGCTTACATGGGCTGCCGCACGCGCGTGGCCCAAAACGTCTACTGCCCCGAGAAATCTATCTCCAACGGTCGCGGTAACCTGAGCTTCACCTCTATCAATCTGCCGCGTCTGGCCATCAAGTCCAAGGGCGATATAGACCTCTTCTTCGAGCTTTTGGAAAACATGCTCAACCTTGTGCATGACCAGCTCAATGAGCGCTTTGAGGTTCAGTGCCGCAAGCGCGTTTACAACGCACCATTCCTGATGGGTCAGGGCGTGTGGCTGGATTCAGAGACGCTTAGCTGGGACGACGAGCAGCGCGAGGTTCTCAAGCATGGCACCCTCACCACGGGCTTCATCGGCCTGGCAGAGTGCCTCAAGTCTTTGATCGGTGAGCATCAAGGAGAGTCCGAGCGTGCGCAGAACCTCGGCCTTGAGATTGTGGGCTTCATGCGTCGCTTTATGGACCGCAAGTCGCAGGAAAAGCATCTCAACTATTCGCTCATCGCCACCCCGGCAGAAGGTCTTTCCGGTCGCTTCGTGCGCATGGACCGCGAGCGCTACGGCTCCATCCCCGGTGTGACGGATCGCGATTACTACACCAACAGCTTCCATGTGCCGGTGTACTTCCCCATCAGCGCGTTTGAGAAGATCAACATCGAGGCGCCCTACCATGCGCTCACCAATGGTGGCCACATCAGCTACGTCGAGCTCGACGGAGACCCGACAGAAAACCTCGAGGCCTTCGAGGCTGTCATCCGTCACATGAAGGAGGCGGGCATCGGCTACGGCAGCGTCAACCATCCCGTAGACCGCGATCCTGTGTGCGGCTTCAACGGCATCATCGGCGATCGCTGCCCCGGCTGCGGCCGTGAGGAGGGAGACGTTCCCTTCGAGCGCATCCGCCGCATCACCGGCTACCTGGTTGGCACTTTGGATCGCTTTAACAACGGCAAGCGCGCCGAGGAGCGCGATCGCGTCAAGCACTCCGTAAGCTATGAGGATGAGGTCGCAGAAGGCGTCGTCCCCGCCAAAGATGAGGACGCTCAGTAGTAAAGGCAAAGTCCTGCGCGCCTTGCGGCGCGCTCTAAAACGTCGCGGCTACCGCCGCGACCGGGTGGAACTCTCAGGTTGTGTCATCCTGAGCGCAGCGAGCAAAGCGAGCGGAGTCGAAGGAGCTAGTCGCAACTCAGATGGACCTGCAGGTGGAGAACGTAGGGGTCGAATTTTATTCGACCCCACGCTGCAAGCACTAACTGGCTGCAAAGGCATCATGCGCCAGCTTGAGAGAGGATCGACCACATGACGATACGCATAGCAGGAATAGAGAGCGAGTCCATAGTCGACGGGCCAGGGTTTAGGTTTGCGGTCTATACGCAGGGCTGCCCGCATGCCTGCCCGGGTTGTCACAATCCTCAGACGCATCCCTTTGAAGGCGGCAAGCTAGCGGAGCCTGCAAAGCTTTTAGAGCTCGCGCAATTGTCCCCGCTCAACAATGGCGTCACGCTGTCGGGTGGCGAGCCGTTTTGCCAGGCGCATGAGCTGGCCGAGTTCGCTCGCCTCGCGCGCGATGCTGGCTACGGTATATGGGCTTACAGTGGCTACACCTACGAGCAGCTCACGGGCGATAACGCCCCGGAGGGCGCATCCGAGCTTTTAGCCTTAGTTGACGTTTTGGTAGATGGCCGCTTTGTACAGGAGCTCAGCTCGTATGATGCGTCTTGGAAGGGCAGCACCAACCAGCGCGTCATCGACGTCAAACGCTCCGCCGCTGCTGGCAAGCCCGTTTTGTGGGAGGACGCGTCAGATCTCGACGCGTTCCAAATCCCCAAGAGCTAGAGGCCAACGCAGCCTTGTGCTCACACTGCGCTTTCCCGTAAAGTTACGAATAACGTCCAAACGGGACATACCGTGATAAAACGTGTTTTCAGAGCTTCATGCTTTTCTGATATAGTCTGCGGGTTTGCAATGAGAGAGAACCGAGGAAGGCGTTTGCGTTTTGAGTGAGAGCGGGGATTTGACTATCGTCATACAGGCAGGTGGGGAGTCGCGTCGCATGGGGCGCTCCAAAGCCACGGTGCCTTTTTTGGGAGAGCCGCTTTTGCTCAGAGGGGTAAGGCGCCTGCTGCCCTTGGCTGACGAGTTTCTCATCACTACCAACGAACCGCAAAATTTGGGCTTTTTGGACGATTACGTTAAACAAGGCAAGATTCGCTTGGTGCGCGACATAAGCGACGTACGCGGTGCGCTGCACGGTGTCCATACGGCGCTCGAAGCGGCGTCCAACCCTTTTGTGGCCATGGTTGCCTGCGACATGATTTTCCCGAGCCGCAACCTCATAAGCGCAGAGCTCACAGGGCTCAAGCGCGAAGGAACCGATGCTGCTGTGCCTAAGACCCAGTTTGGTTACGAGCCCTTCCATGGGGTCTACCGCAAGGACAGTTGCCTTCCCGCCGTTATCGAGGCGCTGGACGAGGGCCAGACGCGCGCTACGTCGTGGTTCGACAAAATTCGTGTGACAGATTTCACCCCCGATATGATCGCCGAGGTAGAGCCGCGCGGTGGTTGCTTTATCAATACCAACACACCCGAGCAGCTTGCCGAGATGGAGCGCAAGATCCTAGAGGGCGACGTCTGCGAAAGAGAGAGCTATGCTTCTTGACGCTTGGCTCGACGCTGTACTGGACAGCGCCAAGATGCTGCCCTTCCTCTTTGTTACCTATCTTTTCATGGAGTGGCTGGAGCACGGATCGGCAGAGCGCTTTGAGAAGATGATCGCCCGCGCCGGCAAGGCAGGCCCCTTTATCGGTGCAATCTTAGGTGTAATCCCGCAGTGCGGGTTTAGCGGTGCGGCGGCAACGCTTTATGCGGGCCGCGTCGTCACGCTCGGCACGCTCGTCTCTGTGTTCCTCGTTACCTCCGACGAGATGCTGCCGGTTATGCTCTCCCAGGCTGTGTCTGTGGCGGTGATAGCTAAGGTATTGGGCATTAAGCTCGTCGTCGGCATGGCGGTGGGCTTTGTTTTAGACGCCGTCTTGCGCAAGATGGGCCGCGAGCACGTTGGCTTTGGCAGCGCGCATACGCACGAGGGTCATACAGGTAATGACATCCGCCATCTGTGCGAGATGGAGGGCTGCGACTGCGCCAACGGCTGTGAGTGCGCAAGCTGCGAGCAACGTGCGGATATGCTCGCTCACGACCATCATGATCACGCCCACGAGCATAACCACGACCATCACGATCATCACGACAGCCACGACAGTCTCAATCACCATGACCACACCCACGGCCATCATGCTGGCTGGGGGCACTTGGCTCTTGCGGCAGGCAAGCACAGCGTGCAGATCACGATCTTTATCTTCATCATCTGCTTTGCGCTCAATCTCGTGGTAGAGGCCGGACTCTCCGACGCCATCGCCGTTGTGGCAAGCGCGCCGGTGGTGGGCAGCCTGGTGGCGGCCGTATTGGGACTCATCCCAAACTGCGCTGTGTCGGTCGCGCTCACGCAGCTGTACTTGGACGGCGTCTTGGCAGGTGGCGCGATGATGAGCGGCCTTGTCGTTAACGCTGGCATCGGTCTTATCGTCTTGTTCCGCACCAACAACGACTCGCGCGAGAACCTGCGCATCTGCGGCTTGCTCGTTGCTGTGGGCATCGTCGTCGGTCTGGCAACCGAGCTTTTGGGCATCCTCTAAAAGCTGGTGCCCTTGAGGCGTGAACAAGGCGTTGACGTGCTGTTTCTTTACAGCATGGTCACATTCAGTCGCATTTCAGGTTTTGCTTTTAAGCTTTGGTCATCACATGAGGAAAAGACATGGCATTCACGGATAAGGAGAATCTGTCATGAGCGATACCAAAAACGGAGCACCAGTACCCCCAGAGGGCATGGACCAAGCAGCAAGGCAAGAGGCGGCGGATGCCGCATACGGACGTGCGCATAGTGCAGACGCCACTGCGGCGAGCATGAACGCTGGCAAGGCACGCGAGGCAGAGGCCCAGGCCAAGAAGGCGCGCAAAGACGCAGAGGCAGCAGAGAAAGCTGCCATGAAGGCCGAGCGCAAGAAGGAAAAAGACGCCAAGAAGGCCGAGCGCGCAGCAGCGGGCAAGGGCTCGTGCGGCTTTGGCAAGGCGTGCGCAGGCGGCGCTACCGGTGCTTTGGCCGTGGTCGTAGTCGCAGCGCTCGTCACGGGGCTTACGCCTCTGGGTTCTATGATCACGGGCTCTAGCAGCTCTAACAGCAACGGAACCATCACCATCGAGAACTCGGATGACGCCACCTTGGCAGAGGCCGTGAGCGCCAAATGCCTCAACTCGGTTGTCACTCTGTATGTTTACTCCGCCAACAGCTCATGGAGCCAGTACTTCAACTCGGGTAGCTCCTCGAGCGACAGCCCGTCTGCACTCGGCAGCGGCGTTGTGATCCAGAGCGATTCTGACAAGAGCTACATCCTCACCAACTACCACGTGCTGCAGGGCTGCTCCAAGGCCACCATCACCATCGACAACAAGACCTACACTTGCTCTGCCGTGGGTTATGACTCCAGCGTTGACTTGGCCGTCGTGTCCATCCCGGTGGGCAACCTCACCGTTATGGAGTGGGGCGATAGCGACAGCATCAACGTGGGCGAGTGGTGCATGGCTATTGGCTCGCCGCTTGGCTACGAGAACACCTGCACGACGGGCATTGTGTCTGCCGTGGGCCGCAACGGCGCTGTGCAAGACGGCAGCAACACCTACTACAACTCCAACGTTATCCAGACCGATGCCTCCATCAACCCCGGCAACTCGGGTGGCGCGCTCGTAGACGACGAAGGCAAGCTCATTGGCATCGTGGAGTACCTGGCCTCCAACAGCGAGTCCTCTGCTGGCCTGGGCTTTGCCATCCCGCAGAGCACCGCGCAAAGCATCGCCGAGAAGATCATCTCCAGCGGCGGCGAGGTTAGCTCTGCCTTCCTAGGAGTCGTCACCAACTCGAGCGACTCTTCCACGGGTACTGCAAGCGACGGCATCGAGGTCACGGCTGTTGTCAAGGGCTCGGCTGCCGCTAAGGCAGGCATCAAGGCCGGCGACGTGCTCACTAAGGTCGACGACGCCACCATCGGCAGCTACGCAGACCTCAAGAGCGCTATCTCGCCCAAGACCCCGGGCGATAAGGTGACCTTGACCTGGACGCACAACGGCAATGAGAAGACGGCCACGGTGGAGCTTACCGATGACAGCATCGCCGACAACGGCTACTCCAGCCAGCTGGACGACTCGAGCTCCAACAGCGGCAACTCCGGCAACGGCGGCCAGTCGCAAGACGACGGTAACGGCTGGTTTAACAGCGGCGACAGCGATCAGGGCTATGGCTTGGAGGACTTCCTAGAGCAGTTTTACGGGCAGTCGGGCAATGGCTCCAGCAGCTCTGACGGCTCCGACAGCGACAGCGGTAGCTTCTGGGACTAAGAGCTATAAGTCTACTGATTAACAGCTAAACCGAGAGCTGGGTACCTGTGAATGCAGGTGCCCAGCTTTTTGCGTTGAGCTGGCGATGCGATAAGGCACTCCGCGCTCAGACTCCGCACCCGAGCGCCCTCCAGAGCGCTGCAGCTGCGGAGAAAACGCCTACGGCGTTTTTTAGTCCTCGCTCCCGCAGTGCTCTTCCGGGCGCTCTGCTCCATATTCGCGCTTTGTGCCTTGTCGCATCGTCAGCCAAGCATCCGGATGACTGTGGGGCAAAGAAACCTGAGCGGCCTGTCGGGGGTATGTGCTGCGTAACGCCTCGCGCCACCAAATAGCTTAGGTCTAGGTGGCGCGGAGCGGAGCGCACGAGCGCCCGTAAGGGCGCGAGCAGCTTAAGTGAGCTGGAGCAGCACAT
>CAYQLX010000038.1:12737-14250 GCA_964418305.1 uncultured Coriobacteriaceae bacterium | reverse complement strand
AAAGACGACGACGCCAACAAGTTCACAGTCACCTTTGCCGATGACAATAACCAAACCCAGTACCTTGATCTTGGCACTACAGGTCTCAACACCACCAATATCGTCAAGTATGGCGAGGACAATGGCACTTACTGGGAGCTTGAGTCCAAGGGCGATGGCTCCAACCAGTTCTACGTGGCTGCCTACGACGACAGTAACGATAAGCTCAAGGGCTATCTTGTTTACGACAATGGCTGGTCCTGGACGACAAATCAGGACGAGGCTACCTTGCTGTGTCTTATCCAGTACACGGGCAAATAGATGCAAAGGACAACTGGCTTGATTAAGCGTTTGCAACATAGGTTGGGCGACGACAAGGGGATGACCATCCTCATGGCACTCTTTGCCTTCTTGGTGGCGGCTATGGTGGCTGCTGTCATCTTGGCTGCTGCCATGAGCTCCATGCGCCAGGCCAAAGATAACCAGCAGCATCAGCAAGACATGCTCATCCTGCAGTCCGCTGGGCAGCTCATTGAGCGTGAGATGCTCGACACCAAGGTCACAATCAAAGATGTGACAACTTACGAAAACGGCAATGATAAATCCACAACGCGTTCGATATCTACTGATTCCACCGCGTTGTTTGCCTCACAGGTCAGTGCTGCGGTTGAAGCCATGTATCCGCTTGGCACCGGTGCTTCTACAGCCGACTTTCCATCCGGCACTTCGACGATCACGGTTGCAGCAGGTAACTTCAAGCAAGATGTTGATGTCTCGTTCGTCTACAAGACGCCTGCAGGTAGCACGACTTCTTCTGAAACCGATAGAAGCGCACATCTAATCTTCACGCTCACAACCAAGGGTTCTAACGCAGATAGCAGCCACTCGCTTATCGTCGATTTCAATCCTCCCAAAGAGACGACGCCTTCGACAGTTGAAGATAAAAGTTACAAAGGCGACGTCACCAAGAGAACGACGACCAAGACCTTGTCTTGGAGCACTCCCAACTACAAGCGCGTGGGCGGTGATAAGTAATGTTGTTCGCACAAATCAAACAACACATACGCTCCGCAGCTCGCGACAGCAAGGGAGAGACGCTTGTTGAAACCTTGGTTTCTGTGCTCATCGTTGCTGCCTGCGTGCTCATGCTCTCTACGGCTATCGTCACAGCGGCCAGCATCAACGCCAAGGCTCAGCAGAACCTCGCCACAGTAGACGAGGCTGCTACAGGTACGGGCACCGATGACGGCATCGTTGAGTCCGACACAAGTGTGAAGGTGACTTACAAGGCGCCAAATAGCACCGACGCTCAGTCGGTGAGCAATATCACTGGCAAGAGCTACACCATCACAGAGGACGGCCAAGACGTCCATACGTACTACTACTTTGATGTTAAGGCAGGTGATTAAAGAATGCTCAGTTCTATGGCATATAAGCTTGAGCGTCTATTCGCCTGCGACGATCGTGTAAAGCCATGCACCTTGCGCAACCAAGACGGCTTCACACTCACCGAGGTCCTTGCCACGGTAATCAT
>CAYQLX010000038.1:0-12637 GCA_964418305.1 uncultured Coriobacteriaceae bacterium | reverse complement strand
CAGCTTGCCTTGTGCACAGCAGACGGGACCACAAAGAATCGCCTTTTGGGCAAGGGCTCCTACAACAATGGCCTCGTCGTTAAAATCGACTCGCTTACATACGACAAAAACATCGATTGCTTTGTGGTCACGATGTCTGTCGCACAAAAGAACGATACGGCTCATCCCATCATCGACGCTAAGCGGTTCACTATCAAGGCGCTCAACTACAAAGGGGGACAGTGATTGCTTGGATGGGTAGAAAACTACGCGTTGGACAGTTAAATGCTCCAAGAGTGTAAATAATGGGAGCTGCCCGCCAGGGCAGTATGTTAGGGTGGTAATATCTGAGACTACCTAAAGAAAGGCAAGCTCAATGGCACAAACAAGCTCGCGTGCAAAACGCGTCAAACCGATAACCGGCGTGGATATCGGCACCAGCCTGCTCAAGCTGGTAGATTACGACGGCACCAAGATTACTGGCGCCCGTGTTATCCAAATGCCAGACAATATGATGCGCGATGGCCATATCGTGTCGTCAGAGATGCTGTCCCAAGTGCTGCGGGATGCAAAGCCCGCGCACAAGGATTGCGCGCTCATGCTCTATTCCTCGCTGTGCTACGCGCGCCGCGTGCTCATGCCTGCCATGAGCATTAAAGAGCTCAAGCTCAACCTGCCGTATGAGTTCCAGGACTTCGTGCATGACAACGGCGACGATTACCGCTTTGACTACGCGTTGCTGGAGCTTAAAGAGGATGAGGCCGGCAAGCCTGTTGAGATGGATCTCTTGGCGGCTATGGTCACCAACAACGTCATGGAGCAGTTCTCTCGTTGCTTCAAGAAGGCTGGTTTGAGGCTTAAATCCGCCGCGCCGGATGTCATGGCCTTTGCCAATATCATCCGCACGTCGCCCTTTGAGCAAGACGACTTCTGCTTTGTCAACATCGGCTCTTCTAGCACTAGGGTGTACTTGTTCCCCAAGGGCCGCTTTGAGGTCGTGCGCAACATAGAGTTTGGTAGCAATAACATTGCAGACGCTGTGGCTCGTGCCAAAAACATTGAGCCCAACCTCGCGCGCACCTACCTTGCCACCAACCACGAGGGCTGCTTGGATTTGCCGCAGGTGCAAGAGGTCTACGATGCCTTTGCAACAGAGATACAGCGCATCGTCAACTTCTTTGACTTTAACTACCGCGATAGCTCCTTGGAGCGCATCTACTACGGTGGCACCGCCTGCTCCATCTCGCAGCTCATCGACGTGCTGGTCAAGAACGTAAGCGTGCCGCTGTACGGCGTTACCACGCTGCTCAACTGCGCAGATGACGTAGACCATGACGTCTTACTGCGTTGCCCTGTAGCCGCCGGAATGACGTTGGCTTAAAGGGGGTAATCATGTTTGACTCTATAACCGGCAAGTTCAAGTCGATTTCTCATAAGGTATCGGCCTCAAAGCTCGAGTACCCGTCCAAGACCACCATCAACCTCGTCCAGGTAGAAGAGGAGCAAACTGCGTCTGCTCCTGTGACCGTGGGCGCGTTTGCCGTGGTCATCATCTTGGTTATCTTGTTCGCTAAGTTTGGCGTTGTGGATATGCTCACCAAGGCAAACGATGCCACGTCGCAGGTGACGCAGCTGCAGACAGAGATTGCACAGCTCGAGCAAACCAACTCGCAGTATGCCAGCCTCAAAGAAGAGCTGGATAAATATGCCATCCCCGGCGCCACAGAGGACGAGAGCACCTATGCCAGCCGTGAGCAGGCGCTCAAGGTAGCGCAGATCGTCTCTGGCCTGGGCGGTCAGCTCCAAGGCGTTACGTTGTCTGGCAACACCGTACAGGTCCAGCTGGGCAACACCACGCTTTCTACCGTTACAGACGTCGTAGCCAAGATCAAAAAGTACGACTGGGTGCAAAGCGCTCAGCCTAACACCGCCGGCAACTCCGACGATTCCAAGAAGGTCACTGCCACCATCACCGTCGAGCTCGTGCCGTCTGTTGCAAGCCAGAGCAGCTCTTCTGCATCGCAAAGCGACGACACTACAGCAGACACAATCGAAGAAGTGGAGGAGTAGCCCATGGATCGCGCCTTTACCACCCGCGAGAAGGTCTTGATGCTCGTCTTGGCCGTGATCATCTTGGCTTGCGCATACTACCTGCTCGTGTTCTCGCCCTCTAAAGAGGCAATTGATAGCGCTCAGACGCAGGTATCCCAGCTCCAAAGCGAGCTTCTGGTAGACCAGGCCATGGCCCAGAAGGTTGAGACCATGCAGACAGAGCTCGACCAAAAGAAAGAGAACGGAGAGCGTGTTAAGAGTACGCTTAAGTACGACTCTGCTCCTGTCATCATGCGAGAGCTCAACAACATCATGGCCGGCACTAAGACCTACTCCTTGAGCTTTGCAGATGCAGAGCAGTCAGAGGACGGCACCATGATGCGCCACAGCGTAAGCGTTAGCTTTACCGCGTCTAGCTACAGCGCGGCAAAGCGCGTCATAGACGAGCTGGTCAACAACAAGTACACCAGCTTGGTGACGGATTTCTCCATCACGGCGCAATACGATGACGGCACGGCTCAGGCCTCGGCCACCATCGTCTACTTCGAGAACCTCTAGGCACGCAGGCGGCATTGCGTATGGATTTTGCCGAGCTTGCCTCGCTCATGCCTACTTGGGCGGTCTTTGCGACCGCCCTTGTCTTTGTGCTGGGCTGCTGTATGGGCAGCTTCATGAACTGCATGGCCTGGCGCATCGTCCACGATGAGAGCTGGACACACGGGCGCAGCCATTGCGCTGTGTGCAACCATGAGCTCAATGCCTTAGACCTAATCCCCGTTGCCAGCTGGCTTGCCCTTAAGGGCAGATGCCGCTACTGCAAAGAGCCCATATCGGTGCGCTACACGGTGGCCGAGCTTATCCTGGGCGTCTACTTCGTGTCTGTCTTTGTCTTCTTTGGCATAAGCGTTCAGGCGCTTGCATTGGCGGCGGTAGGCTGTCTGCTCTTGGGGTTGTCGCTTGTGGATATAGACTCCATGATTATCCCCAACGGCTTTATCATCGCGCTTATCGTCGTATGGGTTGCTATGCTTGTCGGCGCGTATGCGACAGGAGACCTTGCAAGCGGCAGCTCAGGGAGCTTGGGCACGCTTTGGATTGACGCCTTTGGCGGCAACGCGCTCATCGCTACCTTGGTAGACTCGCTTGCTGGCGCGTTTGCTGTGTCGCTTTTGGTCTTGGTTGTGGGCGCTGGTTTTTCCAAGGTCGCTGGCAAAAGCGGCATGGGCATGGGCGATGTTAAGCTCTATTTTGTTGTGGGTCTTTATCTCGGCTTGGGTTGCGCCGTGCTCAACATGTTTATAAGCTGCGTCATCGGGCTTGTCTTTGCCCTTATAGCTGGCAAGAAGCGCGAGTTTCCCTTTGGACCGTCCATCGCCTTGAGCACTTGGCTCGTGCTTTTGATAGGACCGCTTATCCTCACCTTGTATTTGTCGCTCTTCTAGCTGTAGCGACTGCTATCTCGTAAAGCTCTGCATGCCGTCACGTGCGCCGCATGCCCCGTGCTCAGCGCCGTTTGCGTGTGGAAAAGTTTCCGTTTGACCACAGGCACCATCTCTTTCTTGCACTGCGGCTTTAAGGCTCTCAAACTGGGCGTTTACAAAAAGAGAGAGATTACGAGGATTCAGGATGCTTGAAGAAGAAGTCGAGCCCATAGAGGGCGAGGTCAATATCTATACAGAGAAGAAGACCAACTCCCACGGCAACGAGCGCACCATGCGCATGGGCAGCGCGTCGGTGCCTAAGATCCTGCTCGAGTTTGCCATCCCTTCCATTGCGGGCATGCTCATCAATAGTGCCTACAGCGTCATATCGGCGGCTTTCTTGGGTCAGGCGGTAGGAGAGCTGGGCTTGGCTGCCACTACGGCGGCGTTTCCCATCTCCATCGTGTTCATGGCGTTTGCCATGCTCGTGGGCAACGGCGGCAACGCCTTGGCAGCGCTCAGGCTCGGGCAAGGGCGCCGCGAGAGGGCAGAGCTTGCCTTGGGCAACACGGTGACGCTCGCCATCATCATATCGGTGGTAGCTGCCATCCTCGTTAACATCGATCCTTGTATGGAGGCACTGCTCACACTCTCCAGCGCCACAGCATCCCAAGAGATCCACGACGCCACGCGCACCTACATCTGGATTTTGACTATGGGCGTTATCTTTCAGATTATCGGCATGGGCGTCAATAACTTCATCCGCACGGCAGGTGCGCCCAACCGCGCCTTGCTCACCTTGGTTGTGGGCGCTGTTGGGTGCATCGGCTTCAACTATCTCTTTGTCATGGTCTTGGGTTGGGGCATCCCCGGTTCTGCGGCGGCTACGCTTGCCGGGCAGGCGCTGTCGTTTGTGAGCGTGCTGTGGTACTTCATCAAGACGCCCGGCGTGCCCATCAAGCTGCACGCGCACTATTTGAAGCTTGACGCCGCTGCGGTCAAGGATATCTTGGGCTTGGGCACGGCCAGCTTTCTGCTCCAGATTGCCGCCTGCATATCCACCACGGTGGTCAACATGCAGCTCGTCAAGTACGGCGCACTAAGCCCCCTGGGCGCCCAAAACGCCTTAGCGGCTATCGGCGTCGTCAACAGGCTTGCCTCCTTTGCTGTTATGCCTATCATCGGCGTGGCGGTAGCAGCACAGCCGCTTTTGGGCTTCAACTACGGTGCTGGCTTTATCGCACGCGTAAAAAAGACCGTGGGCTTTGCGATTTTATATGCAATCATCATCGGTACGGCGCTGTGGCTGGTCACGCATATTTGGCCTACCCAGATCGTGTCGCTGTTTGGCGTGAGCGATGAGCTTATGGACTTTACCGTCTATGTGCTCAACGTGCAGATGCTCTTCGTCCCCATCGTAGGTTTGCAGGTCATCACGTCCAACTACTTCCAGGCAACGGGGCAACCGCTCAAGTCCATCGTCTTGTCGCTTACGCGTCAGATTCTCTTCCTGCTGCCAGCGTTGTTCTTCATGCCTGTTGTCGCCCCGCTTATCTTTACGAGCATGGACGGGCTCAACGGTCTGTTTATCTCTTGGCCCTTCGCAGACTTCCTGTCCATCTTTACGAGCACGGGCTTTCTTGTGTGGGAGCTTAGACGTCTGTCGCGTCTCGAGCGTGGTGAGGTCTCCGACAAGTTTGCAGGTCAGAAAGCGTAAGGCTGCAAGCAAGTTGGCTGCAGCTGTATTTTGCCTGCGCATGGCATAATGAGCTGCTAGCGGCACATAGCGGCACATAGCGATATACGGCGGAAAGGACGCGCTCGTGAGATTTGTCTCTTGGAACGTCAACGGCTTGAGGGCAGTGGCTAAGAAAGGCTTTGACAAGATCTTTGACAGTTTTGATGCAGATGTCTTTGCCCTGCAGGAAACAAAGCTCCAAGAGGGCCAGAACCCGGTGGACTTTAGTGGGTGGCACGAGTACTGGAACTATGCCGATAAGAAGGGCTACAGCGGCACGGCGGTTTTCTCAAAGGTCGAGCCGCTTGCCGTTACTTACGGCATTGGCGTGGACGAGTTTGACCACGAGGGCCGCGTGATTACGCTCGAGCTGGACAAGTGCTTCTTCGTTTGTGTCTATACGCCCAACGCACAAAACGGCCTTGCACGTATAGACTTTCGCTGCGCGTTCGAGGACGCCTTTAGGGAGTACTTGAGCGGCCTTGCAGCCTCCAAGCCTGTGATCGTCTGTGGCGATATGAACGTCGCCCATAACCCCATAGACCTTGCGCGCCCTAAGGAAAACGTAGGCAATGCTGGTTTCTCAGACGAGGAGCGCGGTAAGTTCAACGAGCTTTTAGACGCGGGCTTTACCGATACCTTCCGCGAGTTGCACCCAGATGAGCAAGTCTATTCATGGTGGAGTTATCGCATGAAAGCGCGCGAGCGCAACGTGGGGTGGCGCATCGACTATTTCTTGGTGAGCAATAGCATCGCCGGGCGCGTGAGCGCCGCCCAGATCCACACGGATGTCTTTGGCTCTGACCATTGCCCCGTGAGCTTGGAGATTGAGCTTTAAGGCTACTCGTTGTTGCACCACAATGAGCGCTAGGCTTCAACCTAGCGTTGTGGTAGGTTGAAGGCGCCTTGTTTGCGTAGGACAATCGGGCGCATCCGCAAAAACTGCTAATAGGGGAGGAAGATCATATGAAGGAGTCGCCAAGCATCGACATGTGGCTCAAAGAGGCCAAGGCAGATGAGAGCGCGCCTAGGTGTGGCATGTATCTCACGCACAACGGCACGGTGCGCGAGCTGCCCAAGAAACTCGTGCGTCAGGGCATTGACGACGGCACCAAGGTCACGGGCATGCGCTTCTCTTACGACGAGGCCGGCGTGGAGGCCGCCCGCCAAGAGGCTCTGCAGATGCCGGGCATCGAGTACGTGCGCTGCTGGCTCAACGAGGGCACGCTCAACCTGGGCGATGACATCATGTACGTGCTCATTGGCGGCGATATCCGCCCCCATGTTGTCGATTGCCTGCAGGCTCTGGTGGGCAAGATCAAAAACGAGATGGTGTCCGAGGTAGAGCTCGCCGAGTAGGGTCATTTGCTTCACGCTTGGCTTTTGCCCGTTTGCGCTGGAAAGCATGCTAAGACACGACAAAGTTTCTCTTGTTGGAGTGCTTTGATTGGCATAAACTACCTAATTGGCGCGTATACGCGCCTTGTTTGAGCGATGGGATGGCTTGGCCGCCTGCTCATCGTGTATTAGCTGCCTGCAAAAGGGCATATAGAAAGGCGTTACAAATGGCTGAAGGTACTGTTAAGTGGTTCAATCCCGATAAGGGCTACGGCTTCATCTCTCGCGAGGATGGCGACGACCTGTTCGTCCATTTCTCCGAGATTCAGATGGACGGCTTCAAGACTCTCGATGAGGGCGACAAGGTCACCTTCGAGGTCACCACTGGCCAAAACGGCAAGCTCCAGGCATCTGCCGTCTCCAAGCTGTAGTTTTTGATTTTCATATACTGTGGCTGCAGCGAGGCCCGCTTTTTCAAGCGGGTCTCGCTTTTTTGTGCTTATTACGGTTATGTCCCAAAAACGGCAAGACAAGCCTATGAGCTGGCATAATGCTTGTATAGCAAACGACTTAAGTCCGCGCCAAACTGCATTGGAGCTTCTTTGGAAATTGTAGAGCTTGTCATCCTCCTTTTAGTAGCTGTCTTGGTCTCGTCTGTTTTAGATGAGGCGCTTCCGCTCTTCAGCTTGCCCCTGTTGCAGATACTTCTGGGCGTGCTCATCGCCGTTCTCATGCCCAACCTGGCAAACGTGCAGGTGGATGCAAGCGTTTTTCTGCTCTTGTTCATAGCCCCTCTGCTCTTTAACGAGACTCAGCATGTGGATAAACTCGCCCTATGGAGAAACAAAGCCCCCATCGTGTCGCTTGCCATTGGGCTCGTTATCGTATGTGTGCTTGTCGTGGGCTTCGTGCTGCATTGGGTGCATCCTTCCATCGGCTTGGCTGCGGCCTTTGCTTTGGGCGCGGCTCTTGGTCCCACGGATGCTGCCGCTGTCGTGGCGCTGGGTAAAGACGTGAACCTCAGCCCGCGCCAAAAAGCCCTGCTCTCGGGTGAGGCGCTCATCAATGATGCATCTGGCGTTGTCTCCTTCCAGTTTGCCATCGCCGCTGCGGTGACGGGTGCCTTTAGCGCGGTCGATGCGGGTCTGTCCTTTGCGTGGTTGTTCTTTGGCGGCATCATCGCCGGGCTTGTCATGGGCGTCGTGCTCAGGGGTATCAAGCGTGTCTTGCGCGTTACCGGCTTGGACAACACCACCTCAAACGTTGTGCTTGATGTTTTGGCGCCGTTTTTGCTCTACCTAGTGGCCGAGCACTTTGAGGCAAGCGGCATCCTGGCGGTTGTCGCAGGCGGTTTGCTGATGAACATAGGCCCCGCTAAGGCGTCTGCCGCTATCGCCAAGACCAACATCGTCTCTAACAGCGTTTGGGAGGTCTTGGTCTTTATCATCAACGGCCTGCTCTTCGTGATGCTGGGCATGCAGCTTCCCGGTGGCGTTTCTCCCACGTGGGAGGATGTGCGCTTTTCTACTACGACGCTCATCGGCCTCATCTTGCTCATCACCTTTGTGATCACAGCCGTGCGCTTTGTGTGGATGCTCGTCTTGGAGATGGTCACCAAACCCGAGCAGGAGATATCGGCCGCGCAAACGGGCACCATCGTGCTCTCCATGCATCAGTCGACAAACCCCTCCATTGACCCCTTTGCTGACCCGGCAGAGCGGCAGCGCATGCTCAAAGAGGCCGAGGCAGAGCGCCTGCGTGCCATGGCCTCCATGCCCGATTACAGCTTTGCGCAAAAGTGCCGCAACGCCCTTGTCACGACGTTGGCCGGCCCCAAGGGCGCCGTCACCATGTCCATTATCATGACTATCCCGTATACGCTGGATTCCGGGGGCAGCTTCCCGTTTAGGAACATGCTCATCTTCTTGGCTGCAGGCGTGATTTTATGCACGCTGGTGCTCGCCAACTTCTTGTTGCCTATATTGGCCCCGGCAGACGACAGCTCGGCAGAAAGCCAAGCTCAAACCAAGAAGGCCCAGGTCAAGATTTTGCGCTGGGTAGTCACGCAGCTGGCAGAGAACAAGACCAAGGAGAATGAGAAGGCCACTCAGGTGGTCATACGCCGTTACCGCGAGCGCTTGCGCCGCTTGCGTGCTAGCGAGTCCACTCCAGAGGCCATACGCAAGCTCAGGTTGGATGTCTTGGCCCGTCAACAGGAGATGGTGCACAGCAGCATCGTGGAAGAGAAGGTGGATAAGGCTGTGGGCCAGCGCTACGCCGATCGCCTCAAGCGCATGCGCAAAAGCGTCGCCCGCAGCCGCTACGTGATAAGAGTCGTGCGCCCCGGGGTCACGCACTCCATCAAGGCGTCGACCTCTGCCGCAAAGATTAACGACCTCGAGCGCGCCGTGGAAAACGAGCAGGATATCGTGCGCGCAAACAGCATGCGCTACCTGATTACTCAGACCGAGCAATGCGCCATCGACTACCTCGAGGAGCAGGTCAAAAGCCCAGAGCCAGACATCGCCAACTCTGCTGCGCTGCTGCTCATAGAGCACAAGACGGCGCTTGCTAACTTCCAAGACCAACAGCGCCAAACCACAACGTCACTCTTTGCTACAGAGGCAAACCCTTTGGGCGGCTTAAGCGGCGTGCTCCATGCCGAGCGCAACGCAGAAAACCTCAAGGTCAAAGAGGTCATGGCAGAAGGCTATCGCTTGGAGCTTGAGAAGATTCAAGAGCTGCGCGACACAGGCGTCTTGAGCCGCAAGGCTGCGCGTAACCTGCGCGAGGATGTCTACCTCCTGCAGATGGATTCTAGTGACGCTTTGGATTAGCGCTTGGGTTAATCGGCGCTTTCAAGCGGCAAGATGACCACGAACTTGGCCCCGCCACAGGCGCTGTCCTCGATGTGCACGCTGCCGTTTAGCTGCTCCACGGCATGCTTGACGATGGCAAGCCCAAGACCCGTGCCGCCCGTTTGTCTGTTGCGGCTGGGGTCTACACGGTAGAAGCGCTCGAAGACGCGCTCACGCAGCTCGGGCGGGATGCCTTCGCCCTCATCGGCTACGCTTATCTGCGCCATACCGTCTTTTTCGCAGACTTCAATGAAGACGACGCCGCCCTCTTTGTTGTACTTGACGGCGTTGCTCACCAAGTTGTTGACGGTCTGGTCTATGAGGCTCTCATCGCCAAACGCTGCTAGGTTATCGTCCAAGCTCAGGCTAAAGCTTTCCTCGTGTCGTGCCGCTGCCTGTTCCAAGCGCATTGCGACGCGGCGGCAGACCTCTGCAAGGTTCACAGGGCGCACGCTCGTTTGAGCGCGCTCGTCAAGGCGCGACAAGGTCAAGACATCGTCCACTGTCTCTTTAAGGGAGTTTGCCTCGCTGCGGATGAGCCCAGCAAAACGGCTTATATCTTCTGGCGCCACCATGCCGTTTTCTATGAGCTCTGCGTAGCCGCTTATCACCTGCAGGGGCGTCTTCATCTCGTGGCTCACGTTGCCGGTAAACTCGCGGCGCATGTCCACGGCGCGTTGTAGCTCCTCGTTTTGGCGCGATAGGGCGGTGTGTTGCTCGTCTACGCGGGCGAGCAGGGGTTGGATTTCTTGGTAGGCGTTGTTGTCGAGCGGGTAGGAGAGGTCAATCTTGGTGAGCGGCGCCATGACCATGCGCGCAAGCAGGCGTGACACGCCAAAGGAGACGATAAAGACGCACACCATAAAGATGGCCAGGCGCCACCACATCCCGCCGATAAACGACGCGAGCGACGTGCGTGTCTCTGAAAGACGCAGCACCATCCCGTCGTCTACTGCCGTAGCAGCGTACAAGGTGATGCTTTCGAGCGTATCGCTTTTTCGCATGACCGTGACTTTGCCGGATTGCCGCGCCTCAATCACCTCTTGGCGATCATTGTGGTTGCCCAGGGTGGAGGGGTCTGCGTAGCTGTCGAAGATGACCTGCCCGTCGCTTGCGATGAGTGTGCAGCGCGTATCCACAAAGCTGTCGTCTTGCAGGCGCTCTATGGCTTGTTTGGCGTTCAAGCCCTCTATGGAGCTTGCGTAGGATGAGGCCTGCGACAAGAGGAACTCCTCTGCCTCTTGCTCGTAGGAGCTGTAGCTCGCCGCCGTGGCAGCTATGCTCGAGGCGAGCATGACGACCATGGACACGATGAACAAGACGGCAAAGATTTTGCCTGACAGGGTCTTGCGAGCAGTCATGTTAATCGGCCTTGAGACGGTAGCCTATGCCGCGCACGGTCTGGATTAAATCTCCGGTGCCGCTTTGAGCGTCGTTGAGCTTGCGGCGCAGGGTCTGGATATGCGTGTCGACGGTGCGCGACTCGCCGATGAAGGTGATGCCCCAGATGTCCTCGAGCAAGGCTGCGCGGCTTAAGGCATGGCCGTGCTCCTCCATGAGTTTTTTGAGGAGCTCGAACTCTTTGAGGGTGAGCTCGAGCGGAGTTTCTGCCACTTGCGCCTCGTGTGCGCTGGGGCTCAAGGTGATGTTGCCGCAGCAGATGCAGTCTTCGTCTGTTGCTGGGGTCTTGCGCGTTTGGCGTCTGAGCAGTGCGTTACAGCGGCTCACGAGCTCCATCATCCCAAAGGGCTTGGCTAGGTAGTCGTCGGCACCGGTGTCAAGACCCACGACCTTGTCGTACTCTGTGCCCTTGGCGGTGAGCATCATCACAGGGATGTCTGCCATGCGTTTGTCTGCGCGGATTTTTTTGAGCATGGTAATGCCATCTGTTTGAGGCAGCATGATGTCGAGCAAGATGAGGTCTGGCAGCTCGTGCGCGCAGGCGCTGTCAAACTCTACGGCATCGGCAAAGCCCTGCGCATCAAACCCTGCCTGTCGCAGAGCGTAAAGCGCAAGCTCGCGGATGTTGGTGTCATCTTCTACGTAGTAAATCATTGACTCATTGTAATGCCTGCGCTCGCAAATGCTTTCAAGACGCATGTTAAGTTCTCGCAAAGTTGCGCTACGAGCAGGCGCGCTACAATCGTTTCATGCAAAGAGAGGATGTGTAGCATGAAGATTAGGTTTAACGACGATGCAGAGTTTGTGGCAAAGATTCGCAAAGGCCTTTTGGCACGCGAGCTGCACTGCCCGTGCCGTGTGGACATGACAGAAGACACCGTCTGTATGTGCAAAGAGTTCAGAGAGCAGATAGCAGACCCAAACTTTGAGGGCTACTGCCATTGCCGTCTGTACTACAAGGAGCTTTAAGGGCAAGGTCAAGGCCGAGGCTAGGGCCGAGGCTGTGGCGAGGCTGAGGTTTTCGAGCCTGCTGGCCTTTTAACGCAGCACCGATCCGCTGCGCAGCTTGGCCCCGTTCACGATGCTACCCACACCGCAGGCGATGCCAACGGCTATGGTCACAACACCCATGGCGATGCTAAAGGCACCTGCGCGGCGCATGGTCTTTGATTGCTTCTCTATCACTTTGATCATGGCTTGCTCCAAAGCTCGTTTTATCTCTTTTGCTATTCTAGCGCGCAGCTCAATCGATTGCGCCCCTCAAGCGTGCATCCCAAGGAGGCCTTCATGCTCAATGTCGTCTTGTACGAACCAGAGATTCCCGCAAACACCGGCACTATAGGCCGCAGCTGTGTGCTCACCGATACCAAGCTGCACTTGATCGAGCCTTTGGGGTTCTCTTTGGACGACAAGATGATCCGCCGCGCCGGAATGGGCTACTGGCACGACCTAGACGTGACCACCTACCCCAACTGGGATGCCTTCATGGCTGCCAACCCAGGCGCGCGCATGTGGTTTTTGAGCGCACGCGCCGCGCATAACTACGCACAGGTGAGCTACCAAGATGGCGATTATCTCGTCTTTGGCAAGGAGAGCTGTGGGCTGCCCCAGGAGCTGCTCGATTCTCATGCTGCAAATGCGCTGCGCATTCCGCAGCTTGTGCGCGATGGCCTTACGCCGGCCACAAGTCATGGGCCCCTAAGTGACCCGACGGATCCAGCCGCTGTGAGCCTCAATCTGAGCAACGCCGCCAACATCGTGCTCTTTGAGGCATTGCGTCAGCTTGGCTTTCCTGGTCTAGAAAGCGACGGCACGCCGCGCTAGAGGGGAGAGGCTAGACACCTTGCATC
>CAYQLX010000037.1:0-14627 GCA_964418305.1 uncultured Coriobacteriaceae bacterium | reverse complement strand
CAGACGGCTCGTGACTTCTACGAGGGACATCTGCACACGGTGCGCCTGCAGCAGGCCGGTGTCACCGAGGAAGAGCTCGCCCAGAAGGTAGCCGTCCTCATGGAGGCGCTGCACAGCAAGGCGGCTTAAGAACTCTAAACTGCGTCATCGCAGACTTGAACGCAAAAGACCGACCTCGGAGTTCATCCGGGGCCGGTCTTTTTAGCGTTAGGTTTTGTCCGCCTCACTACGCAGAATTAGATGCCGTTTTGTCGTCGCAGCGTGGAGTCGAACAAGTTCGACCCCTACGTGCGGTAGGTTTCAACGCCGCGCGAGTTTGCGGCGAATCGCCTCTACCAAACGTGTAATCTCATCCACACGCAAAAGACGGCAGGCAACCCAGATGATGGACAGGCCAACGATGCCCGTGATGACAAGCGCGATAAACGAACCCACAGCAGCAGACGTATCGAGCAACCCGTCCAAACCGCGCGACAAGAAGTAGGCCGCAACGCCGCCTGCCAAGCTCGCAAGAGACACCTTAGCCACGCTCGGCACGATAGACGCGATGCTCAGCGAGCTCATGCGATGCTGCAGGATGCCCAGAAGCGTCACGAGCATGAGCGTATAGAAGCAGATATCGCCCACAGAGATGCCAATGAGCCCAAAGCCGCTAAACGAGCCGACCTTAATCACACCGGTGAACAGCAGATAGAAGCAAACCTGGAAGCACGTGAGCACGGCATTGCAGACTGCGACGGTCTTCATGTCCTTAAGCGCACTAAACACCCTGTAGACAAACATATAAGCTGCGTAGATAGGCAGGTTGACGGCCCAGCCCATGAGCAGCGTGGCGATGGGTTGGATATCGCTTGCGCTAAAGCGTCCTGCAGAGTAAAGGCCGATGAGCTCGTAAGCGCATGAGAAGAGCATGGCCGCCATGGGAATAATGAGCATAAGCGTCGTGGACAGGCCCGCAAGCATATGCTCTTTAAAGCGTACACGGTCCTTGCGCGACGCCGCGTCGCTCATCTCGGTGAAGACAGCCGTGGACAGGGCAACACCCAGCACCCCGTAGGGGAATTGGTACCACATCCAGGCATAGCTGATAGAAGACGGCCCGTTAGCTGCCACGTGCAAAGCGCAACTATTCATGACAGAAAGGCTCACGAGGTTGATGGCTGTGCATGCAATAGCGGGAAGCGCGAGCTTGATTGTGTCCTTAAAGCCCTCCTCGCCAAAATCTATAAGGAACCTAAAGCGTATACCCGTCTTGAGCAGGGCAGGTACCTGCACGAAGGCCATGATGGCGATGGAGGCCAGCATCGTGATGCCCAGCCAGGTCGTTGCCGCCTGTTGGTCTACATCGGCTATAAACGGATAGGCAAAGAAGCCCACGATGGCGACGATGTTCATGAAGACTGAGCTTATGGCCGGCCAGAAGAACTCACGCTCGGCGTTGAGGATGCCCGAGAAGATCGCGCTGGCCCCGTAAAAGACTATTTCAAAGGCCAAAAACCTAAAGAACCACACGGCCGCAGTGACCGTCTCATTGCTGGCATCAGAGAAAAGACTCTGTGTGACGATGACCTGCGGAGCAAAGATGCTCGCAAGTAAGGCGATGCTGCCCAGAAATACCATGGCGATGCTCAGCAGATTGGATGCGTAATCACTCGAGGACGCTGTGCCGTGCTGATTGCGCTGCTGCAGGTAAATAGGCAAAAACGCCGTGGAGAGCACGCCGCCGGCCACAAGCTCATAGATCATGTTGGGCAGGTTATTGGCCAAAGAGAAGCCCGCTGCCATGACCGTGTTGCCCAAGGCAAATGCCATAGCCCAGGTGCGCACAAAGCCCGTAGCGCGGCTCACGAGCGTGCACAGGCTCATCACCGCCGTGGACTTGGCAACCTGCACGCGTGTCTTGGCTTTGTTCTGCGTTTCGTTTTGAATTTCGTTTTGCGTTTCCATAGCGCTTGATTTTATATCAGGCGTGCGCATACGTCTCATACCGCGCCACCAAACCACAACTTACCCACGCAGCGCTGCGCAAGAAACGCACGGTTGCGCACAGCTCTCAAGCGCAAGAAGAGCAGGCCCCCTGCTGCAGGAGCCTGCCTTTTAGAAGCGCCGCGCGAGCCCGCTGTGCTATGCGGGCTTCACAGCGTTGATCGCTACTGCGCTAAAGGTCACGTCCTCATCGCTTGGCACCGTCGCCACATGCTCGGTAGCCAGATAACCCCTATCTGCAGCGACCTCGTAAGAGTCCACCACCACAGGCTGCGTAAAGCCGGCGCGCTCAATCATGGCGTAAAGCTCCTCTTTAGTCCTACCTGCCTGAACGGAGTTGCCAATCTTGCGGGCAGCCTCGACCACTGCGTCGTCACGCTCCTTATCGGACAAAATCGTCTCACAGATGAGCGTACCGCCGGGCTTGAGCACGCGGAAGAACTCGCACAGAGCCGCTTGCTGGTCACACAGCAAGGTCATGACGTTGTTGATGTAGACCACATCAACGCTGCAGTTGCCTATGCCGCCTGCAAGCAGGTCCTCAGGATAAGCGACGCAAAACTCCATGTTGCTCGTCGTAAGCCCGTTGCGGCGCAGGGCCTTGGGCTCGCTTTCACGCGCGTCTTGGATATAAACCTCCGAGCTATCAACGCCTATAGCCGTGCCTGCGGGCCCCACCTTGGCCGACAGCTTGTAGACGCCCTTGCCGCGACGGCACTGCACATCGAGCACCTTCTTGCCTGCCATCGGCACGTTATCGATAATCATCTTAGACATGCTCGCAAAGCCCCATTCGACCTCGCGGTCGTTGTAGTAAGCGTCTAGCTCGCGCTCGGTAGGCTTTGTAGGCTGTTGGGTTTGCTCGCTGCTGCTACCTGCAGGTGCAGCAATCGCCTCGTTGGCGGGCTGCAGCGGCACGGATCCATCGCGTCTCACACCGTAAGGGTCGGCCGCGCTCGTGCTCATGGCGGCAACAGAGCCGTCGGTAACCGAGTGCGTTGCGGCAAAGACGCCGTCGTCGGAAAGCTCTGCGAGCTCGTTGATGCGATTGGTCAAGCTCGTGCGCGAGGCATCCACCTCAAGCTGGTCGTTGTACTTGTAGAAGGCCTCGTTGCCGTAGTGCGATATAAACTGCGTCGTGGCCTGGCGCGTGGTGACCTCGGCCAAAAAGACGAGCATCTCGCGGCTGTCAAAGACATCGGCCACAAACTGGAAGGCGTTAGACATCTTGGCATCGGCATCGGCCACCAGCGGCTTAATCTTTGCCACTTCCTGCGTATAGACACCTTCCAGCGTCTTAAACGCCGCCGGGCCCTCGGTGGTCTTTGCAAGCGTGCAGGATGAGACAAGTGCTCGCAGGAAGGCTATGGCCAAACGCTCCTTGCGGATATTTGCCGCAGACATCGTGTTGGTCTGCAGCGCCTTGGCAAGATTGGACTCACGCTCTCCCGTGCAGGCTATGAGCGTGGAGTCTATGCTTGCGCCCTCCATAAGTTGCCCCTTGAACTCACGCAGGACGTCGCGCGCGGCAATGACCGTTGCCTCCAGATCAAGGGCCTTGGCGCACTCGCCCGCCAAAGAGTCCAGCAAAAGCCCGACCAACGCGATGCGCTCGTCAAAGGCAGCAGCACGAGCACGGCTGTAGACGTCAGGGTCAGGGTTGCCGTCCAAGATGCGCCCCACCTGGTAGTCGGAGCGGTACTTGTTAAAGAGCGTGTAGTAGACCGAGAACTGATCGGCGATATCGTCGTCACGTAAGTACTGCGCGATCAAGTCGCGGTCAACCGGTTTGTCCATCTGCTCGTACAAGGAGATAATCTGCGCCAAATCCTCCCAGCCGCGTGCCGTGACAAAGGCCTTGCCGCCACCTGCTTTGGACTCAACCTTGTAGAAGCAGTCGCGCTTGGCGTCTAAGA
Source organism: uncultured Coriobacteriaceae bacterium (assembly GCA_964418305.1). Taxonomy (GTDB): domain Bacteria; phylum Actinomycetota; class Coriobacteriia; order Coriobacteriales; family QAMH01; genus W2P13-069. The sequence goes on along the minus strand of CAYQLX010000037.1, from coordinate 10,725 downwards.
AGGTGGTCACAGCCGGATGCACGCCCTTGGCTGCGGCGTAGCTCTTCCAGACGGCGTAGTCGGGCTCGACGTCTATCTGGCGCATGCGGTCCAAGGTGACGATGTCAAACTCATGTACCGATCGGTTGTACTCGGGCGGGTTGCCGGCACATACGACGACCCAGTCGTCGGGCACCTTGTGCTTGCCAAAGGTCTTGTACTGCAAAAACTGCAGCATGGACGGGTACAGGGTCTCGCTTACGCAGTTGATCTCATCCAAAAACAAGATGCCCGTCCTGCGACCGCTGGCCTTGATGTAGTCGTAGACGGACGCCACGATCTCACTCATGGTGTACTCGCTTGCCTCGTACTCCATCCCGTCAAACTCGCGATGCTCGATGCGCGGCAGGCCTAAGGCCGATTGCCTCGTGTGGTGCGTCATGGAATACGAAACGATACCTATCCCCAGCTCGTGGGCCACCTGCTCCATGATGGCTGTCTTGCCTATGCCTGGCGCGCCCACCAAAAAGATTGGACGCTGGTGCACCGGCGCAATCACATGCATACCGGCATCGTCCTTTTTGAGATAGGCCTCGACAGTGTCTTTGATCTGGTCTTTAGCAGACGCTATGTTCATGTCGTCTCCCCTCGCCTTCCTTTGCCTGCGCCGTAAGGCCCATCAGGCATTGTCTTTGAGCTGACGGATGTTTTCTTCGTCTATCACTACCTTGATCGCCCAGGGCGGCACCGGCGGCAGCACGCGGTCTCCATCGTCCATGAAGACGAAGGCAACGTCGTAATCGGGTGCCTTGCTGGGAAAGTGCCCTAGCCCATCGGTGAAGTAGATGAGCCCCTTCATGTCGCGCAGGGACCCAGCATCGCGCAGAGTCTGGACATACGAAAACGCCGGCCTAAAGTCCGTGCCGCCAAAGCCGCGTATATGGAAGCGCTCCATAAGGCTGTCTACCTGGCTTAGGTCAGATATGAACTGCACAGCTTGGACCTTGGAGTCGCACTGCACGACAAAGATACGCACCTTGCGCGTGAAAGTGTCCATCTGTTTGAGGATGGCAAAGGTATGCTCCAAGAAGCGCTTTACCAGCGGTCCGCTCACAGACTCCGATGTGTCTATAACGATCACTAGGTCGCGCATGCGGCGGTCTTCCTTGTACTCCAAAGGCTCGATGAAGGGCATGTTGCCGTACATGTCCATCCCAAAGGTGTAGTAGATGTAGTCAAACTCGTCTTGGTTGACCTTCATCTCCTCGTTGACGGTCATGAACTGCCGCAAAAACGCCGTGTAGTCGTAGCGCTTGCGGTTTGCGATGCGCAAGCTGGCGATGAGAGTGCCCGCCTCGTCGCCCCATTCGTTGTTGAAGGTCTGGATATCCATCTCGATCTGCTTGGCGAGCTCTTCCCAGTCCTTTTGCGCCTGCACGTCCTCTTGGCGATCGCGCTCGCTTGCAGGGTCGTCCTGAGGTGCGCTCTCGTTGCCACCGGCGTCGTCTTCGCCGGTTGACTGCGATATATCCTCGCCCTGCGTGCGCGCCTCATCAGAGTCGTCATCTTGCCCGCTATCCTGACCGTCGTCATCGTCTTGGGCCGTCTGGGCGTTGAGCGTTCGCTTTACCTGGTCTTTGAGCTCGTCAGACAGCTCGTCCATGACGTCACCGCCAGACTCTAGGTTCTTGTCATCGCCTTGATCCTGTCCCAGCTCCTCGGTATCACCGGGTGTCTCATCCGGTGCGTCCTCGTTGGCGTTGCCGGGCCAGCTCTCGTGGTTGTCGCGCTCAAACAGCGCGTGGAGGTCGGCGATTTTACTTGCGTCAAAGCCGCGGTAGCTGCTGCCGCGCGGCGCGCTCACGGCCATCTTCATAAAGCTGTAGAGTTTGCCCGGAGTAAGCGCACCCAGTTCCATAACCAGCTCGTCGATATAAGCTCTGCGGTCCTTGTCGCCTTCGCAGACAAAACGGTCCTGGCACATGTCCATCACGGCGGCCTCCGTGATGATGTCGCAGGTAAGCCACCAAGCCTGCTTGTGGGGATGATCCTCGTCAAAAGGCTGGCGGAAGATGCAATGCATGGTCAGATGCAGATAATCGCGTATCGTCTCCTCGAACGACGCGCTAAAGCGCGCGAGCACGCGCGGCGGGTCGTAGTAGACCTTCTTGCCGTCGCAAGCAAGCGGGTAGCGCATATCTGCGCGCAATGGCTCGAGCTTCATACGCCACAGTGCCAAGTCCAAAAAGCGGAACTTGAGCATGAGCTGGCTGCGGCACTCCTCGATGACCTCGGCGGCAAGCTTGTCTTGCATCTGCCGCCGCGCCAGCTTGGCATCGGTTGTCTGCTTGCTTGCGGGCATGTGCGCTCCTATAAAGAGAAGTCCATGGTCACGCCGCCAAAACGCCGGCGTTTGACCTCTAGCAGGTAGCCTGTCATCGCCGCGTCCTTAACAACACCCACGCGGTCGATGCACTCAGTGAGATTATCCTCGGTTATGTAGCCCAAGTCGATAAGTCTGTCGATGGAGACGCGATCGTCTGCACGCGCAAGTGCCTCGCACACATCGATTACGTTGTTGTGCAAAAAACGCGTGAGCGTTTCCTTGTGGGCTGTTGTCATAAAGACAGGGTCCTCCAAACGCTCGAGCATTCGGCGCACCTGTTCGTGCAGCTTGAGGCCGCCGGCGTCCTTGCCAAAACCCATGGCGTTGCACACCACAGTGTCGTAGTACCTAAAGAGCATGTCGATATCGCATTCCGACATAGTGGTAAACGCCAAAGCCAGCTGCTTTCTGGCGCGCGGGGTATCCGGATAGCGCAAGTCAAAGCACTCGTGATCCAAAATGGGCTCGACCAAGTCGATGTGCACGTGCTTGACAAAGCTCTCTATGGCCAGGCCACGCACCCCAATGCTAAAGATGTTGTTAGAAAGGCTCAGCTCCTCGATAGTGTTGATGCCGTTGAAGGCATATTCGGCGATGCTTCGCACCTCCATGGGGATGCTCACGCTCTCGCACGTGCCCGTACAGAGCATGACCTCGACCCCGCGCTCCTTGCGCTCACATAGCAGGCTGCCCTCGTAGAAGTAACGATCTGCAAGCTCAGGCGCTACCTCGACGTCGCGGATGCTCGGCTGCCCCTCGCCGTGGTGGGCGTAGTAGCTCACCAATGCATTGGTGCCCAAATGAGTAAGGCTTGCCGGCAAGTTTACCGCCACGAGGTTGGTGTCTAAAAAGGCCTCATCTCCTATGTAACTCACCGTGGAAGGGATACGCGCCTCTGCAAGGGCCGTGCACCCCTTGAACGCAGCGCGCCCAATACGCTCGAGGCCCTCGGGCAAGACGGCCAGCTGCACGCTGGTATGCCTTGCAAGCGCCTCGTCGTCTATGAAGCGCGTCTGGTTGGCTACGACGGCCGTGGTCTGCTTAGGGTCGATAAGGCCAATCAGATGCACGCCGTCGTCTTGCGTCCTGTAGAGCAGGCCGCAAGCGTCTATGCGCAAATACTCAGCATCCTCGTCTATATACACGGTTGCATCCTGGCCAGACATCACCACGTCTGTCTGGGCAAAGACATCCGATCCAAGATGAAAAAGCGTTTTGGGAAGCTTCACTTGGGAGAGCATCGTATCGGCAAAGGCACTGTCTTGGATGACGCGCAAGCCCTCGTTCAAGGCAAGGCTGGATAACTTGGTGCACCTGAAGAACGCCTTGGCGCTTATCTGCACTAAGCTTTCAGGCGCGTCAAAGTGCTCGACACTCGTGCGATAGAAGGCAAACTCGCCTATATACACGATGCTTTGCGGAAGCCGCACGTCTTGCAGGCATGACATCTCGCTCATACAGCGCTTGGCAAGACCCTGTGTTCCCGGCGTCACCTCGTAGCTATCGCAGGGCACGCACAGCGCAAGCATCCACGAGCCATCCCTAGAGTAAAGCGCCTTACCGTCCGTCGCCATATACGGGCTACGGCTATCCACTTGCACGCTTTCGAGCTTGCTCTTTGCAAAGGCGCCAGGGGCGACAGAACGCGTACCCGGCCCCACAACTAAGCGTTTGAGCTGCGAGTTGTCAAAGATATCAGGCTTGATGCACTCGAGGTTGCCGGGCAGAGTGAGCTCCTCCACCGCGCGGCAGTGTCTAAACCAAGAGGACTCAAAGCTGTCCACCATAAGCGGCAGCACAAGCTTTTTGAGCTTACTGCACCCCCTAAAGGCGCAGCCCCCTATGGCAACAACAGTATCCGGGCACACAATCTGCTCAGCGCAAGGCAGGTTGGAGAGCGCATCAGGCGCTATGGCCACGACGTCCAGGCCCTCTATACTCTGGGGGATCACGACATCTTTTGCCTCTGTTTGGCAGCGCTCGATGCGCACCTCGCGCCCGTCTAGAAGCACGTACGTCCAGGTTGCATCGGCCGTTTGCAATGTACGCGGCTCGCTCGCTCGCGCCTGCTCTATCTGAGCAGTCAGCTCCTTTGCCGCATAATAGCTAGCAAGGCGATCGTTGACCTTGTCCACATACTCGCTCGAGTGTTGGCCTTCGCCAGACAATACCGTAGGCTGGAAGCCTCCGAAGGTCACCTTAAGCTCGCTGAGCGGTATGTCTTGACGGCCGCCCATAAAGGATGGCTTGAAGTCCTTGTAGCGATCCTTGTACTGGCCCAAATCCAATGCCTCGCCGTCAGGTGCACTGCGCAGAAAGTCAGAGCCGCCGGCCTTGCCTTTGAAGACTAGCAAGTCGGTGACAAAGGACATGAAGCGCCTCCCTTTTGGCTACAGCTCGAACCTCTTGGTATCCAAGCCAAAGCGATCCTTGATTATCTTGAGCATATGGCCGGTCATAGCCGCGTCTTGCAGTTTGGCGACCTCGTCACACACATCGCAGATGTTATCCGCGTTAAGGTACCCCAAGTCAACGAGGTCGTCTATGGCGTCTCTGTCGTCGTGTTTGGCGATGGCGACGCAGATCTCCTCCAAGTTGAAGGTAAACATCTTTGTGATTGTGTCCTTGTGCACCGGCGCCAAAAAGATCGGGTTCTTCATACGTGCGATTAGGTGCTTTGCCTGATCGTAAAGCGCTAGATTGTCCTCTTCTTGGGAGTCAAACTTGGCCGCATTGGTAATGGAGAGGTCGTAGCCTCTGAACACCATCTCGACATCAAGCTCCTTCATAAGCCCAAAGGCATTGTTTTGTTGCTTCTGCCCGCGCTTGGTGTCCGGGAACCTGAAATGGAAATCCGTCTGGCCTTCCAAGGGTTTGTCGCAGTGGATGTAGACATCGTCGATGAGGTTGTCAAAGGCCAAAGCGCGCAAGCCCACATGCTTTACCTTGTCTGATATATGCAGCTCGCGCACGTTAACAGAGCCCTTGAAGGCGTAATCGCATACAGTGTCAACCTTGGGCGGGAAGACCACCTTATCGCACGATCCGTCATAGACCACCACGCGTTCGCTCTCATCGTCCATACGCTCTATGAGCATGCCGCATTCCTTGTAAAAGCGAGTAGAGGCAGCGTCCACCGTGACCTCACACAAGGAGGGCACGTACTCTTCATGGTGCGCGCCGCGCGTGACAAGCGCTTGCACGCCCAGCTTCTCTAGCGATGCCGGCACGTAGAAGGAGCGAATCTCTGTGTCCATAAAGGCGCCGTCGCCAATCTCTACCACCGTCGAGGGAATGTTGACGCTCACGAGCTTATGGCAATCCCTAAACGCAAAGCGCCCAATTACGCGCAGACCCTCGGGTAGCTTTGCCACATGGAGCTCGGTTTGCTTTGAAAAGGCGCCCTCGTCTATGGACACGGTGCCCTCTAACAGCTCAACCTCCTCCAAGCTCGGATCCATGGCGCGGATTACGCGCAAGCCGTCTTGCTCAATGGCATAGAGGATGCCGTAGCGATCGAGTTTGATAGAGCTCGAATCCTCGTCGATGCTAAAGGTCGCGTTATCGCCCGAGTAACGAAGCGGCGTGTGATCTGCCACCTTCTTGCCGAGGCTAGCCACGCTCTTGGGAAGCCTCAAGCTCTCCAAAGCTGTGTTACAGAAGGCCTCATCGCCAACAGACTCGAGTTTGTCGCCCAGCTCCACCTGCACAAGTTTCTTGCAGTTGAAGAATGCTTGCCTTTGAATCTCTACCAGGCTGGCAGGCGCCTTAAAGCTCGTCACCGATGTCTTGGCAAAGGCAAACTCCCCTACCACCTCGATGCTGTCGGGCAGCTCGACATCAGTCAGCTTCTCAAAGCAGCTCATGGCCTTCTTACCCAAGACCTTGCAATCGGGTGCCACAGTGTAGCTTGCAACGGGCATTGCCAAGGCTACGAGCTCTTTGTCGCCGTCCAGGCTGTAAATGCCCACGCCGTCGCTTTCCAAGTTCTCGTTTTGAGGGTCAATCTCAAAGCGCTCGAGCCTGCTTTTGGCAAACATACCCGGCTCGAGCACTGCAGCGGCGCGCCCCAAACACAGATAGCGCAGCCCTGGATTCTCAAAGACATTGGGTTTGAGTTCGACTGCCATCTGCGGGATGCTAAGTTCCTCGAGCGCGCTGCAGTTCTTAAGCCAGCTTGGGTCATACGAATCGGCGCTGCAGGCAAGATTTGCTCGCTTGAGGTTGATGCAGTTGCGAAACGCGTAGGCGCCAATCTCTTGCACCTGCTCGCCGACGATAACCTCCTCAAGCGCTCCTTGGCTGGCAAAGGCATCGTGCGCTATAGCCGTCACAGGTTTTGAGCAGATGGTAGCCGGCACTTGCGCCTTGGCTGCTACCACGTCGACGCTCTCTATGCGGCAGAATTCGTCTCCCACGATTACGTAGGTCCACTTATTGCCAGCATCGTCCTTATACACCGCAGGCTCGGACGTTATGGCTGCCTCTTGCGCAGCAGCACGCTCTTTCTCCTCATGCAGCCTCTTGGCAAACGCGACGGTGCGCGCCTGCTCTTCCAAGGTTCCCTTTGCCTCTGTGAGTGCCATAACACATCTCCCTCGTAGTGTGTTTTTACGCAGGTTGCCTTATCGCACCTGCGCGTCTTTTGCATAGGGTTTAAGCGCAACCTCACGCAGGAAACGCCCTTGCTCATCTTTATCCAAAACGCAAAACGCGATCATCGGATTCACGCTCGTTCCGTCAAACAAGCTCGCGAAACGCGGCGCAAAGGCGATGGTCTGGTCGTCTTGATCTTCTACTATGTCTTGCACCTGCGCGTCTTTAAGAATCTGGCGAGCCACATCGCGCTGATCGCCAAAGACCTTTGCAGTTTTGACAAAGAAGTCATCCTCGTCAAACTCGAATATTGGATGCACATGACGAGCAGGCTCGTTCATCTGGCGCACCTCGCTTCTGTGCTTGTTTTCAAGCGAGCAGTAGTGCAGGCCAAAACCCAAGCCCTCGTCCAGCGCCCAAATCATGAGCTCAAGAGCCAGCTCTTCGCTTCCGGCAACGGCCAAGCCGCCAGAGTATCCGTAGTCAAACATCTCCTCAAAGGGCGGATTCTTAAGCATGAAACCGCGCTTGTCAAACTCCTCCCAGCTATGGAACGGGAAACAGAACTCCAAGAGATTCATCCCCTTGATGCCGTTTTGGGCAAAGCGGCGCATCCAACCCTTCATCACGTCTGCGGTGCCCGGAACGATAGGCATCTCGACCACTACGTCACGAATATAGTCTGCCGCCATCTTCATGTTGTCCAAGACCAGCTCGCGGCGATCATCAGGGTCGTCTTGCTTGACCGAGAACCGAATCTCTTCCAAACCGGCCTCTGCTAGGCGCTCGGCTGCGCTTTGAGTGAGGAGGTCTCCGGAGGTGTACATACGCTTGTGCGCTGTTGGGAACAGCTCACCTGCGCGCTTTAGGAATTTGATGCTGTCATCTATGTTAAGCAAGGGCTCGCCGCCGGTAAGCCCAATCACAGCGAGCTTGCCCTGAGTAGACTCGTACGCTGTTTGAAGCTCTTGCTCCCATGGACAGCCGCAGGCCACGTACTTGTCGTAATCGGCAAGGTTGTGGTTGAAGCAAAAGTAGCAGTCGCGATGGCACTTAAACGTGGTAGAAAACGTCTCTGAGCCGTTTGTGCCCGTGCATTCCACGCATGCCTTGGACAGCCAACCGCAGCTTATGCTGGCACCGGCATTCCTAAAGACAGCATTGCGCTTAGCAAGCTCTGCGCGCAGCTGCGCCACGCGCTCCAGATGAGCGTTTCTTGGGGCAAACTTAAGCCCCTTGGCGCTTAACGCAGATACGTAGTCGCGCTCGATCTTGTCAAAGTGATCAAACGCAGCTTGCAGGGCCTTATCAGTCATAAAGGACTTTCACTTTCTTCTTACGCGTACCGCACGTTCTTATGCCTATGTTAGCAAATAGGCGATGCAGCAACGGTGCCTTGAGCCGCTTAACAAACGCAGAATTTGGCGGCATAAAAGACTAAAGCCCGCTGCAGGCAGCAGGCTTTGTACAGGTTATGAAGCTTGCGCGATTTAGTTGACCTCGCGACGAGCACCAGCAGGATCCACGGGGCGCTGAGCAGACAGCTCATCGGAGTAGACGATGCAGTAGCGCATGCCCTTGAGCGTCACGTACAGCGACGCGATATTGTGATCCGGGTTAATGGCGTTGGAGAAGACCTCGTAGGTGAGATACTCACGGTCAAGCAGCTCCTGATAAAGCGGATTGCCTTTAATTTTGCTCTCCATCATGTTGGTTGGCTGGCGACCAAGCTCGTCTTGACGCAAGGCAATAGTGTAGAGGATATCCTCTTGCTCCCTGGGCAAACGGCCTTTCTCAGCGACCTCTTGGCGGATAGCATCCTCTTCTGCCTGTACTGCTTCTTTGTCGATCATATTCTCATCCCCCTCTGCAGGAATATTGATCATTTGATGCATACGATTATAAGCGTTAGTTCTAGGCGTTAAGCAAACAAGCACCCAACTCGTTTAAAAGTAACCATCGCGTCAACGAGGCGCCACCAAGCAAACATCGCGCCGCAAGGCTCCCAATCAAGAGCAAGCTCAACGTTTGTCCTTTGCAAGCAGAATAGGTACCCAGAACAACCCTCAAGCTACGAACCACTGCCTTGTCAAAGAAAAAAAGAAAGAGCCCGGGTTTCCCCGAGCTCTTCTTGCAAAAGGCAGATTCTTAGATCTTACACGCCAGCGTAACCAGCGTTAGGATCGGAGTCGCCAACGCCCTGAGCAGTATCGCCCAGCTCGTTGCCGGAACGCTTGGTGGAGGTGTAGCCAGCCCAAGCGCGAGCCATGAACTTACCCTTTACATAAAAGACCTGAGCCTTCATGATGTCGGCCTGGGTCAGACCGAGAGCGCTCAGAGCGCCGTCTTTATCGGCACCCTTGTCAACCTCGGCGTTCAGAAGCGCAGCAATATCCTTTGCTTCCATATCCATGATTTCATCGCGAGTCATAAGTCCTCCCTTGTTAAGGATTGGCAAGTGGCCGTTGCGATCGCGGCCACTTACCATTTTAGCGAAAACTAGCTAGTACTTACAGCTGCCACAGAACCATCGGACGATCAAACTCTGCCATCTTGGCAACCATCTCCTCGACGGTGCCGTAGTACAGAGAAGCAGACTCCTCGACCTGGACGGCCAAGGGACGCTGACCAGCCTTCTTGCCGTTGGTGCCGTACCACTCGGAGAAGATGGAGGTGGGAACGGGGACGAAAGTCCACTCCCACGCATCACCGTCGTTGCCCTCACCCTTCTTGAAGGGGCCGACTTCGACTTCCTTGATACCCCACTGATCGATGGGAAGAGAGAACTCCTCCTTGCAAGCGATCTCTGCGGCGTGGTTACCAGAGAAGTAAGTGTAATCGCACAGAAGAGCGTACTTAGTCATTACATTCACTCCCTTTCTTTAGTCGGCGTTCAGACCACGGACGCGGCGGATGTTGACCATAACACCCTTGTAAGGTGCGCCGAAGCCCAGCTTGCCGATGCCCTGATGGGGAACCAGCTGGTTGAAGTTGGACTTGAAGACACCAAACAGGTTGGGCTCTTCGCCGTCCTGCTCAGGGAACCACCAACCGTGTGCACAGTTGAGGATGCCTTCCTTGAGGACAGGAGTGATCTCTGCCTTGAAGCGGCCCTCGCCGAACATGTTGTAGACCTCAACCCAGTCGCCCTCGGTGACGCCGTACTTGGCGGCGGTAGCGGGGTTCATCTGGACCCACGGCCAAGGATCGATCTGGCGCAGGGAAGCAACCTGACGATGCTCGGAGTGGAAGGAGGAGTAACGACGCGAACCAGAGGTGGAGATCAGCGGGTACTGCTCTGCAAGACCGGTGCCTGCATGGCGGACGGGAGACCAGTCCGGCTCATAGTAGTAAGGCAGCGGATCCTCGCCCCAGGATTCGTACAGAATGGAGTAAGCCTCGATCTGACCAGTAATGGTGTTGAAGCCGGGCTCGCCGTCGAAGCGGAGCATGCCCTTCTCGTACTTCTCATACTCGAAGCCGTGTGCACCAGGCTGGTACAGACCCAGCTCCTGGAAGGACTTCCAGTCGAAACCGAGCTCTTTGAGCTGGTCAGAGAAGAACTTATCAACAGCCTCGTCCATCTGCTCCCAGTCAGGAGCGTTGCCCTTGCCCGTGTCCTTGTACCAAGGCCACCACTCGGGGTTAAGACGTGCACCAAAGAGCAGGCAGATCTCAATATCAGACTTGCACTCGCCAACAATCAGAGCACGGTTCATGGGGCCCATGAACACGGTGTTGCGGCCGTAGTGAGTCAAGACGAT
>CAYQLX010000036.1:10067-15090 GCA_964418305.1 uncultured Coriobacteriaceae bacterium | reverse complement strand
GGGGTCGAATAAATTCGACCCCTACGCATAAAACCCTGCGGATGAGCCCAAGGTAACGGCACTGTTTCTAAGATTACAGGACAAAAACCTAAGTCGCTTTATAGTAGATTTCCAGAGTATAACTACCTTAGAAGTTATGAGGCGAGCCAGCAGAACATGCGCTGAGCCCGCCATGTAAAACTGGAAAGGTAGGTACAGATTATGCGTATGGACAAAATGTCGGTTTCCGCAGCTGAGTGCCTGCAAGCTGCTGTAACCATAGCTGCGGACGCGCAGGCGCCCGCTGTAGAAAGCGAGCATCTGCTCAAGGCTATGCTCGACGCCCATGAGAACAACCTGACGGCCATCATCGAGCGCATTGGCGCTGATCCGGCGATGATAAGCAAAGAGATTACCAAGGCGATAGATAACGCCCCCAAGGTATCCAACAGCGGTGCTGGCATGGGCCAGGTGGGCAACGGGCTTAGCGCCGTGGCCGACGAAGCCGTCAAAATCGCAGGCAAGATGGGTGACTCTTTTGTAACCACCGAACATCTCCTTGTTGCCCTGACCGGCGATAAAGGTGTTGCCGGCAAGGTTCTAAACGATGCCGGGATTACCGCTAAGCGCGTGTCGCAGGTCTATGAGGAGCTGCGCGGCGACACCCGCGTGACCGACCGCGACGCCAAGGCGCAGTTTGAGAGTTTGGAGCAGTACGGCGATAACCTCACCGAGCGCGCTCGTCAGGGCAAGCTCGATCCGGTCATTGGCCGCGATCAAGAGATTCGCCGCACCATCCAGGTGCTCAGCCGCCGCACCAAGAACAACCCCGTGCTCATCGGCGAGCCCGGCACTGGCAAGACCGCTATCGTGGAGGGCCTGGCTCAGCGCATCGTGGCAGGCGACGTTCCCAGCAGCTTGCGCGATAAGGAAGTCATCGCACTCGATATGGGCTCCATGGTGGCCGGCGCCAAGTACCGCGGCGAGTTTGAAGATCGCCTCAAGGCTGTGCTGCGCGAGGTGCAGGAAAGCGACGGGCGCATCATCCTCTTCATCGACGAGCTGCACACCATCGTTGGCGCAGGAGCCAGCGAGGGCAGCTTGGACGCTAGCAATATGATCAAGCCAGCGCTTGCTCGTGGAGAGCTGCACACCATAGGCGCAACCACGCTGGATGAGTACCGCAAGTACATAGAGAAGGATGCCGCCCTTGAGCGCCGTTTCCAGACGGTGCTAGTGGACGAGCCTAGCGTTGAGGACACGGTCTCCATCCTGCGCGGTATCAAGGAGAAGTACGAGACGCATCATGGCGTGCGTATCCAAGACGCTGCTGTCGTCTCTGCGGTGGAGCTGTCCAACCGCTATATTACGGACCGCTTCTTGCCGGATAAGGCCATCGACCTCATGGATGAGGCCGCCAGCCGTCTGAGTATAGAGATCGACTCCAAGCCCGAGGACATCGACCTTGCAGAGCGTGAGCTTGTGCGTATGCAGATCGAGGAACAGGCCCTGATGAAGGAGGAAGACGACCTTTCGCGCGAGCGCTTGGAGGAGCTGCGCAAGCAGATTGCCAGCGCGCAGGAGGCTTTGGACCAGAAGAAGGCCGTCTGGCAAAACGAGAAGGACGCCATCACCAAAGTGCAAGAGCTCAAGGCAAAGATTGACCAAGCTAAGGTTGAGGCCCAACTGGCAGAAAACGACAACAACCTCGCGCGCGCATCCGAGCTGCGCTACGGCGTCATACCGTCGCTTAACACTCAGCTCAACGAGTCTGTTGCTGCGATGGAGAAGTCTGGCGGCGAAAGCCTGCTTAAAGAGGAGGTCACCGTAGAGGACATCGCAGAGGTCGTAAGCGCTTGGACCGGCGTGCCTGTCTCCAAGATGATGCAGGGTGAGATGCAGAAGCTTGCCGATTTGGAGGAGCGCCTGCATATGCGTGTCATAGGCCAGGATGAGGCTGTCCATGCCGTGGCTGGTGCGATACGCCGCAGCCGCAGCGGCTTGGCAGACCCCGATCGTCCCATCGGCAGCTTCCTGTTCTTGGGCCCCACGGGTGTGGGCAAGACTGAGCTTGCTAAGGCACTGGCCGAGCAGCTCTTTGATGACGAGCGCAATATGGTGCGCATCGACATGAGCGAGTACATGGAGAAGTTCTCCGTCCAGCGCTTGATTGGCGCGCCCCCGGGATACGTGGGCTACGACGAAGGCGGTCAGCTGACCGAGGCCGTGCGTCGTCATCCTTACAGCGTCATCCTGCTCGACGAGGTTGAGAAGGCTCATCCGGATGTCTTCAACATCCTGCTGCAGGTGCTCGACGACGGTCGCCTGACCGACGGCCAAGGCCGCGTGGTGAGCTTCAAGAACGCGATCATCATCATGACGAGCAACTTGGGTAGTCAGTTTATCCAGGAGTTTGCGCAAGACGGCGATAAGAAGGCGCTTGACGATGCCATCGAGCAAGCGCTCAAGACGACCTTTAGGCCTGAGTTTATCAACCGCATCGACGAGGTCATTACCTTTAGCGCGCTCGAGCTTGCAGACCTGGAGAAGATTGTTGACCTGCAGCTCGTCAAGGTGCGTGAGCGCATGGCAGATCGTCGCATAGGCCTCGATATCACGCCTGCGGCTATGGAGCGCTTGGCACTCGACGGCTTTGACCCGGCATTTGGCGCACGCCCGCTCAAGAGGCTCATCCAGCATGAGATCGTGGACCGTGCAGCTAACGAGATAGTCAACGGCAACTTGAGCGAAGGCGATTGCGTGGTCATAGACTTAGACGACTTCGAGTTTACGACGAGCATAAGGCATCAGCTATCCAAGTAAGTTTGCGGCTGGCTGTGACGCCAAGGGCATAGCACACGCAAAAAGCAAGGGCGCAGTTCAATGAGCTGCGCCCTTTCTGCGCGACTCGTAAAAAAGAGCCGCATCACGCTCGCTTGCAGCATCCTAGATGACGATTCGTCTGCTTTGCTGGCGCCCTATGCACGCAGCAAGCTGGAAACACGTACAATGTGCGAGTTGTTCTTTTGCACTACCTGCAATCGTCAAAACCGCACCGAAAGGCACGCATATATGGCACGCAAGCAGAAGTTCGATTACTTTGAGGCGTTCGTCAAGATTAGCGAGCACGCCGTCCAGTACTCCGGTGAGCTGGTCAAATTCATGGAGAAGAACGCCCAGATTGTCACAGAGGGCCGCGAACCGGATAACGCTCACGCCATCAAGCGTTACGAGGAGCTCCATGAGATTGAGGAGGCTTCCGACGTTTTGAGGCATGAGATTGTCGATGCGCTCTCCACTGAGTTTTTGGCGCCCATCGAGCGTGAAGACATCATGATCTTGTCCGAGGAGCTTGACAGCCTCGTCGATGATTTGGATGAGGTCTTGCAGCGCATGTACATGTACGACGTGCATGCGATTAACCCCGATGTTATCCAGATGATGAAGATGGCAGACCGCGCAACGCATGCTATCAACGAGCTGTGCGCGCAGTTCCATAACTTCAAGAAGCCCGCTGCGCTTAAGCCTTACATCATCAAGGTTAACGACGTCGAGCGTGAAGCCGACCAGCTCTACATTCGCGCGGTTCACGATATCTACGCAAACGCCAAGGTTGTTGGCATGACGAGCATCGACGCTTTTGGCCAAGCGCAGATGATTAACACGCTCGAAGATGTTTGCGACATGTGCGAGGACATATCCACTACCGTGGCAACCGTGGTGATGAAGAACTCCTAGGCTCTTTGAAATGCGGTAATGTTGAAGTTAGGGCGCCGACTTTTGACGGCAGGGAATAAACAATAGAGGGAGATTACCTTGAGAAAAGCAGTTTCTTTTGCAGGCCGCCGTTTTGCTGTCGCAGCGTTGGCTGCGGCCGTCGCAACTGCGGGCTTTATGATGGCTGGTGTCGCAAGCGCCTACGCAGTTAACGTCAAGACGAGCGTTGCCAACGGCTCTTCTTATGCCAAGGCCGTTGCCGCCGGCAAAACCGCTGGCAGTGCTAAGGCAAGCGCAAAGGCCATGAAGGGCATCAAGGTCACGCTTTCTGGTGTTAAGGGCACGGTGAACTACAAGCTCTCCAGCGCCAAGAAAGCTGTTAAGGGCAAAAACGGCAAGGCTGCTGCACCCGGTGCTGCCGCTCAGACCTTGAGCGTGAGTTTGTCGGGTGCCGCCAAGAAGAAGTACAACGTCTACTACCGCACCTACACCCCCGGTTACGGCTGGCTGGGTTGGGCCAAAAACGGCGATGCTGCCGGCACCAAGGTAAAGGGCAAATACATCAGCGCTGTTCAGGTCAAGCTCCTTGCCAAGAACAAGACCATGAAGGCTTATAAGGCAACCGAGGATGGCGCCTGCATCAGCGCAAAGGGTTATTACAACGGGCTTACCGGAGATATTGCCACCGACCACGAGGTGGCCGATTTTGCAAAGGGCAAAACCTTGCTTGAAGCCTTTGATGAGTTCAACGACATGATGGATTACTACGCCTACCCCAACCGTGCAACTCTAGGCTACAAGTTCCCTGCAAAGCGTTTTATCACCGAGGCCAAGACAGCCTTTGCCAAGGAAAAGGGCGACTGTTATACCTACACGGCTGGCTTCACATGTGTCGCGCGTTTCTTGGGTTATGAGGCAACGCCTGTTGCCGGTAAGCTCAAGAACAAGTACGGCGTCTACAACGCCAGCAGCTGGTGCTTGGTTAAAAACGTAGTTAAAGACACAGGTGAGATTCGTTATGAGATCTGGAACCCCGAGCTGCAAGATAGTGTCATCCGCGATAACGACAGCGTTTTTGAAGACCAAACCAAGCTTGTGCTGGATGAAAACGGCAAGCCTGTTATGGATGGTGGCGATTACGTGTATGAGAAGGATGCCGACGGCAACGTCAAGCAGTACTCAATCTGCATCAGGGCCTATGGCTTTACTAAGGCAGAAATCAGAGACTACAACAAGACCTTTGAGGATAAGGTCTTTACTGGGTACGGCTACGCCACCAGCGCTGCAGAGGAGATCTAGCTAATGGTGATTGCCAAGACAAGACTGG
>CAYQLX010000036.1:0-9967 GCA_964418305.1 uncultured Coriobacteriaceae bacterium | reverse complement strand
GCCACCAGCGCTGCAGAGGAGATCTAGCTAATGGTGATTGCCAAGACAAGACTGGCTGGGGTTGCCTGCGGCGTGTGCTGCGTGGCCTTAGCCGCTGCCTTGGCCGGTTGCTCAAGTGCGAAGACTGTCGTCTACGGGGATACTGCGGCAAGCCAAAGCGCCCTTACCGTGACCGACGCCATGGGCAAGGACATAGAGTCAGCTGCCGTGCGCGATGCGGGCAGCCAAGACAGCTATGCGCAGCTCAGTGGGGCGCAGGTTATCTGTGCTGCCGGCGACCAAGTCTCGCTCAACATTGCTCAGAACGCCCCGGTAGATGTGCGTATTACCTGCACCGACGGCTCGTACTACGAGCTGCACAACGTCGATGCAGGCTCTCTGAACAGCCAGGTGAGTCTTTGCTACGACCGCAGCTTGGATATGGCGTATTTGACCTACGAGGACGGCTCGGGCAATCAAGCAAGCACGCTAGATGCCGAGCAAGATTACTTGGCAAAGCATGAGGCTCAACTCAAGAAGGAGGCTGCCGATCAAAAGGCGGCGTCCAAGGTAGCGGCAAAGATTGCGGGCATCGGCAAGGTGACGCTCGGCAAGGAGAAGGCGATTACTGCTGCAAAGAAGGCCTACGGCAAGCTCACCAAAGAGCAAAAGGGTCTTGTAGACAACTACAAAACCTTGAAGAAGGCTCAAAAGCAGCTGGCTAAGCTCAAGAAAGAGAAGAAGGAAGCTGATGCAGCGGCCGCGGCAGCAGCTCAGCAGCCAAACGCGGCGGGCTCCTACTCTGACTCGTCGTCTAATGGTTCCAGCTCGTCGGGTGCCTCTTCCAGCGGGGGCAAATCCTCTGGCAAGACTTCTGGTGGGTCGGGCTCTGGCTCGCATAGCTCCGGTGGCTCGTCTTCGGGCGGCTCCGGCTCCTCTGGCGGTAGCTCGTCTGGCGGTAGCAGCGGTGGATCGGGTGACAGTGGATCCGATTCGTCTGCGTGCGACCCCGACGCATTCTAGGAGAAAAACGATGAGCGAGTTTTTGGACAAGGTCTTGGATCAGGCATCAAAGACCCCTAATACCCTCTTCTTCTACAACTGTGCCGGGCAGTCGGTGACTTATGGTGACCTGGCGCAACAGTCGGCCAACCTCGCCGTATGGCTTGCAGACAAAGGTCAAGCCGGGCGCCCCGTGTGTATCTACGGGCACAAAGGGCCGCTCATGCTCGTCTGCATGTTTGCTGCCATGCGTTGTGGTGCCGCCTACGTGCCCTTGGATACGAGCTTCCCGCAGCAACGCATCGACTCCATCTTGGCGCAGCTCGACGACCCTATGGTCCTGTGCACCGTCGCGCCCCAGGGCAAGCTGAGCTCCATCGACTGCGTGACCGAGGTCTTGCCAGCCGAGCTTGCTGCTGCGTGTAGCAGCCAGGCGTCTGCCGCTCAGATAGCTGCCCTCAAACCCATAGAGGGCGACGACATCCAGTACATACTTTTTACCAGCGGCTCTACCGGCGTGCCCAAGGGCGTGGCCCAGCGCGCGCAGAGCATCGACCTCACCAGTCGCTATTTCTCGAGCCTTCTGCCTGCGGGGGAGGACTTCGTGTGCTTTAACCGCGCGCCGTTCTCGTTTGACTTGAGTCTCTTTGACTTTTTGTTGGCGGCGCCAAATGGCCACACCATGTTCGCACTCGACGAGCAAGCAGAGAAAAGCCTTGCTACCGCTTTTGACGAGCTGTCCAAGGCCCAGCTGTCTGTGTGGGTGTCCACGCCGTCGTTTCTTGCCATGTGTTTGACCGACCCTTCTTTTGGGCCGGCGCTCATGCCCAAGCTCAAACTCGTGCTTATGTGCGGTGAGACTTTGCTCAACCACACGGCAGTACAGTTCTTCGAGCGTTTTGGGCAAGATGTTGAGCTGGTGAACCTCTACGGCCCGACAGAGACCTGCGGTGCGGTGACCGACGTGCGCATCACGCCAGAGATGGCCGCAAACCCGCAGCCGCTGCCCGTGGGTAAGCCTAGCCCCTACAGTGAGGTCCATATCCTCGACCGCCAAACAGGCGAGGAGGTCTCCTGTGGCACCGAGGGAGAAATTGCCATCCTGGGTGAGACCTGCGCTGCGGGCTATCATCGCTTGCCCGATAAGACTGCAGCTTGCTTTGGGATGCGCAAAGATCACGCAGGACGCGAGCGCATGTGCTATCTCACTGGCGATGCCGGTTTTGTCGATCAAGACGGTATGCTGCATTACCGTGGCAGGTTTGACTTGCAGCTCAAGGTCAACGGCTATCGTATCGAGCTTGGCGATATTGAGGAGAACCTCACGGCCCTGCCGCAGGTGGCGTCGTGTGCTGTGGTGCCCGTCAATCGCAATGGCTCCAATACGGCGCTTGCCGCTCATGTTGTGTGCAGCGCCGGCGTGACAGGCGATCGCCACCTTACCAAAGCCCTCAAAGAGGCCCTCAAAGAGGCACTGCCCGCCTATATGGTGCCGCGTACCTTTACCTACCATGAAGAGCTCCCCACCAACGTCAACGGCAAGATTGATCGCAAGGCGCTTGCCGCTGCCGCATCTCAACGCAGGGCATAGGGCAGGTAGCAGCAGATGTCCTTCTACACAGAGCCCGCCTTCTTTATCATCGTGGCCGTTGCATTGGTGCCGGCTGTCATCGCAG
Organism: uncultured Coriobacteriaceae bacterium; assembly: GCA_964418305.1. Taxonomy (GTDB): domain Bacteria; phylum Actinomycetota; class Coriobacteriia; order Coriobacteriales; family QAMH01; genus W2P13-069. The sequence goes on along the minus strand of CAYQLX010000036.1, from coordinate 7,310 downwards.
GCTGCTTGGGGCGCCGCCCCAAGGTCTACGGCCTGTTGGTAAGCATCGTCTTTTTGGCCCTTTTGTTCTTTAGGGACTTGCAAGGTGCGCTCTTCTTTGGTGTCTTTTTGGCGGTGTCGTGTGCCACCACGGCTTTTACCTTCAGGCTCTTTGCTAAAGACACAGCTCACAAGATTGCGCTTTATCGCGTGGCATTGCTTGTGGCCCTGCTGCCGCTTATCTGCGCCAAGGTCTCCGCTGTCTTCGATGCTAACCTCTTGGGGTTCATTGGCATCAGCTATCTCTCCTTCAAGACCGTGCAGGTGCTCATAGAGATTCGCGACGGGCTCATAGATAACCTTCGTCCCCTGGACTTTATCTATTTCTTGCTGTTCTTTCCCGTGTTCACCAGTGGCCCCATCATGCGCAGCCGCGATTTTTGTAAACAGCTCGCAACGCCCTTGAGCGGCGAGGAGTACCGCAGCCTGTTCGCACGCGGTGCTGCTTGGTTTGTGGCTGGCGTCGTCTATAGCTTTGTCTTTGCGATGTTTTTCCAGTGGCTGCAGTGGTTTGCCCCGCAGACTATTGGCACTGCTAGTCTTGGGGCTCAAGCTTTGGGGCAAGTGGTCCAAGCGCTGTGCTACGGGCTGTATCTTTTCTTTGACTTTGCTGGCTATAGCTTTATGGCCATGGGCATAGGCGCGGCCCTGGGAATCGAGGTGCCGCGCAACTTTAACGCGCCGTTTGCGTCGGTGGACATCAAGGATTTTTGGAATCGCTGGCATATCACCTTGTCTTATTGGCTGCGCGACTACGTTTTCATGCGCGTGTCCAAAGCCTGCATCAAGCGCAAGGTGTTCAAAGACCGCGTCTTTACGGCATGTGCAGGTTACATGTGCAACATGACGCTCATGGGCTTTTGGCACGGCATCACCGTGGACTACATCGTCTACGGCATCTATCATGGCCTTCTTCTGAGTGGCTGCGAGCTTGTCCAGAAGAAGTCTAAGTTCTACAAGAAGCACAAGAAGGAGACGTGGTTCAAGGTGGCTAGCTGGGCTGTCACCATGGTTGCCGTCTTCTTTGGCTTTGCATTGTTCAGCGGTCAGGTAACACAGGGATTGGCAGGTGTTTTGAATGGATAACAAAGAGGTTGAGCAGCAGGTCTTGCAGCTCATAGAGGATATCTGCGGCGACAGCTGCATCTGGGACGAGCGCGACTTGGATTTGTTCGAAGAAGGACTCTTTGACTCCATGGCAGCCATCGAGTTTCTGGTGAGCGTAGAAGACGAGCTAGGCGTGGCTATAGCCCCCACCGAGCTCGAGCGCGACCAGATGAACACACCCAACAAGATCGTCGCCCGCATTGTCGAGCGCCTTTAGACTGGTCTGGGGCAGATGTCAGCGAGCAAGGGACATATGAGCACCAAGGTGCTCTTGGGTGGCATACTCGGCGGTGTGCTGGCCTTTTGCTGCGGGGTTGTCGCGCTTGAAGCGGCACTGCCTGCACAGGAGCGCGTGGCAACGGGGCGCATCTATAACTACGAGTGCTCGGGAGCCAAAAGCGCCAGCGTCGCGTTTAACACCGCATCAGATGCCGCCGACAGTATCCTGCTCTTTGGCTCAAGCGAGCTATCCACCACGGCGGCAACCATCCCACAGGTGCCCGCTGCAATCTTGGGCGGCTACGATTACGGCGTGGACGTCAATTACATAGGGGAGGCCTTTGACCAGAGCCTCTGGCACGCCATAGCGGCCGGTGCCTACGCGCCGACGGTGCAAGACGGCAAGGCTGTCATCATCGTGAGCCCCACCTGGTTTAAGGATGGCGGTATGGATGCAGAAACCTTCAAGCTGAGGTTCTCTTACAGTCTTTACCGTGAGTTTTGCAGTAACCCAAACATCAGCAACGGCTCTAAGTCCTACCTTGCAAAGCGCTTGGCCCAACTGGGCATAGACGACACGACAATCAACGCGGCTGGCAAAGACACGCCGGTTGATGTCCTCAATGACGCGGTGCTTGCCGCCGTTGATGACCTGTCCCAGCGCAAGGACCTAGAGGAAGTCCGTCAAGGCGGCATCTACTACCACGACAAGGTTGCTGCAGATGAGGCTTTGAGCTTTGACGAGTTGCGCCAACAGGCCGCAGCAGATGCACAGGCAAGCTCGAGCAACGAGTGGGGCATGCTCGACAGCTTCTATGACAAAAACATTGCCTCAGACAAAGAGCGCCTCAAAGACAAGCAGGTTGGCGAGACCTTCTCTAACACGCCGGAATACGACGACTTTACCTTCCTTTGCAAGGTTTGCCGCGAATGCGGGATAGAGCCCTTGATCATCATCAGTCCCGTACACGGGGATTTTTACGATTGGGAGGGCATCAAGGCAAGCGATCGCGAGGCTTGCTACGAGCGCATCCGCACCATCTGCCAAAAGCAGGGCGTGCAATACGCGGACTTTAGCAGCAAGGAGTACGAGAAGGGTTTCTTGTTCGATAACGTGCATTTTGGGTGGACGGGTTGGATCGATGTGGAGGAGGCCATAGTTGACTACGCAGCAAAATAGCGCGAAGAAGCCGCCACTGCGCCAGCGCATAAGCGCTTGGATGGCACGTCACGGCCTTGCCACCGGCATCGGCATCGCGGTGATTGTAGCTGCTGCCCTTGCTCTGACGTTGTGGTTTGTTGTATTTAGCGGGCTTAGCAGCAGCGCCGACTTTGTCTACAGCCAGTTCTAGTTTGGTTTTGCGCGGCAGTGCGAGCATCGCTGCCGCTGTTTTTTGGGAGAGAAACTATGGGATATGAAAAGAGCAAAGCTTCCACGTTTGCAAAGACAGCGGTTCTAGCTGCAGTGCTTGCCGTTGCATGTGCGGTGCCCGGCATTGCGTGGGCAGACGGGCAGGATTCGGCGGGTGCTGCGACGAGCACACAAAAGCAGCTCAAGGGATGGCAAAAGAATAGGACTTGCTACTACAAAGACGGCGTTAAAGTGACGGGTATCCAAAAAATCGGTCATGCCTATTACTGCTTCAACAGCAAGGGAAAGCTGCGTAAGAACACCTCCAAGGCCTACGGATGCACCATCTACGCCAATGCCAAGGGCGTCATGGAGGCCTACAAGAAGGGCTCGACTTTCTACAAGCCCACCGGCGCCAAGATGCCCAAGTACGCGGCAAGGGAGTACCAGACGCTTCTTTATGCGCGCAAGACGCTCAAGTCTATCGTCAACACCAAAGACTCCAAGAGCACCAAGATGTACAAGAGCATGAAGTGGGTCAACAAGGGCTATTACGAGCAGTATCGCAAGTTTAAGAACAAGGCGGGCTGGACATCCACCTTTGCCAACGATCACTTTGTTAAGCGCAAGAACGGCTTCCGCATGGGCGATTGTGTATCGGACCCGTGCGCCTTTGCTTATCTGTGCCTTGCGGCGGGTTACAAGAACGTGGCTGTGGGAGTGGACAGCGCCTACCAAGACTCCCATGGCGTGGCCCGTATCAACGGCAAGTACTACGACCCGCTGTTCTGCGAGGCCAAGAGCTGGTCTAAGTACTATGGCTATTCGCACGCGTACCTCCAGGCCATCGTCAAGCTCAAGGTTCCCAGCTACTCCAACGGCTACACCACGTCGACGTACCAAGGCGTGAAACCCAGCGACCTCAAGAAGCAACAGATTGCAGCTAAGAAGAGTAGCAAGAATGGCTTGGTCAAAAGTAAGGGTGCTCTGTACTGGTACAGGTTTGGCGAGAGGTGCGAGAAGACGTGGGTTACCTATAAGAAAGCTACCTATTATTTTGGTGCCAATGGCAAGGCCGTAAGCGGATCGGTCAAGGCTAAGAAGGGTTCCAAGAAGGCCTACTACGTCTTTGGTAAGAACTGCAAGCTCCTTGTTGGTAGCTCTACACGCGTGGTTACAGTCAACGGCATCAAGTATCGTGTAAGTAAGGCGGGCAAGGCGGTTCCTGGTTGGAAAACGCAAGACGGCGTGAAGAACTGCTTCCTTGTCAACGGGGCCTTTGCCACCGGACCATGCATGGTAGATGGCAAGCTGTGCGTGTTTAGCGAAAACGGCGTTTTCAACCAAGAGGCAACCACCCAAGCGCGCGCTTTGCTTGTAAGGGAGCAACTAGCGGGCAATCTAGTAGAGCTGCTGGGTACACCCAACAAGGTCACAAATGCATTGAGCTGCTGGAAGATCAAGAAAAAGCGCGAAGACGGCGTCATCTTGGAGATGGAGGGCACCGATCGTACTTATACCTACGACCATCTCAAGCTCGTGACCTTCGTGGCAGATGGTGCAGAAGGTGACGGCCAGGAATACTTCATGTCTATAGGTTAAGAACGCTTGCAATATAGGATGCATCGCATGTGCGGGCCGGGCATCACGCCTTGGCCCGCATGCCTTTTGTACGGTAACGAATCCAATACGCATGGTGCAGTGGCGGGCAACTGCGCTAAACTGTTCGCTTGACTATGCCGCTTGAGTGGCGGCGTTAGCCTGCCCAAAGTGCGGGCGTGGCGGAACTGGCAGACGCGCTGGGTTTAGGTCCCAGTGGGGCAACCCGTGAAGGTTCGAGTCCTTTCGCCCGCACCAATTTATGTAACAAGGAACGCGCAGGCGTTCTGAAAGAAGGACGCCATATAAAGGCGCGTGAGAATTATGGAGGAATAGATGGACGTCAAGACCACCATCACTGAGGACGGCAAGACACAGATTACTGTCACCGTCCCTGCTGCAACTGTAAAAGAGCATGTCAATGCTCACTTCAAGCAGCTCGGCCGTGCTCGCATCCCGGGCTTCCGCCCCGGCAAGGCCCCGCGCGCCATCCTCGAGCGCAACTTTGGCGGTCATGACGCCGTCTACGCAGAGATTACTACCGATCTGATCAACGAGATTGCACCCGTTGCGGTGGACAGCCAAGACGTCCTCTTTATCGCCAACCCCACCTTCGAGGAGACCGGCAACGTCGTCGACGGCGAGGACTTCACCTTCACCTTGGCCGGAGAGGTCAAGCCTGCTGTCGAGCTGCTTACCTATGACCCGGTAGAGATTAAGATGCCGGCCGAGGAGGCAACCGAGGAGGAGGTCGCAGCCCAACTCGACGCCCTGCGCACCTACTACTACTCCTTCGAGACTGTGTCTGACCGTGCCGTCGCTGCAGAGGACTTTGTCCTGCTTAACATGGCTTGCACAGCAGACGACAAACCCGTCCAGGGCCTCAACTCCGAGTCTCGCCTGGTCGAGCTCGGCGCGGGCATCATCCCCGCGGCAATGGAGGAGCAAATCATCGGCATGTCCACCGGCGACAGCAAGTCCTTCGACTTCTCCATCGCTGGCGACGAGGACTTTGCCTATCTGGGCGCAGATACCATCCACGCAGACATCGCCGTCAAGGAGATTCGCATCAAGGTCGTCCCCGAGCTCGACGAGGAGTTTGCCTCTAAGCTCGGCGTTGACAGCATCGACGCCCTCAAAAACCAAATCACCGATGCCATCAACAAGCAGAAGGCTCAGCAGCTGCCCACCCTCAAAGAGCAGCGTTGCGTGAACGAGCTGGCAAAGCGCGTCCACGGTGATATCCCCGCCAACTACGTCGCCTTCACGCGCCAAGACATCCTGCGCGAGTTCTACATGAACCTGCAGCAGCAGGGCGTGACCTTGGACCAGTTCTTCACTCAGCAGGGCATCACCGCCGACGAGTTCAACCAAGACCTGGACGAGGAAGCCGATGAGGTCGCAGCACAGACCTTGGCACTCGACGCGCTCTTTGCGCATCTTGGCCTCGAGGTCACCGATGAGGACCTTGACAAGGAGTTCTCCGTCGTTGAAAACCCTGCAGAAGTTCGCAAGTCCTGGGAGGACAACGGCCGCATGAGCGAGCTGCGTGAGGGCATCCGCCGTCGCAAGGCCACCGAGTGGCTGGTCGAAAACGCTGTCGTCACTCTTGACGAGGGCAAAGACGACGAGCAGGACGCAGAGTAAGTTCATTCCCTTCGTGGAGTAAGGAGTCCAAACATGGACAACACCCTGATTCCCTATGTAGTCGAGCAATCCCCGCGCGGCGAGCGCAGCTACGACATCTACTCGAGGCTGCTCAATGACCGCGTCATCTTCTTGGGCGAGCAGGTGACCGATGCCAGCGCTAACGTTGTCATCGCGCAGCTGCTCCACCTCGAGAGCGTGGATCCGGACAAGGACATTAGCCTCTACATCAACAGCCCCGGCGGCTCTGTGAGCGCGGGCCTGGCCATCTACGACACCATCCAGTTCATCAAGCCGGACGTGTCCACCATCTGCATGGGCATGGCTGCTTCCATGGGCTGCGTCTTGCTGGCGGCAGGCGCCCCCGGCAAGCGTCTGGTACTCCCCAACGCGCAGGTCATGATGCATCAGCCCATGGGCGGCACTCCTGATCACTGCAAAGAGAGCGACTTCGAGATTTACTACTCAGAGATCAAGAAGACTCGCGACCGCTTGGAGGCCATCTTGGCCAAGCACACTGGTCAGACGCCCGAGCAAATCCACGCAGACAGCGAGCGCGACCACTGGTTCACGGCCGAAGAGGCCGTGGCCTACGGTTTGGCCGACGAGGTCGTCGTCAACCGCGCAGACGCCAGCACCGAGAAGAAGGACTAGCTGATGGCCTCATCTAGCGGCCCCTTTGGCAGCACGCCTTTGCACTGCTCGTTTTGTGGCAAGAGCCAAGAGCAGGTCGACAAGCTCATAGCCGGCGACGGCGTCTACATCTGCAACGAGTGCGTCCAGGTGTGCGCAGACATCATGATCGAGGAGGGCATCACCATAGAGGGTGAGCTCGCAGATAGTCTACCTGCAGCAACAGGCAAGACCGAAGGCCTCATCACGCTCGATAATCTGCCCACGCCTGCCCAAATGCACGAGCTGATGGACGAGTTTGTCATCGGTCAGGATGCAGCCAAGAAGGCGCTTTCTGTTGCCGTGTACAACCATTACAAGCGTGTCGCTCTGGGTTTGGATGCCGACGACGGAGAAGTCGAGCTCGCAAAAAGCAACGTGCTTATCCTGGGCCCCACCGGTTGCGGCAAGACGCTTTTGGCGCAGACGCTGGCGCGTGTCCTTAACGTGCCCTTTGCCATCGCAGATGCCACGGCGCTGACGGAGGCAGGCTACGTGGGCGAGGACGTAGAGAATATCCTCCTCAAGCTTATCAACGCGGCAGACAATGACGTCGACCGCGCACAGGTGGGCATCGTCTACATCGATGAGATCGACAAGGTTGCGCGCAAGGCAGAAAACCTCTCTATCACGCGCGATGTGTCGGGCGAGGGCGTGCAGCAGGCGCTCCTCAAGAT
>CAYQLX010000035.1:0-16706 GCA_964418305.1 uncultured Coriobacteriaceae bacterium | reverse complement strand
GACGTCGCCTCTGTTGGCGGCCCCTTCGAGCTTGTCGTGGGAGACCTCTCATTTGTGAGCTTAACCAGCCTTATGCCTGATATCGCACGCCTTGCTGCAGAGAAGGGTCTTTTGGTGCTGCTCGTCAAGCCGCAGTTCGAGCTCGACGCTAGTTTCTTGAGCGATGGCGGCATCGTCGTGGATGCCGCAGGTCACGAGCTGGCGATAAGACAGGTTGCAGATGCTGCCGCAGCAAACGGACTTCAGGTGCTCGATGTTGCTTACTCGCCTGTGAAGGGAACCAAAGGTAATCGCGAGTACCTGCTCTTGGCAAAAAAGCCACAAGCTGGCGGTACAGGTGCGTGTATGGTGAGCCAAGATGATATACGCGACGTCGTGAGGGCGTCGCATGAGCGTCTGTGAGGTTTGATGATGAAGCTTCTGATCGTTGCTAGCGTCGATGCTGGTGCCTACGAGCGCGGCCGCATGCTTGCGGCAAGACTTGCCACAGCCGGGATCGATGCGCAGCTGTGCTCGGTTGCAGACGCAGACACCATGACCATCGATGCCGCAGAGCTCGCGCTTGTCGTCGTCTTGGGCGGCGACGGCACCTTCTTGTCTGCGGCGCGCCTCATAGGCTATGCGGCCGTTCCCATCCTCGCTTTTAACTACGGCGATTTGGGTTTTCTGTCCGGCAACCCAGACCGCGACGAGGTAGAGCTCATCTTCGACGCGCTCTCCGGGGACTTGGCCTTGGAGCGTAGGTCTACTCTTGATGCTGTGGTGACGGACGCCCAAGGTGTTTGCCATACCTTTACCGCATTGAATGAGATTGCCTATACACGCGGCGCGAGCGGGCATGTGGTCGAGTACACCATGGGCATTAACGGCACTAGCATCGCCACGCTCAAGGCAGACGGCTTGGTTGTCGCCACGGCTACCGGCTCGACGGCCTATGCGCTTTCTGCGGGCGGCCCCGTCGTGAGTCCAGCTTATAGCGGGCTTGTGGTCGTCGCTTTGGCCCCGCATTCGCTTGTGAGTCGCGCCATCGTCACCGCACCTTCCGACGTGATTGAAGTTCAGATGACGGGCCGCAGCCTTGCTGAGGCTTCGCTGTTTGTCGACGGCAGGCCCATGCAGGTTACAGCGCCGACGAGTATGCGCATATCGCGCGGCAGCAAGGAGATTGTCTTCGTGCGCGGCGGCAAGGACTTCTTTGCCAGCGTGGCGCATGCGTTCTTCGGGGGAGGGACGCCTCGATGATAGACGAGCTCCATGTCAGAGACGTCGCCTTAATCGACGATGCTTCAATCGAGCTGGCCTGCGGGCTTACGGTGCTCACAGGTGAGACCGGCGCCGGCAAGACTGCGCTGCTCGGCGCTCTGCGCCTTGTGTGCGGGCAGCGTGCCGACGCCAAGATCGTGCGCGACGGCGCCCAAGAGGCTCAGGTAGAGGCGCGCATCGTCGACGCCAAAGGTGATGAGCACATCGTCGCAAGGCGCCTGAGTGCAGCAGGACGCAGCCGCTGCAGCATCGACGGCTCCATGGCGACGGTGACACAGCTTTCCTCGCAGCTATCATCTGTGTGCATTCACAGCCAACACGAGCACATAGCGCTTTTGGACCCAGTGCATCAAGTCGAGCTGCTCGACCGCTACATCGACCCTAAGCTCGCGCACCTCGAAGCCTACCGCGCAGCACTCAATGCCTATCGCGCGGCATCCAAGCGCTTAAAGGAGCTCGAGGGTGCAAGCGCCGCACAAGACCAGGAGCTCGACTATCAGCGCTTTGTTTTGGAGCAGATTTCGTCGGTTAACCCTACTCAAGGCGAGCTTGAAAGCCTTGAGGAACAGCTTCCCATCATGCAAAACGCCGCCTCGCTCGCCCAAGCTTGCGCGGATGCCTTGGAGCTTGCGGGGTCCGAAGGTGGCGCTGCAGACAAGCTCGCCAGTGCGACCAGCGCATTAGAGCGCGAGGGCGCATCTGATGCGCAGCTCGCGTCATTTGCCAAGCGCATGCAGGACATCTGCTCGCAGGCAGAGGACCTCAACCGTGATATCGCCGCCTACGCGCGTCAAATCCCTTCAGACCCGGCGCTTTTGGAGGAGACCCTCACGCGCCTGTCAGAGCTCTCCGGTCTCATGAAGCGCTACGGGCCCACGATGGATCAGGTGTTCAATACCTGGCAGACAGCGCAGGATTTCATCGCTGCCTCACAAGACGCACCGCAGATGCTCGCCTCCGCCAAGGCCGCCTGCAAAGAGGCCGCCGCAGCGCTTGAAGCTAGCGGTAAGCAGCTTTTGGAGACAAGGAAGGAGAAGGCATGTGAGCTTTGCGAAAAGCTCAGAGTAGAGGTAGCACAGTTGGCCATGCCTGATGTCTCCTTCGAGTTCAGCTTCCAAGACCCGGCACACGCGCGTTGGACCGATGCCGGTCCCGGCACCGCAGAGCTCATGTATCGCCCAAGCGCGCAATCTACAGCCCGCCCGCTGCGCAAGATTGCCTCAGGGGGCGAGCTGTCGCGCATGCTGTTGGGCTTAGAGTGTGTATTTCATGATTGCAGAGCATCCTTAGAGGGTGAAACCTTGGTTTTTGACGAGGTCGATGCTGGCATCGGAGGTGCAACGGGAGAAGCTGTGGGCCGTTGCCTTGCACGTCTGGCACATCACGCTCAGGTGGTGGTCGTTACGCATCTGGCGCAAGTTGCTGTTCATGCCGATAGACACATCGTCGTCTTCAAAGAGTCTTGCAGTGGCTCTGTGCGCACGGGTACGCGCACGGTCTCAGGTGACGAGCGTATCGCGGAGGTCGCCCGTATGCTCTCTGGCAGCAGCGACCCCAAGGCACTTGACCACGCCCGCACGTTGCTCGAGCAGGCGCGAGGCTAGCCGTGGACGTTTTTGACGCGATATACGGCGGGCATTGTGCGCTCATCGCAACCGATACCGTCTACGGTCTTGCCGCCCTGCCCGGCTCGCCGGGTTTCGAGCAGATCTTCGAGCTCAAGCAACGTCCCTCGCAGCAGGTTTTGCCTTGGCTTGTCGGCTCTGTCGATATGATGCGCAAGTGTGCGGCCAATCTGCCTGATAGCGCCCTTTGTCTTGCTGATGCCTTTTGGCCCGGAGGCCTCACCGTGGTGGTCGAAGCATCGCCTTATGCGCAGTCTTTGGGATGCGTTGCCTCAAACGACACCGTCGCCTTGCGTATGCCCAACGAGTCCTTTGTGCTCGAGCTTTTGCGACGCTTGGACATGCCTCTTGCCTGCACGAGCGCTAATATCCACGGGCGCCCAGCCTGCAACAGGCTCGAGCAACTCGAGCCCTCCATGCTCGCCTTGCCGCATGACCTAGGTATTGCCACGACGTGCGCGGGTGGCGTGTCCTCCACTATCGTCGATTGCACGGGTGCTAGCAGCGTCGCTGTTCTTAGGCTAGGCGCAGTGAGCGAGCAAGAGCTCGCAGTTTGCCTTGAAGCCGCCGGTTTTTTCTTGCGCTAGGCTCGCAGCCGTCTCTTTTTAACCTTTGAGGGTTGCGACTTCTGCCAAATGCGGCTTGCGGTCTTGGGCCTTCGCGGGGCCACGTTGCGCCGATGCTAGAATCGACGAGCATTCGTTTACAACCTAGGAGGATTCAGGTGGACAAACCCCGTTTGAGCATCGGGTGCGACCACGGCGGCTTTGATCAGAAGGCCCAACTGCTCACATGGCTTAAAGAGCAGGGCTTCGAGGTCACAGATAGGGGCTGCTATAGCGCAGATCGCGTCGACTACCCGGATTACGCGTATCCCGTCGCGCAAGACGTTGCTTGTGGCGCGGCAGACTTTGGCATCTTGGTCTGCGGTACGGGCATCGGCATGGCCATCGCGGCCAACAAGGTCGCAGGTATTCGTGCAGCCAACATCACCAGTGTTGACTTTGCCAAGCTCACGCGCCAGCACAACGACGCCAACATCTTGACGCTCTCTGGTAGGTTCACCTCTCTGGATGACAATAAGGCTATTGTCGAGGCCTTCTTGAACACGGCGTTTGAAGGCGGCAGGCACGTTGAGCGCATCGCCAAAATCTCAAAGATCGAAGAAAGATAGGAGCCTTCATGAAATACACTTCGCTTCCCGTAACCGACCCGCAGGTGTTCGATATCATCTCGGCAGAGCTCAAGCGCCAGCGCGATCAGATTGAGCTCATCGCATCCGAGAACATCGCCAGTGTGGCCGTCATGGAGGCCATGGGCTCCGTGCTCACTAACAAGTACGCAGAAGGCTACCCCGGCAAGCGCTACTACGGCGGATGCGAGAAGGTCGATCTCGTAGAAGACCTCGCCCGCGATCGCGCCTGTAAGCTCTTTGGTGCTAAGTTTGCCAACGTGCAGCCGCACTCCGGCGCGCAAGCCAACCAAGCTGCCTATGCTGCGCTCATTAAACCGGGCGACAAGGTCATGGGCATGAGCCTCGACCACGGCGGACATCTCACGCACGGCTCACCCGTTAACTTCTCGGGTAAGCTCTACGATATCTGCGCCTATGGCGTTGACCCGCAGACCGAGCGCCTCGACATGGATCAGGTGCGCGCAAAGGCTCTCGAGGAGAAGCCTGCCTTGATTATGGCGGGTGCGTCTGCTTACCCGCGCATCATCGACTTTAAGGCCTTCCGCGAGATTGCAGACGAGGTGGGCGCCTACTTGGTAGTTGACATGGCCCATATCGCTGGCCTAGTTGCCGCTGGCTTGCATCCCTCGCCTGTGCCCCATGCGCATATCACCACGTCCACGACACACAAGACTCTGCGCGGCCCGCGTGGCGGCATGGCGCTCACCAACGATGAGGCGCTTTTTAAAAAATACAACTCCGCCGTGTTCCCCGGCTCGCAGGGTGGCCCGCTCATGCATGTCATCGCCGCAAAGGCTGTCGCCTTTGGCGAGGCGCTCCAGCCCGCTTTCAAGACTTATGCGCAGCGTGTCATCGACAACTGCCGCGTGATGGGCGAGGGTATGGTCTCGGGTGGCTTGCGCTTGGTTTCCGGCGGCACGGACAATCACCTGTGCTTGGTCGATTTGACTCCGGCAGGCGTCACGGGCAAGGACGCCGAGTCCATCTTGGACAGCGTTGGCATCACCTGCAACAAGAACACCATCCCCAACGAGACCCTGTCCCCGTTTGTTACAAGCGGCATCCGTGTTGGCACGGCGGCCATGACAACACGTGGGTTCGACGCTTACGAGGCGCGCCAAGTGGGCGAGCTCATCGCCAAGGCTGTCTTTAACCGTGACAACCCAGAGGTTCTGGCATCTGTGCGTAAACAGGTCTCCCAGATGCTTGAGGCTCATCCGCTGTACACGGGCTTCGACTACTAGGAAAGAAGCTTCAGGTTCTTTGTGCGACAGGTGCAAGTTTGGCTGTCGCCAGTACATTGTCTGCTGTGCTTTGCATCTGTATAACGATTGCTTTGAAAGGAAGGTTAGCGGCATGGAAGAAAACGTCCGTCCCACGTGGGATGAGTACTTCATGGCCATCGTCAGCGACGTCGCTACGCGCTCGACTTGCTGCCGCCGCAAGGTGGGGGCAATTCTTGTCAAGGACAAGCGCATCATCGCAACAGGCTATAACGGTGGACCCACAGGCCTTGCGCATTGCTTGGACATAGGTTGCCTGCGAGAGAAGCTCAACATTCCCTCTGGCCAGCAACATGAGCTGTGCCGCGGGGTCCATGCCGAGCAAAACGCCATAATCCAGGCCGCGCGCTACGGCGTGGATACCGACGGCAGTGTCCTGTATTGCACCACGCAGCCTTGCGCGCAGTGCACCAAGATGCTGCTTAACGCTGGCGTGAAAGAGATCGTCTTCAGGGACGGCTACCCAGACGGGCTTGCACTCGACTTGCTTCAAGAATCGGGTATTGCGTTCAGGAAGATTGATTGATCTTAGCGCACGCTTGTATCGTGCTGCGTTGGACTTGCCGCAAGCTACATCGAGTCACCAGCCGCATTGCGCGCGCAGCCTGCGGCTTGCTACACAGCTTGCGCTTTTGCACCGTTCAACGCAAATAACAACCGCTCTTCTGAATTCGATTAAAGCGCGTGTATTCGATACGTTATTATCCCAAGGGTTTATAGCGACAACTAAAGGCTTGAAATGTGAGAGGGAGGTCCATGGCTGCAGCAATCGTCGTCGGTGTGCTCATAGGGCTCATTGGCTTTGCGCCTTACCCCATCGTCGTGGGCAAGACGCGCAAGATGCCGCAGCAAGACGGCGTCGGCTATCTCAAATGGCTGCTCGTCACCTTCGTTATCTCCTTCGCCATCCTCGTTGCCGCTTTGATCGTCGCCTCGAAGGTTGCCCACGATGTGGCGCTGCCCTTCACCTGCTCGATGATCTTGACCTTCGTTGTGGCAGTTATCGCTTACGGCCTTTTGGGCCGCAAGCAAAGGTAAATAGGAGGGGAAACTAGGTATGGAGATTACCGGTAATCCGTTGACCGACATCGTGGAGCCCATCGCAGAGCTCCAGGCGTCCTTCGACACCACCACCGTCTTCCAGGTGGGTGGCTGGAGCATCAGCCAGTACACCGTCTGGATGTTTGTCAGCATCCTGGTCGTCTTGATTGGCGTCCTTGCTGGCGCCCGCAAGGTCACGATGATGCCTCACGGCAGGCTCGCGGGCTTGGTGGAGTACGGCTACGACGCCGTCGGCCGCAACATGGGCGCTGGCGCTGCCGGTGAAAACTGGAAGAAGCACATGCCTTTCTTGGCCACGCTTTTCTTCTTCATCCTGATTTCCAACGTCTTGGGCCTCGTTCCTGGCTTCAAGACCTGCACGGGCACCTTGGGCTGCACTTGGGCGCTTGCTGCTATCTCGTTTGTCTACTTCAACTTCTACGGCTTCAAGGCCAAAGGCGGCCTGGGCTACATCAAGTCCATCGCCCCGCACGGCCTTCCCGCGCCGATGGTCCCCATCATCTGGTTCTTCGAGTTCGTGTCCCTCGTCATCCGCTTGCTTACCTTGGCCGTCCGACTCTACGGCAACATGTTCGCAGGCCACATGGTCTTGGGCATCTTCGCCATTTTGTGCCAGGTCTTCGTTCTTAACGCCACTGCTGTTGTCGCATCGAGCTTTGTCTCTGCGCTGGGCATGGGCATCGTTGCACTGATCTGGTTCTTGTTCCTCATCGCTATGTACTGCCTCGAGTGCCTGGTGGCTTTCCTTCAGGCCTACGTTTTCTCGATACTGTCCGCCGTCTACATCGGCTTGGCAGAAGGCGAGCACTAAAAATCGCGGGCCTGGTCGGATGCCCCAAAAAGCCGCACTGCTTTCGGTTCTTTTGCCGGGTGAGGTACCCGGCTTGAGGATATATAGGTAGAGGTTTCAGGGATAGGCCCTGAAAACCAAGAGTTTCAGGGACCCCCCTGACAGAACAAGGAGGAAAAAGTGGAAACCACTATCGTTCTCACCGCCCTTAAGGTTGTCGGCTACGGCCTCGGCACCATCGGCCCAGGCATCGGCCTTGGTCTTTGCGGTTACGGCCTGTGCGTTGGCTCTGCCCGCCAGCCCGAGATCGCCGGCAAGCTGTTCACCAACGCCCTGATCTTCGGCGCTCTCGCCGAGGCACTGGCCCTTATCGGCCTGGTTGCCGCATTCATCTTCTAATCAGCTTGAGAACCCGTACCAACATTCAACTAGCTGTAAAGGAAGGTGAACACGTGAAATCAGGATTCAAAAAGGCGCTGCGCCGTTACGGAGCAGCTGCTGGCTGCGCCGTTGCATTCGCCGGCGCCATGCCTGCCATGGCCTTGGCTGAAGGCTCTGGCGGCATCACTGCCATCCTGCCTGATCTGAACGAGTTCATCCCGATGGTCGTCGCGTTTTTGATCGTCGCTGTTGTCCTGGCCAAGTTCGGCTGGCCCGTCTTGGAAAACATCATCGACAGGCGCGAGTCCTCCATCAAGGAAGCTCTCGAGAAGTCCGAGGAGGCCCGCATCGAGTCCGAGCGTGTCCTCGAGGAGTATCGCGAGCAGCTCGCACAGGCTCGTCAGGAGTCCATCGCCATCCTCGCAGAGGCGAAGCAGTCCGGTGAGGCTGTCCGCGCCGACATCGTCGCCAAGGCCCAGTCCGAGGCAGACGACATCGTCGCCAAAGCCCGCATGTCCATCGAGGTTGAGAAGAACGCCGCTATCGCAGAGCTGCAAAGCTCCGTGGCCGATCTTACCGTGGCTGTTATGGCCAAGGTCGTCGGCGACGAGTTCTCCGATGCAGAGCATCGCAAGCTGATCGAGAACAGCATTGCAAAGGCAGGTAACCTCGATGCCTAAGGACCGCATGCTCATCAAGCGCGAAGTCACGACTTACGCAGAGGTGCTTCTGCAGGCCACCAAGCAGTCCGGCAACGTCCTTGAGGCGGCTGCCGAGCTCAAGGAGGCCCAAGAGGTCATCTTGACTCATCCCAACCTCAGAGAGGCCCTCAACGAGGACACCCTCACCGCTGAGGCGCGCGCCACAGTTATCAACGAGGTCTTCAAGGGTTTCGACCCTGCAGTCCTTAAGGTACTTGACGTCATGGTCGAGCGTCGTGAGATTGGCTTGCTGCATCGCGTCGTCGGGGAGTTCGAAGCCCTCGCAGAGGACGAGCTGAACGTTGTCATTCTCGACGTGACCACTGTCGTGGAGCTCGATGATGCGCTGCGTCAGACCATTAAGAGTAAATACGCCGCCCAGTTCGGCAAGGATGTCATGCTCCGCGAGCATGTTGATCCTTCCATCATCGGCGGCATCGTGTTGAGTGCCCGCGGCAAAAGAATCGACGCTAGTGTTTCTGCACAGCTCGAAAAGGTCCGCATTGCACTCTCGTCTGTGAAGACCGGAGGTGAAAGGTAAATGGCGGAAATCACCGCTAGCGCGATCGACGAGGTCCTGCGTGCACAGCTCGCAAACCTCAAGACCAGCGTTGAGTCGCGTGAGACCGGTACAGTCATCCAGATTGGTGACGGTATCGCTCGCGTCGACGGCCTCAAGGGCGCTATGGCAGGCGAGCTGTTGGAGTTCATCTCCTCCGACGGCAAAACTGTCTACGGCCTCGCCCAAAACCTTGAGGAGGATGAGGTTGGCGCCGTTTTGCTGGGCGACGTCACCGCTATTAAGGAAAACGACACGGTCCATACCACGGGCCGCATCGTCGAGGTTCCGTCCGGCAAGGCCATGCTCGGCCGTGTAGTCAACCCCTTGGGCATGCCGCTCGACGGCAAGGGCCCCATCGAGGCTGAGGGCTACCGTCCCGTCGAGTTCCGCGCTCCTGGTGTTATGGAGCGCCAGCCTGTCCATGAGCCCGTCCAGACAGGTCTCATCGCTATCGACGCGATGATCCCCATCGGACGTGGCCAGCGCGAGCTGATCATTGGCGACCGTCAGACCGGCAAGACTGCTATCGGCGTCGACACCATCATCAACCAAAAGGGCAAGGGCATGATTTGCGTCTACGTCGCAATCGGCCAGAAGGCTTCCACGGTTGCAGGCGTTGTCGAGGCTTTGGAGAAGAACGGTGCACTCGACTACACCATCATCGTCGTTGCATCCGCATCTGATTCTGCTCCTCTGCAGTACATCGCCCCTATGGCCGGTGCTGCTATGGGCGAGTTCTTTATGTACAACGGCGAGGATGGCAAGCCCGCCAACGAGAACAATCCCGGACGCCACGTCCTGTGCGTCTACGACGACCTCTCCAAGCAGGCTGTCGCATACCGCCAGATGTCTTTGACCCTGCGTCGCCCGCCGGGACGCGAAGCTTACCCCGGCGACGTTTTCTACCTGCACTCTCGTCTGCTTGAGCGCGCAGTCAAGCTTTCTGACGCCAATGGCGCCGGCTCGCTTACCGCGTTGCCCATCATCGAGACTCAGGGTGGCGACGTGTCCGCGTACATTCCCACCAACGTCATTTCCATTACCGACGGCCAGATCTTCCTGCAAAGCGACCTGTTCCTGCAGGGCCAGCGCCCCGCAGTTAACGTCGGTATCTCGGTTTCCCGCGTCGGTGGTTCCGCTCAGATCAAGGCCATGAAGTCCGTTGCTGGTACGCTGCGCCTCGACTTGGCCTCCTACCGCGAGCTCCAGGCATTCACTGCCTTTGGCTCCGATATGGACAAGGCCACTCAGCAGCAGCTCGACCGCGGTGCTCGCATGACCGAGCTTTTGAAGCAGGGACGTTACGCCGCAATGAACGTTGAGGACCAGGTTGTCTGCATTTGCTCGGGCAACATGGGCTTCTTGGATGAGATTCCCGTCTCTTGCGTCGTCCGCTTCCGCGAGGAGCTCATCGAGTACATGCACGCCAATAAGGCTGATGTGCTCAAGAGCATCGCCTCCAAGGGCAAGCTCGACGATGATCTCAAGGAAGCAGTCAAGGAAGCGATTGCAGCTTTTGCAGCTAATTTCGCTGTTGAGGAGTAGGGGATAGACGATGGCCAGTCTCCGCGATATTAAAAAGCGCATTGTCTCGGTGCAAAGCACCAAGCAGATTACGCGCACTATGGAGATGGTTGCCACTGCCAAGATCCGTCACGCTACCGCTAGGATTGAGCAGGCTACGCCTTACGCGGATGCCATGAACAAGATTCTGGCCGGTTTGGCAAAGAACTCTGGCAGCATCGATCATCCTCTGCTTAAAGAGCATGATGCAAAGAAGTCCTGCCTCGCCGTGGTCATCGTTTCCGACCGCGGCCTGGCCGGCGGCTTCAACAGCAACGTCTTGCGAGCGGCAGAGAGGTACGTCAACGACAACAAGGTCGCTGGTATACAGACCAAGGTAATCGTCTGCGGTAAGAAGGGTATCGGTTACTTCACTTACCGTCATATCGAGCCCGTCTTGGCCTATCGCGACATGTCGGCAGACCCGACCTTGGGCCAAGCTCGTGAGATTTCCAGCTTTGCGCGTACCGGTTTTCTCGCAGAGGACTTCGACGAGGTCGTCGTCTTCTATAACCACGCGCGCAACGCTGCAGACCAAGATCTGAGGGAAGAGGTCGTTTTGCCTATTTCGGCAGAGGCCTTAAGCCCCGAGGATGCTGTTGATGAGGCCGAGGGCAAGATTCAGGCTTCGCCTGAGTTTGAGCCTTCCGCCGAGGCTGTTTTGGACAACCTGCTCCCGGCTTACGTCGAGACGGCGATTTACCATGCGCTTATCGACTCTGCCGCCGCCGAGCAAGGTGCCCGTCGCAAGGCTATGAAGTCTGCTACAGACAATGCCACTGCGATGGTTGCGTCGCTCGACCTGCTGTACAACCGTATCCGCCAGGGTGCGATCACCACTGAGATCACAGAGATCGTCGGCGGTGCCGCCGCTTTGGAGGATTAGCAATGAATGAGAAGGACACTAACATGAACGTTGGACGCATCGTTCGCATCGTTGGTGCAGTTGTTGACTGTGAGTTTGCAGCTGACTCCATCCCTGCGATCTACAACGCGCTGACGGTCGAGGCTGATACGCCGATGGGCCATGTGAAGACCGTCCTCGAGGTGCAGATGCACCTTCAGGGCAACATGGTTCGCACGGTTGCTATGAGCTCCACCGACGGCCTCCAGCGCGGTCTTGAGGTTGTCGACACCGGCAGCCCCATCAAGATGCCCGTCGGTCCTCAGACCCTCGGCCGCATCTGGAACGTCATCGGCGAGCCCGTTGACAAGAAGCCCATGCCTGAGGTTTCTGACTGGTATCCCATCCACAGGGATGCTCCGGCCTTCGAGGACCTCACCACCACAACCGAGACCTTCGAGACCGGCATTAAGGTTATCGACCTTATCGAGCCCTACATCCTTGGCGGTAAGACCGGCCTGTTCGGCGGCGCCGGCGTCGGTAAGACCGTTTTGATTATGGAGCTCATCAACAACCTGGCTCAAGAGCACGGCGGTACCTCCGTCTTCACCGGCGTAGGTGAGCGTACCCGTGAGGGTACGGACCTCTACCTCGAGATGAGCGAGTCCGGCGTTATCAACAAGACCTGCATGGTCTACGGCCAGATGAATGAGCCTCCCGGAGCCCGTCTGCGCGTCGGCCTTGCTGGCCTGACTGCAGCCGAGTACTTCCGTGACCAGGGTCAGGACGTGTTGCTGTTTATCGACAACATCTTCCGCTTTACCCAGGCCGGTTCCGAGGTCTCCGCTTTGCTCGGCCGTATGCCTTCCGCTGTAGGCTATCAGCCCACGCTGGCAACCGAGATGGGTGCTCTGCAGGAGCGCATTACCTCTACCTCCAAGGGTTCCATTACCTCCGTTCAGGCTGTCTACGTTCCCGCAGACGACCTGACCGACCCTGCCCCTGCAACCGCGTTCATCCACTTGGATGCCACCACAGTTCTTAACCGCTCCATCGCAGAGCTCGGCATCTACCCGGCTGTCGACCCGCTGGCTTCCACCAGCCGCGCCTTGGATGCCTCCATCGTCGGCGAGGATCACTACGCCGTCGCCACTGGTGTCCAGGAGATTCTGCAGGCCTACAACGACCTTCAGGACATCATCGCCATCTTGGGTATGGACGAGCTTTCAGAAGAGCAGAAGCTCACGGTTAACCGTGCGCGCAAGGTCCAGAAGTTCTTGGGCCAGCCCTTCCATGTCGCTACTCAGTTCACCGGCATGCCCGGCAAGTACGTCAAGATCGAGGACACCATCCGCTCCTTCAAGATGATTCTTGACGGCGAGCTCGACGATGTTCCCGAGCAGGCGTTCCAGAACAAGGGTGCTATCGAGGAAGTCCTCGAGGCTGCCAAGGAACTCGCGTAGGAAGGCTTGGTCACATGGCTTTTCTGCAGTGCGAAATCGTGACTCCTGAGCGCAAGGTTTTCTCCTGCGAGGCCAGTTTCGTCGTCCTTCCCGCCGCAGAAGGCGAGATGGGCGTTCTGCCCAAGCACGAGCCTGTCGTGACGACGCTTAACGCTGGGTCCACCCGCGTTACGGTCGACGGTGAGGCGCAGCCCACCAAGTTTGTTGTCGAAGGAGGCTACGCGCAGGTCGAGGCTGACAAGGTGATCATCCTCGCCAACCATGCGATCGCTGTTTCCGATATCGACGCCGAGGCGGTCAAGGCCGACCTCGACGAGCTTCAGCTCACGTTCGACGAGCTCAAGCCCGAAGACGCATCCTATGTCTTCACGGCCGGAGAGATCGAGTGGCATAAGCTCATGCTGGCGCAGCTGTAAGTCTGCCGCCTAGCGTTCAGTTCACATTTAAGGCTAAAGGAGCCGTCTCAAAGCAGGCGGCTCCTTTTTGCAGTCATTTAAGCTAGCGCGCGGCGCACGTCCTAGTCCGCCCTGTGCTTGATTAACTGGGCTGTATTGGCAAAAGAATCATTACAACAGAAGTTCTCCATCTATCTTTGCTACCATTTCATAGCTTAAAAAAAGAGAGGACTTTATCAATGACTACATCAGAGGTAATCGTTGTCAACGGTGGAAACCCCATATCGGGCACCGTTAAGATAGGCGGCGCAAAGAACTCTGCCCTCAAGCTCATGGCTGCATCTGTCATGGCATGCGACAAAGTGCAGCTCGACAACGTTCCTATGATCTCTGACGTTGAGGTCATGTCGGATGTTTTGCGCACCTTGGGCGCAAGCGTGCAAAGCGGCTCTTTATGCGGGTTGGACAGCCATACGCTGCTCATCGACACATCCCAGGTCACGTCATACGAGACACCCTACGAGCTCGTCGCCAAGATGCGCGCTTCCATATCGATTCTCGGCCCGCTGATTGCCCGCTTTGGCAAGGCTCGCGTGGCCATGCCAGGCGGCTGCCAGATTGGTGCCCGCAAACTCGATATGCATATCACGAGTCTCGAGGCTCTTGGCGTGAGCTTTTCTACCGACCACGGCTTTATAGAGGCATCCACGCCTCACGGCCTCCACGGCGCCGAGGTCGTCTTGGACTTCCCAAGCGTCGGCGCTACAGAAAACCTCATGATGGCGTCTTCACGCGCGCAAGGCACAACAGTCATTCGCAATGCTGCCTGCGAGCCTGAGATTGAGGACCTCGCCTCCTTCATCAATGAGATGGGCGGCAATGTCACTGGCGCCGGTACCCCCAACATCACCATCGTTGGCGTTGACGCTATGAGCGGTACCACGCACAAGACGGTTGGCGACCGCATTGAGGCCGGCACCTTCTTAGCTGCCGGTGCTCTTACCAAGGGTCCCGTTACCGTTGCGGGAGTGAATCCAAATCACTTGGCGCTTGCCATAAAGAAGCTGCAGGACATGGGCTGCAGCGTGACTACAACTAAAGACAGCATCACTGTCTCGCGTGAGGCAGACCTAATACCGGTCGATATACAGACCTTGCCGCATCCGGGCTTTCCCACCGATCTTCAGGCTCAGTTCATGGTCTTGGACGCCTGTGCCAACGGCACCTCCATCATCACAGAGAATGTCTTCGAGAACCGCTTCATGTTTGCCTCCGAGCTATGCCGTATGGGCGCAGAGATCCGCATCGACGGACATCATGCGCTTATCACGGGCGTCAAGGGGTTCTCTGGTGCGCCGGTGAGCTCGACCGACCTTCGCGGCGGCGCGGCGCTTGTCATCGCGGCGCTGGCTGCCGACGGACAGACGCGTGTCGACAACATCTACCATATCGATCGCGGTTACGAGGATTACGTGGGCAAACTACGTGCCTTGGGTGCCGATATCACTCGCCGCTAACGCGGTTGGAAGGCATTGCGTAGACCATGGCTATGAAACGCAACTCGGGTGGCCTCGATCTTAGCGGGGTGGGAAACAATAGGCATCTCAACGTGGGCGGCGGCTCCCATCACCGCCCGGGCCTGTCCTTTGCAGGTAAACCCTCATCGTCGATTGCAAACTCTGCTCGTCAGCAACGTGCCTCCAAGCAAGCCGGCACCTCTCTATTCTCCCAAGCGGCCGACACATCATCCAATGGCAGAAGGCTCGTCTTCATTATCGTAGGGGTTATCCTGTCGCTTGCCTTGGCTATTGGCGTCGGTGTCTACGTCTACCGGCAGACTGCCCAAAGCGCAATCAAGCCGGCCTTTGACAGTGATGTCTCTGCGTCGCTTGCTCAAGCTACGCAAAACGCCCCCTCCTGGTTCGTTCTCGCCGTCGAGCAATCGACCGAGGATTCGCCCAGCTCAGATAAGCTCGCTCAGCTGGCGTTCATATGCGCGGACACTCAGAACTCTAAGCTCTCCTTTGTCTTGGTTCCAACCAATATGCGAGCCTACGTGGACGGGTACGGCTACATGTCTTTGGCCGAGACCTTCGAGATGGGGGATTCCAACGCGTTTATAGCCACTTGCTCTGAGCTCTCCGGGCTTGGGTTCGAGCATGTCCTGCTCGCCACGCAAGACGGTGTCTCGCAGATGTGCTCGTCTCTAGGTGTTCAAGACGATGGTAACAATGGCACTACCTCGGCTGCTTTGGCAAAGAAACTCTTTGCCTCCACATCAGATCAGATGGCTACTTACCTCAAGAAGATCGAAAGTTGCGTTGCGTCTGATATGGACACGAGCTCCTTGTCGGACTTCGTCAACGAGCTTAATGGTGATGATATAGAGGACAATATCTTTGCTCAGGATATCCCCATCGAGGACGTTGCAACGTCAGAGGGATACTCGCAGCTCAAAAGCGATGATTGGGCCACGATGCGCACTCGACTCAACAGCGGCCTTGATCCTGTGGCCGGAAAGGCCGAGCTCAAGAAAAGCTCTGCTATCCGTTCGAGTACGTCTGTCACCATCTGGAACGGTGTCGGTGTTTCTGGCATAGCAGGAGATTGCGCCGATTTCATCCAGAAGAAGGGCTGGAAGCTTGAAAGCTCGGGTAATGCAGCAAGCTTTGTCTACGACGAGACCTTGGTTGTCTACAACTACGACTCCCAGAAGAAGACAGCAGAACTGCTTGTGTCTGATATAGGGCAGGGCAGAGTGGTGCCGAGCGCAGCGCGATACAGCTTTGAAGGGGATATCCTTATCGTCATAGGTAAGGATTACAAACCGTTTTAGCTTAGCGATGGTGCGCTTTACCTAGGCTGACTTGTTGCTACCTGGACAACACAAGCGCTTAGAGGGTCTTGCGCTCTGCGCGCTTTCTGAGCGCCTCCTCGCGCAGGATGTCGTCTTCTTTTACGGTGCTCGGATTCTGAATTGGCTCTTCCTCTACGACCGAGCCATCTTCCAAAGTACGCACAATCGTCTTGAGCTCGGTTATCTGGGTGTTGTAACCGCCAAAATCCTGCATTACGACAAAGCTGTACTCATGGCGCTCTATGTTTCCATCGCTTTCTAGCGGTGTGACGCGCAGTTCAATCTCTGCTCCTCCGAGCGTCGCCGATATATCCATTAGCTTGAGCACTGAGTAATTGAGCGCACCGTTTTCTATGCGTGAAATCTCGTTTTGCCCGCTGTCAATCAAACCCGCCATGTCTTGCTGGGTGAGCGATCGGGTCTCGCGCGCTTGTTTAAGGACGCGCCCCAAGGTCACAAGTCTCGGGTCTCGCTTTGCTTTGCTTGCATTGCTTTTGTTGTTGTTTTCATTTTTGGTTTCCATGTGCGCGACTATATTGTTGTCTGGAAAAGATTTATGCCAGATTAGGCATATCCGACAAATCACCAACGCATTGACATTGGCTTGTACTTGTCGCACTTTTCTGCCTTGTCGAATTTCCCAAAAAACCTTCGAATTTTCGTTGACACGATTAGCGTAGATGCGTAACATATTTTCTCGCGCCGCACGGGGCATCACCCCG
>CAYQLX010000034.1:0-16790 GCA_964418305.1 uncultured Coriobacteriaceae bacterium | reverse complement strand
TGACGCGGGCCTCGACGATGGTGCCCAGGTAGGCATCCAGATCCTTGACGCGGCGAAGATCCACGAGGGATGCGGGCAAGAAGCCGCGCAGGCCGATGTCCAGGATAAGGCCGCCCTTGACGACCTCGATGACCTCGCCCTCGACGTTCTCGCCGGCGTTGAACTTCTCCTCGACGCTGATCCAAGCACGCTCGTACTCGGCGCGCTTCTTGGAGAGAATCAGGCGGCCTTCCTTGTCCTCCTTCTGGAGAACCAGGGCCTCGACCTCGTCGCCCAGGTTGACGACCTCTGTAGGATCGACATCTTTACGGATGGAGAGCTCGCGGACGGGAATGACGCCCTCGGACTTGAAGCCGATGTCGAGCAGGACCTCGTCATGATCGATTTTGACGATGGTACCGGTGACCAGATCGCCCTCGTCAAAGGGAGAGATGGTGCTGTCATACATCGCAGAGAGCTGCTCGTCGGAGATGTCCTCGACAATGATGACGGAAGGATTCTTGATCTCGCTCAAGAGGACCCCTTTCAGGGCCGCGAGTTGGTAGTCATTTAGAAAACGTTTACTCGGGGCCAATAGAATAATCACGGTGTGGCCTATTCCACACGCAATCGAGAAGTTTACAGCAAATCAGACCCTCAACGCCATAGCTGAGCGGGGATTTTTATGGATATTTGCAAGAAGCTGGCGCCCAACAGCCCCTACTGCTCGCGCACGCTCACGGTAATCTCTTGATTCTTGAGGAACACGCGGGCATTTGCAGGCACCGACTCGCACACAAAGGCGCTGCCGCCGATGACGCTGTTATCACCGATGACGGTGTCTCCACCCAGAATGGACGCGTTGGAGTAGACCGTCACGTAATCGCCCAATGTTGGGTGGCGCTTGACACCCGAGAGCTCCTGGCCCTTGCGCGTGGAGGTCGCACCCAAGGTCACACCCTGATAAATCTTGGCATGGTGACCGATGACAGTTGTCTCGCCTATCACAACGCCGGTGCCATGGTCGATGAAGAAGTACTCCCCTATCTGCGCGCCAGGCCCGATGTCGATGCCGGTGACGCTGTGCGCGTGCTCGCTCATGAGGCGCGGAATCAAGGGCACGCCCAGCTTGAAGAGTTCATGGCTTATGCGATAGGTGAAGATGGCGTAGATGCCCGGGTAGCAGACGAGAATCTCCTCCAAGCTGCGGGCGGCGGGGTCTCCGTCAAAAGCGGCGTGGATGTCTTTGAGCATCATGGATTGGATGTCTGCCAGCCTGTCCAAGAATTGCTCGGCCATGTCATCGGATTGCACGTGCACCACGGTGGGACACAGGGTGCCGTCCTCAAAGAGCAGCGCCTTATAGATTTGATGGCTCAGCACGCGGCTGATGTGCATGAGGCGCTCTCCCACCAGCGTGTCAGGACTCTTGCCGGCGGGGCACTCGTTGTCAAAGTAGCCGGGAAAGAGCAGCGCACGGATTTCATCGATGAGCGCGATGCAGGCAGAACGGCTGGGGAAGTGCTTCTTGTACTCGGTAAAGAAGGTGGCCTCACTGCGGTAACCGTCCTTGATAGCGTTAATGTGCTTGTCCAGCTTGTCGATCATCATGAGTGCTCTTTCTCGCGCCCAGGCAGTTGAATACTGCTGCACTTTAACACTAAGCGCCGATGACGAGCAGCGCTCAACCGCGAGTGAAAACGACTGCGCGATGGAGACGATACATGAGGGAGGTCGGTGCATATGTGCTGCGTAACGCCTCGCGCCACTAGATAGACGAGTCTAGGTGGCGCGGAGCGCAGCGCACGAGCCCGCATAGCGGGCGAGCAGCGAAGCGAGCTGGAGCAGCACATATGCACCGACCTCCCCTACGCCACGCACGCAAAAAAGGAGCCCGGCCCTGTGGGCCAGACCCCTTGATGTTGGTGGCGTATACGCCGCGCTCGATGCTAGACTGCGTCTTCACCGCGCTCACCGGTGCGGATGCGGACGACCTCCTCAACCGGAGAGACGAAGATCTTTCCGTCGCCGACCTCGCCGGTTCTGCAAGTGCTGCAGATAAGGTCGATAACCTTCTCGACATCGCCATCGGTAACGACGAACTCACAGGAGATCTTGGGCTGAGTGGTAACCAAGACCTCGGATCCACGGAAGTACTCGGTCCAGCCGCCTTGCTTGCCGCAGCCGTGAACCGTGCTGACGGTCATTCCGCCAAGCCCCGCCTGGCTCATCGCGTCCTTGAGGGGCTCGAGCATCCCGGGGCGGACAATCGCTTGAATCTTCTTCATAAGAGACTCACCTTTCTTTCACAGGGCTTGACTAGTCGAGGCCGTCGAAGGCGGGATAAGCAGACTCGCCATGGAGCGTGACGTCCATACCCTGGGCCTCATCGTAACCCTGGATGGCCAGGCTACCCTTGGAGCAAGCCTTGACGATGAGGGCGATGATCGTGGTGAGGACGACCACGAAGACCAAGGTGATGACGATACCTTCAATCTGGGCGATCAGCAGAGTCGGGTCGCCGGTGTACAGCAGGCCACCAAAGTCGGTCCAGGACAGGTCGGGCACGCAGAAGATACCGGTGAGGATGCCGCCCACGATACCGCCGATGCCGTGGCAACCAAAGGCGTCCAAAGCGTCATCGTAGCCGAGCTTGGCCTTGAGCTTGGAGACGCACAGGTAGCAGATGGGGCTGACGATGATGCCCATGATGAGAGCTGCCCAAGCGGCGACAAAGCCAGCAGCCGGAGTGATAACAACCAGGCCAGCAACGAGGCCGGTGCAGGCGCCGACGAGGGTGGACTTGCCGGTGAAGATCTTATCGGTGACCATCCAAGAAAGCGCTGCAGCTGCAGATGCAATCAAGGTGTTCATGCCGGCGATGGCCGCGACGCTTTGGCCATCGGCATTGCCGAAGGAATCAGCCAGAGCAGAGCCTGCGTTGAAGCCAAACCAGCCAAACCACAGAAGAGCTGCGCCCAAGGCGACCATGGGGGTGTTGTGGGCACGGTAGGATGCATGACCAAAGCCGCGACGCGAACCACAGATGATGCAGAGCACCAAACCCGTAACACCAGAAGAGATATGGACGACGTCGCCGCCAGCAAAGTCGAGCGCGCCGATGGTGCCGCCGATGAGGCCGCCGCCCCATACCATGTGCGCCAGCGGGCCGTAGACAAAGATAATCCAGGCGGCGATGATGGCGGCAAACGCACCAAACTTAATGCGGCCGGCCACAGAGCCGACGATGATGCCTACCGTGATCATGCAGAACGCACCTTGGAAGATGGCAAACGCCATATCGGGCAGGCCGGTGACGTTGCTGTCTTCAGCCAAGGTATCGGTGCCATTGAGGAACAGCTGGCCAAAGCCGCCGATGAACTGACCCAAGGTTGTATCGGCGAACTGCCCATCGAAGGCAACCGAGAATCCTTCGACCGCCCAGAGGACACCTACGATGCCCAGGGCAAGAAAACACATGATGATGGTGTTGCCAACGTTCTTCTTGCGAGACATGCCGCCATAGAAAAACGACACGCCAGGCGTCATAAAGAGTACGAAGAACGCACAGATCAAAATGAAAGCAGTCAATGCAGTATCCATGTTGATCCCCTCCTGTTTGACAATCTGTTTTATCGGACAAGAGGGATTAAACAGCTAAAAACCACCGCGTCTGTTAACGTGCAATTACAAAGCGCTACCTGCGGTTAAGCTTGTGTTTCTCAAATATTTCTGCTCTGTTACTTATGTTTCTGAAATGTATCATCATCGTGCTTTGAACTAATTTCGCAACGTTTTGCCACTAGTGGGCGGCGGCCCAGCTTGCGCCTTCCCCGACGTCTGCGCGCATGGGAACCTTGGTCGCCACAACGTTGTCCATGACGCGCTTAACCATATCCTTCAAGCGTGCAAGCTCGTCTTGCGGGCACTCAAAGTCAAGCTCATCGTGCACCTGCAAGACCATCTTGGCCTTAAAGCCGCCCGCTTTAAGCTCGCGCGCCACCTGGATCATCGCCATCTTGATGACGTCGGCCGCACTGCCCTGCATGGGATGGTTCTTGGCCGTGCGCTCGGCAAAGCCGCGCAGATTGGGGTTCTTGGAGTGGATATCGGGCGTGTAACGCTTACGCCCAAACATCGTGGTCGCAAAGCCATTTGTGCGCGCGTCCTCCACAGTCTTGTCCAGATAGGCCTGCACACCGGGGTAGGCCTCGTAGTAGCGGTCGATCATCTCTTGCGCCTCGCGCATGGGGATGTGCAGGCTCTGCCCCAGCCCAAAGGCCTGCTGCCCGTAGACGATGCCAAAATTGACCGCCTTGGCGCGACTGCGCTGCTCGGGCGTGACATCTTCTACCGGCACGCCAAAGACGCGCGCCGCAGTCTGCGCATGGAAGTCCTGCCCGCTGTTAAAGGCAGCGATGAGCCCTTCGTCGCCGCTTAAGTGCGCCAGCAAGCGCAGCTCGATCTGCGAGTAATCGGCACTTACAAAGATGCAATCTTGCGGCACCGTAAACGCCTCGCGAATGCGGCGCCCAAGCTCGGTGCGAACGGGGATGTTCTGGAGGTTGGGGTCGCTTGAGGATAGGCGGCCCGTGGTGGTGACCGTCTGGTTGTAGGTGGTATGCACGCGCCCATCTTGCGGGTCTACCAGCAACGGCAGAGCATCTAGGTACGTGCTGCGCAGCTTTGCGAGCTCGCGATACTCGATGACCTTAGCGGGCAACGGATGGTCCTGCGACAGCTTTTGAAGCACGGCCTCGTTGGTGGAATAGCCCGTCTTAGTCTTCTTGGTCTTCTTTACGTCTAGTCCGAGCTTGTCGAACAAGATGACGCCCAGCTGCTTGGGCGAGTTGATGTTGAACTCCTCGCCCGCAAGCTCATAGATCTGCTCTCGCAGAGCATCAATCTGCTGTCCTAGCTCTTCGCTCATGGCCTTAAGCACGTCGCAATCTATATAGCAGCCCACATACTCCATGCGCGCAAGCACGGCCATAAGCGGAAGCTCCACCGTGTTGAGCAACTCAAGCGAGCCGTCTTGTTCAAGCGCGGCGGTCAAGGGCTGTACGAGGGCAAGCGACGCCGCAGCATCGAACATACCCGCGCTGGGAGCACCCTCTCCTTGCGGGCATGCGGCACCCAAGTGCTCGAGCGCAAGACCTGCCGCATCGTATTTGGAGCGCGAAGAATCGAGCAAATAAGCCGCCAAAGCGCAGTCAAACAAACGCGGCTCCTCGCCAGCATCGTCGCCAGCAGCCTGCTCTAGGGCGGCAATCAGCTCGTCTATTAACGCCGCATCAAAAGCATCTTGCCCAGACAGCGTGCGCAAACGTTCAACCACCGTCTTAGCATCGGTAAAAGCCGTCTTGCCACAGTCAAGGAGCCTGACGAGCAAGGGCACACCTTGCTCAAGCTGGGCTACGGCAACATTCTTGCCATCGGCAAAGGCAAGCTGCACTCCCGTGCCAAACAAAGAAAGCTCCTTGGGCTCGTCAACAGCCACGCCCACGCGTGCGCCGTCTTTGATGGCTGCCTCGACCAGCTCTGCAGCATCCTTCGCAGGCTCAAGTCCCAGCTTGTGGGCCGCCTCGGCAGAACCTGCTGCAGCAGCGCTTACTGTCGGTGACTCGTCCAAAAGTGCAAGCACGTTGCGCAGATGCTGGTTAAAGTGCAGCGCCCCAAAGGCATCGGTCACCGCTGCTGCGTCAAAGCTCGGAAAGCTCAGTGTGTCTAGGTCTATCTCCACGGGAGCGTCTTTGCGGATGGTGGCCACATCGCGGCTCACGAGCGCGTCCTCCTTGTGGTTGCGCAGGTTCTCGCCCATCTTGCCCTTGATATTATCTGCGTCTTCGAGCACAGCCTCGAGCGTGCCGTACTTGGAGATGAGGTCTGCCGCCTTCTTGGGACCTATACCCGGCACACCGGGGATGTTGTCGGAAGGATCGCCCTTGAGGCCCAAAAAATCGGGCACTTGGTCCGGGCGCACACCATAGCGCTCCTCGACGGCGGCCGGATCCATGACGGCGATGTCGCTCATGCCCTTCTTGGTGGTGACGATGCTCGTGAGCTGCGTGGAAAGCTGGTAAGCATCTTTATCACCGGTGATGAGATAAACGCGATAGCCCTTCTCCTCCCCCATGCGCGCCACCGTGCCTAGGATGTCGTCACCCTCAAAGCCCTCCATGCTCACGCAGGGGATGTCCATGGACTCAAGCAGGCTACGCACGAGCGGGAACTGCACGGCCAGCTCTTGATCCATAGGGGGACGCTGCGCCTTGTAGCGTTCCAGAAGCTTCATGCGCCAATCCGGGCGATGCACGTCCCATGCGCAGATGACCACATCGGGCTTGAAGGTGCCGAGCATCTTGAGCAGCATGCTCATAAACCCAAAGACGGCGTTGGTGGGCGTGCCGTCAACAGACATGGGGGCGCCTACGGCATGGTAGGCGCGGTGGATGAGCGAGTTGCCGTCGATGACGGCGACGGTGCGGCCGGACGCTGCGGTGGTCGTACTTTGGGGCATGGGTGTCCTCCTGGTTCGATTGCTCAAAAGAGTATAACCGCCTACTGCGACAAGGTGCTGCCAGCGCACGGGCGCATCTCGCGCACACTAGCAGCAGTGCACAAAAAAGCCCCGGCCTCCAAAAGGAAGCCGGGGCGCAGGCACGCTATTACTGCATCAAACCCTAGACAGCGAGCAAACCCTGCTCGTCCATGTAGGAATGTAGATCCTCTTCCCAGCTGGGAAGATCGGCGCCTAACATTTCCAGCATGAGGCTCTCGAGCACGATGTTTTCGGCCGTGCGCGGGTCTGTGGTGGGTACGAGCACAGCGTGCGGGTCGAACCCTGCGTACTCGAGCACCTTGGCCGCAAAACCATAGCGGCTCGTCTTGCCCGTGGGGGCAATGTGGAAGGTTCCAAAGGCGCGCTTCTCTATGGCGCGGCACAGGAACTTAGCATACGACGCCACCGAGCACGGCGACGCATACTGGTCCATGCGCGCGGGAACCTTACTGCCGTTGCGGGCGGCCTCCAAGACCTCATGCATGCGACCGGATTGCGCATGGTAAATCCACGACGAGCGCACAATGATGTGCTCGGCCATCGTGTCGCGCACCATGGCCTCACCGGCGCGCTTGGACTTGCCGTAAGGCGTATCCGGATGCGGATTATCAAACTCGTTGACCGGCTCTTCAAGCTGCGACGAATAAACGTCGTCAGACGAGACCTGCACCATCATAGCTCCGCAGCCGTTGGCCACGAGCGCCACGTTGCGAGCACCCAAAGCGTTGACCTCGTAAGCCTTGATGCGATTGGAAAGCCCCGTTGCGTCGCGACGAATGCCCGCGCAGTTGACGATGGCCAGGGGGTGCACCTCTTGAGCAAAGGCCTCCATGCGCTCGGGCTCTGCGACGGAGAGTTCGTCGTCTGTTCCTACGACATCAAAGCCGTAGTCGGCAAAGCGGCTTGCCAGCTCTCCGCCCAGAAAACCGCTGGCGCCGGTAACCCAGATGATGTTGCTATCGCTCATATCATCCTCATTTCTCTCGAATAAAAACCTTGCGCTATGCCGCAGCCGGCGTGTTGTCGTTCTTCTTGCGGGCAATCACGTACTGCAGCGCGATGACGATGACCAGCAGGCCGACGCCGACAAAGTCGGACAGAGCGCCGGGGATCATGAGCAAGATGCCGCCCACGATGAGCAGGATGCGGAACACGGGGTTGATCTTGACGCGCAAGTACCCGTTGAGAGCCGCAGCCACGCCAAAGAGACCGACCATAGCAGCAGCGGTGTTCCAGATGACACCGATGGCCGTAACGTCGCCCTCCATGAGCAGCACCGGGCTAAACGCGAAGATATACGGCACGATAAATGCCGCGATGGCGAGCCTCGTTGCATTGACGGCCGTGGCCATGGGCTTGGATTTGGCGATGGCGCTGCCCGCGTAGGCCGCAAGCGCAACCGGCGGGGTGATGTCTGCAACGATGCCAAAGTAGAACACGAAGAAGTGCGCGCACACCTGCGGCAGACCCAGCTGCATGAGGATGGGAGCGCATGTTGCAGCCATGATGCAGTAGTTGGCCGTGGTGGGAACGCCCATGCCCAAAACGATGCAGCACAGCATGGTGAGCACCAAACCGATAATCACGTAGTCGCCGGCAGCCATGACGATGACATTGATGAGCGTGGAAGCCAGACCGGTGACGGTGATGCAACCAGCAATCAGACCGGCCATGGCGCAGGCCACGGCGACCGAGATGCAGTTCTTGGCGCCGGCAGCAAAGGCGTCAACGCAAGTAAAGGCCGCAACCTTGACGCTCTCCTTGAAGACATAGCCAAAGCCAGTGCCCTCGGGGCGCTCGCGCCAATTGGTAAACAGGAAGTTGATGAAGCCGACGATAAATGCGCCAATGATGGACAGCGCAGCCGACACAGCCATGGTCTTGGCACCGGTGGAAACAAGCCATACGAGCAAAACCAGAGGCAGGACCAAGTAGCAATTCTTAGCCAAGTAGGACCACTTGGGCAGCTCCTCGCGCGGGACACCCTTGAGGCCGAGCTTCTTTGCCTCCAAGTGCACGGTGATAAAGATGCCGGTAAAGTACAACAGCGCAGGTACCACGGCCTTGGCCGCGACCTCGATGTAAGGAACGCCCATGTACTCGGCCATGAGGAAGGCGGCAGCGCCCATGATAGGCGGCATAATCTGGCCGCCAGTAGAAGACGCAGCCTCGACCGCGCCAGCGAACTCGGGCTTATAGCCGGTCTTCTTCATCATGGGGATTGTCACCGATCCAGTGGTGACGGTGTTACCCACAGAAGAGCCGGACACCATACCGCAAAGTGCTGAGGAGATGACAGCCACCTTGGCCGCACCGCCGCTCGACCAACCGGCGATGCGGTTAGCAAACGAGATGAAGAAATTGGCGATGCCGGTGCGCTCCAAGAACGCGCCAAAGATGATGAACAAAACGATGTAGGTGTAGCAGACGTTTACCGGCGTGCCGATGATGCCACGGGTCGTGTAGAAGAGCTTTTGCACGTTCTTGGTGAGCGCGCCAAAGAAGCTTGGATCGTACTGGAACTGGTAGTAAAACGCGTAGATAATCAGCAATCCTACGACGATGATGATGGGGATACCAACGCACCTGCGGCACAGCTCCATGATGACCAAGATGCCAATCACGCCCAAGACGACCTCGAGGACGCCGATGCGCGTACCCAGCAACATAATCTCGGTGCAGTTGACCGAGAAGTACATAAACGAGCCCGCTCCAGCAAACATCAAGACAAAGTCGTACCAGGGGATGGAGTTAACCTTGTGCTTCTTCTTGCTAGCGGGATAGCTTATAAAGCCCACGATGATAACGAACGCCACGAAGCGCGCCAGACGCGCCTCGGCTTGCTCGGTAGAAAACAGCGTCATATACAGGCAGTACAAAGAGAAGGCCACCATGATGGTCGTGACGATGATCTTTGGGACGCCTTCCCAGATGCGCGTGTTGGACTCGGCGTCGTACTTGCGCATAATCTCGTCGACGTCGACGGGCTCGTCCTCCTCGTCAGATGCGACAGCATTGCCGTCGACCTGGCTTTCGAGCTTGTCGTCGTCTGCCTGCTTTTTCCTCTTGAAAAATCCCATATAACACCTCCTGCTGTTGATGCGGTCTTACCTGTATGACCTTGGCGTTTAGGCCTGCGGGCGCGCGTCGCT
Organism: uncultured Coriobacteriaceae bacterium; assembly: GCA_964418305.1. GTDB lineage: Bacteria > Actinomycetota > Coriobacteriia > Coriobacteriales > QAMH01 > W2P13-069. The sequence goes on along the minus strand of CAYQLX010000034.1, from coordinate 7,097 downwards.
TAAGCGATGGGCACCCGCAGATTCAAACGCCGAGAGAGGGTCGCTGCATCTAAGCGGCGACCCCCTCAAGGTCGTTTTTAATGCGCTTGCAGGCGCTTTGAAGCTACTTGGTGGGAACCTCGATGCCCTGCTCCTCAAAGTACTTAGCAGCACCGGGATGGTAGCCCACGGTGGTCACAGAGGCAGCGGTGTCCAAGTTGAGCTCGGCGTACTTGGCATGTGCATCAGCCTGTGCCTCGGCGCCGTCAAAGATCGACTTGGTGAAGTTGTAGATAGCATCCTCGGACACGGTGTCGTTGGCGATGATAACGGCCTGAACGGCAACAGTGGTGACGTCCTCGTCAACACCAGAGTAGGTGCCGGCCTTGATGATGTCCTTGGCGTAGTAGGGGGATGCGGCGAGCAGTTTGTTGACGTGCTCGTCGTCCAGGCCCACCAGATGAGCGGGCTTGGTGGTGGAAAGGTCAGTGATGGCGGTCGTGGGAGCGCCAGCGGTGATGAAGGCGGCGTCAATCTTGCCGTCCTTGAGGGAGTCTGCAGAGTCAGCAAAGTCCTGATAAACAGCCTCGACGTCATCGACGGTCATGTCGTAGGCGGCCAGTACGTCGACAACGTTGAAGTAGACGCCGGAGTTAGCAGCGCCCACAGACACGGTCTTGCCCTTGAGGTCTGCCACGGTCTTAATGTTGTCGTCGCAGGTAACAATCTGGACCTGCTCGTTGTAGAGAGCGGCGACGACGGAGAAGCCGTCATAGCCGTTGCCCTCAAAGAGGTTGGTGCCCTCGGCCGCATAGGCCAAGACGTCGGACTGGCAGAAGCCCATCTCGGCGTCGCCGTCCTGCAGCGCCTGGACGTTGGCCTGAGAGCCGTTACCGGACAGAGCCGTGACGTTCACGCCAGCGTTGTTGGTGGCGTAGTTGGCCAAGACGGTGCCGTAGGCGTAGTAGGTGCCAGACTCTCCGCCGGTGATAAAGCGGATGTCGCTGGACGCGGTATCGGTGCTGCCGGAGCCCGAGTCAGACGACGAGCTGGAGCTGCCGCAACCAGCCAGGCTAAAGGCCAAGACGGCCGCTGCTGCTGTTGCGGTGACAGCCGCGAGCACTTTCTTAATCTTCATATCTTTTCCTCTCTTCTTGCTGCTTAGCAAAAACGAAGCCCCTTGAATAAAACAGGCCGGGGCATTGCTTGCGGGCAAAGAACGAGCAATCCCCTGTTCCTCAAGCAGTGGAACATACCTTAACAAATTTTTTTGGTGTAGTCACAATAATTTCTTGTTAATCGCCACAAATCTACGATGCAAAGCGCTAATCTGTGCTGCGTTATCCAAACGATTTCCAGACGCCTGCCGCAACGCGAGCAGGCGCAGATGCGCAAAGTACATCGCTAAAGGAATGAACGAGACTGGGTGCGCGCCCGGTAAGAAGGAGCTGTTCGTGGCACTGGACTCATACAACTGGTTTACCCAGCTGGCTGCAACCGGCAACTTCACGCGCGCGGCAGACACGTTGGGTATATCGCAGCAGACGCTTAGCGCTAGGCTTGCCTCGCTTGAAAAAGAGCTCGACGCCAAGCTCGTCGTAAGGTCCACCCCGCTTACGCTCACACCCGCGGGAACCGAGTTTTTTCTCTACGCTAAAGAGCAGGAGCAGGCGCGCATCAACATGATCCGCAAGGTGGGCGATGCCTCGAGCGGCGGCGCCGGCGTGCTCAAAGTGGCCATAAGCCCGGCTCGTGCACGCGACCTCATGCCCAATGTAATCAAGGAGTTTCGCGCAGGGCTTCCCGGCGTGCGCGTGATGATACTAGAAGGCACCAACGAGCAGCTGCTGCGCTATGCAGAGCGCGGTGAGGTCGACATAGCCGTGGCGCGCTTTGACCGCAGCCACCCCGGCGTAGACGTGCGTCCTCTGTTTGCAGAAGAGGTTGTGCTCACCGTCGATGGCGAGCTTTTGGCCAAGCACCTCGGGTGCAGCGCAAGCCAAGCGGTCAAGCGCGTGCAAGAGCAGGGATTGCAGCTTCTCAACGGCTTCCCGTTTTTGCTCGAAGATGATGACGACATTGCCGGGCGCATAGGACAAGCGGCCATGAAAAAGGCCGGCATCAAATACAGCGGTGTGGTGAGGTCGCAGAGCATGAGCGTGCTTTTGGAGCTGTGCGCCAAGGGGCTGGGTGCCGTCTTTTGCCCCAACACGCTACTCGATGCCTTTGAGTGCGGCAACAAGAAGCTCGAGCGCATCCACTTGCAGGAGCCGGCCAGCTACCAGATATCCATCGGGCGCCCCGCAGGCGCAGAGCCCTGGACGCCAGCGCAGACCTTCGAGGACATCTTAGGTGCGCTCTACGGGGATTAGACGGCTCTTAATCAGCAGCTAGTCGTTGGACTTGTCTGCGGCAGGAAAGCGCATGATCATCACAACGCAGATGATGGTGAGTACCATCAGCACGATTACGCCCACAAACATAGGCATGTAGCTGTGCGTCGCATCGATGACGGTGCCCCAAATGAGCGCGGCAGCCGCATTGGAGACGCTTGCCACCATGGAAACCTTGGCATAGATGGGCGCATAGTCGCGGTTGCCAAAGCTTCTGCGCGTGAACAGCGGCATCATGACGTTGGTGATGCCGTAGTAGACGCCAAAGCTTAACGCGGCAACGTAGTAAGCTGCGGCGTTTTCTGCCAGCAGCGCAAAGAGCACCACGCCGAGTATTCCCAGCGCCAGCGCGGCGACGGTGCCGCCCAAGGGGTGCTTCTCACCCACAACGCCCAAGGCAAGCTTGGAGATGGTCTGGCCAGCCATGGCCACGCTCGATGCAGTAGCACCCAGCAGCGGCAGGGCAACACCTACGGCCAGGGTAGTCGCATAGCTGGGGATCATGAAGTAGACGTACATGCCGATGTTGAGGAAGAAGCACATGGCGCAAATGAGGAAGAACACCGGCATTTTGTACGCCTTGGCAGCGGGAACACCTGCAATCGCCCCAGACGAGCTCGCAGGCGCATCGCTGCTAATAGACTGGAAGCCAACTGGCTCCAAGCCTTTATCGGAAGGATTGCTGCGCACCATGAAAAGCGTGACCGGCACGCAGCAAATGGAGAGGACGGCAAAGACGAGGTAAGTGTGGCTCCAGCCAATAGAGCTGATGAGCACACCGCCCACGCTGGACCAGACCACACCGCCCACTCCCGTGAACGCCATCGCGATGCCCAACATAGGGCCGCTGCCCTTGGCAAACCAACGGTTGATGAGGGTAGAAGGCGCCAAGAACAGCAACATGGCGATGGAGATCCCCATAGCAAAGGCAGCTACGTAGAACTGCCACAAAGCGCTCATGAACGACAGCCACAAAAAGGCCACGGCGGCAAGCACCACAGCGCCCGTGAGGCAGATGCGTGCATCGATGTTGTTCAAGAGCTTGCCGAGTATAGGAAGGGTTACCAAGGCGGCAACCCAGATGAAGGTCGTGTAATAGCTGAGCATTCCCTTCTCGACACCAAGGCTCTCAGAGAGACTCGGGTAAAAGATGCCCGCGCAGCTAAGGCCCAACGACAACGGGATAAAGCTCGTGATGACCATAGCGGCCACCACAAAGTAGCCAAAATGAATCTTGCCCATACGTTTCTCGCTCATCGTCTTTGCTCTCCCGTGTCGTAATCAGCAGGCGCCGCGCCAAGATCGCGCGAGCACAGCGCCCGCCCTTGCTGCTTTGCTATTTGACTATGTAGTGCAAGCTCAGGCCCGGCTCGCCCACAGTCTCAAACCTGTCCTTCAAAGTGACGTCGTGCGTCAGGACAACCTTGTTCACATCGCCGTTTACGCGATCCAAGATCCACTGGTACGCCTCAATCACATTATGTGCAGATCCGCTCCTGCCCAAGATGGGAACGAGGCAGCCCTTGAAGCCGTCATGGCCCACCAGGTTAGCCGGGCGACAGGCGACGTCTCCGGCGACGATGTACTCGGTTCCTGCAGTTTTGACGACAACCAGCTGCTCGACTACCGAGTGGCACTCGTAGACGCAGTGAATATTGATGCCGGGCAGAAGGTTGATCACATCGCCGTTGAGCAAAGTAATCTTGCCGGCGTCGACCATCTCGCGAATCTGCGGGTAGTCGGGCGGATACGTCGCCGGCAGAGTGATTTGCGCATAGCGCTCATCAGCTACCATGCGCTCCCACTCCTCGAACTCATGCTGCTGCATGTAGATATGCGCGTTGGGGAACCTCGTTATCGCCCCAATGTGGTCGATGTGGGCATGGGTGATGATGATGGTGTCTATGTCCTCGTAGGTAAGGCCGACCATCTCAAGGCCCTTCGTAGTGCCGTTGATATGCTGCCCAAAGCTCTTCCACAAGTCATCTTTTGCCTTGTCATCGGTATCGATGCCCGTATCAACCAAGATCTTGCGGCCGTTTCCCTCCAAGTAGGTAAAGGAGTGGATGTTTTGCTCTGTCTGTCCCGGTGCGGGGTTACCAATCTCTGCGCCATAGAGCATCTCGGTGCCCCAAGGGCCGATGCCGTACTCGATGTTCGTAATCTTGTAAGTCATCTCAAGCTCCATTGATTCTTGCCAGCTAACTCGCCTAGCCGGCGCTTCCAAAACCCCAGCGCCCTCTGCGCGCCAAGGTTAACATCCAATAGCTACTTCTGCTCTTTGTCCATGCCAGTGATCTTTGCCGCCAGCTTGCCGGACTGTGCCATGAGCGTTGCCGTGACAACGCCAACAAACAGGCTCACCCCGACGGTGATATAAGGCGTCATATCCACAGCATCGGTAGCAGAGGCAAAGACCGCAATCATGCCCACAAAGGCCATGGGGCAAAAGCCGATAGCCGGTTTAAGGCCGCCCGGCACGAATACTGTGGCGACACCTTGGACAATGAACGTAGTGATGGCAGTGAAGATGCCAAAAGACAAGGGCAGGCCCATGCTAGCGGCCGTATTACCCACGAACAAGAAGCACAGCCATCCACCCGCGACCATGCCCAGCAGCAGGTTAACCCAGTGCACAGGCACTTGCTTCCATTCCCCTCCTGCCATGAAGATTACCGGGATGATTATGAAGCACGCCCAGTAAAACGGCGTTTGAACCAAGCCCAGCCCTGCGGGGCCGAGCAATGCGTAGACGCCGATGACAACGCCTGCGATTATGCCCACGAGCGCAGCGTGGACTATGTTTGTAACAACGAGCTTGTTCATGTCAGTTTTCCCTTCTAGAAACCGAACCCTCCAAAGAACGCTCTTGATTTGCACAGACACCGGGAAGCTTTGGCAGCATAGCCCCGCACCCGCGGCAGACGTCGGCGTCCGGATCGCCTGCGGTGCCGCAGATAGGGCATACTCCCTGCGCAAAGCCAGGCCTCGAGGTGCCTGTGCACTTGCCGCAACCTATGCAGGTCTGACACATAAGATGCCAGCCCTACAAGGCGTAAAGCACTTGCTTTGGCTTTTCAGCCAGTTTGGACGCAAGCTCGTCGAGCTCGCCGTAGGTGAGCACATGCGCTTGGCAGTGCTTGACGCAGGTGGGAAGATCGTTTCCCGCTGCCCTTCGCGCGCCGCACTGGTCACACAAATCGGTAAAAATGGGCATGAAGATGTCGCAGGCCTTGTCCTTGCCTATCCAGTACAGGCCCTCCTCGTGGATCTTCACTCCGCAATGCCCACGGGGAAAATCCTTATGCGACAGCTCGACCGAGCAGGCGACCTCGCAGCTGTGGCAGCCCGAGCACCATTCGTAATCAACGAGAATTCCCTTTGCCATGGCTTACACCTCCATCGCTTCTGCGAACATCGCCGCAATCTCATCCCTTACCGCCTGACGCTCGGCCTCTTTGGCCGCTTCTATGCGCCTAGCGCGCTGCCCCAGCTCGTCTGCGTCTATGTTGTAGAGCTCTGGGTCGGCCTTAATCTGCTTGCTAGCGTTGTAGGTATGCGTCGTGGCAGCCTCCAAGACAGACTCGGCCATGTTCTCTTTGCCGATGATGTTCTCAGGCTCGCTGGCACAGGCTTTAATGCCCGGCTTTTGCCCAACCTCATGGCCCAGGGGGTTGTCAACGGTATTGAAGTCGTCGTCTTCGCACTTGTAAATGCGGCACAAGACGGTCTTGTAGTTGGAGCCAAAGCCCGATTTGCCAGGGTCAAAGGTGAGCAGCTGGTTGATGTTGAAGTCCCACATACCGCTAAAGCCGCCCTCCTCGTACTTACCGGATTCTGGCAACCACCAGCCGTGGTCGGTAGAGCAGTAGCGCGGATCGAGTCCTTCGCACAGCTCGACCTTACGCTTTGCGCGGCCGCGGTGATTTTCCACCCACACCCAATCGCCTTCTCCAACGCCATAGGCGGCAGCGGTATCGGGATGCACCTGAATGATTGGGTCGGGACGGTACGCGCGCAGGCGCGGAACCTGCCTGTGCTCGGAATGGAACAGCGTCCAGTTACGTGCACCGGTAGTGAGAATCAGCGGGTACTCCTCGTACATATCGGGGTTTGCCACAGGACCGGGCGTGGGCTCCTCAAAGCTCGGAACCGGATCCATACCCACTTGGTTGAAGTACGTCGACCATAGCTCGATGCGCCCGGTGGCTGTCTGGAAGCCCAAGCCGCCATCTGCGCGCAGCAACCCCTTCTCGTACTTGCGATATTCAAAGTCCAAATACGTCGGCGCGTTGGCGCGCAGGTTCTCAAAGCTCATCCCCATGCCGGACAAAACCTCAGAGAACATGTCCTCCTCTGTCTCCCAGGGGTAAAAGTCGGGGCAGATGCGCTTGCCAAGCTCCCAGTTGATAACCATGTCGGATTTGCACTCGCCCACCTGCACTGCTTTGTTGATCGTCTCGCCGCGCTGGACGCCGTCGCCGATGCGGATGCCGTTGCGCTCTGCGTAGGTGCACGCCGGCAAAACGACGTCTGCGAGCGCCTGCACCGTCGGCGTCATATAAAGGTCGACGCTCACGATGAACTCGAGGCTGTTGAGCGCCCTGTACGTGCGGCGCGTGTCAGGAGACGAGTTGATGAGCGGGTTGGTGGTCTGCAGCCACGCCGCCTTCATGGGATAAGGGTTGCCGTTTTCGTCAACACCGTTTTCCAGAGCCTCGATGG